>JAIKZF010000091.1 GCA_024682455.1 Ruminiclostridium sp. | reverse complement strand
ACGGCAAAAGAGAAACGGATTACGGTACAGTCGGCAGACTTATGCGCAGTACCGCCGCGTGGATAAGCGCCAAGGGACTGAAGGAGCGCGCGTTTATACCTGTGCGCTTCGACGCCTCGGCGGAGTTTGTCGCGGCGGTATGCGGAGTCTGGCTGTCCGGAAACACGGCTGTGCCAATGGGCACGAGCTTCCCGGACGAGCGTGTCCGCTTTATCAGCGAAAACTGCGAAGCGCCGTTCGTCATCGACGATACGGTCATCGACGAGATACGCAGCACCGAGCCGCTCGACGACTCGGCATATCCCGACACGGATGCCGGCGAAACGGCTTTCCTGCTTTATACATCGGGTTCGACAGGTATGCCCAAGGGGATCCTGCACACCTTCGCCGGACTTCTCGCCAACCGTAGTATCGGCAAGCCGCCCGTATATTCGACCGGACAGCGCTGGGCAATGGGCGCTCCGATGTATTTCGTGGCGTCTGTGGCAGTGTATAAGGTGCTGACCTTCGGCGGCTGCGTTCATCTTCTCGATCCTGAGACTATGCGCGACGTGAAGAAGCTGGAGGACTACTATGAGGAGCACGGCATAACCGTCGGATTCATCAGCCCTTCTGTGCTGTCGAATTTCAACAACAGAGCCTCCACCCTGAAGCTCGTCATGACGGGAAGCGAGCGCCTTACCGGACAGTGCAGCCGCGACGGCTACAAGCTGAATAACAACTACGGCATGAGCGAGACTATGGGAACTGTATGCTCGTTCCTTGTGGAAAAGCCGTATGAGACGACGCCTGTCGGCATACCTCCCGAGGGCAGCGTATGGGCTCTGCTGGACGATAACGGTGAACCTGTCCGGGACGGCGAGGAAGGCGAAATGTGCGTTAAAGGCACATACACCACAGGCTATTTCAAGGACCCGGAGGCTACCGAAAAGCTGTTCCGCGGCGGCTGGCTGCATACGGGAGATATCCTGAAAAAGCTCCCCGACGGCAACCTCGTCTACATCAACCGCAAGGACTGGATGGTAAAGATAAACGGTCAGCGCGTCGAACCCGGCGAGATCGAGAATGTACTGCTTACCGTTCCGGGAGTGGACAAGGCGGTCGTAAAAGCCGTGACCGGCGCGGGAAAGAGCGTAATGCTCTGCGCGTACTACACGGGCGAAGCGCTTGAGGACAGCTTCATAAGCGAAAAGCTCGGCGAGAAGCTCGCCGCGTATATGATACCGTCGTTTTATATGCACCTTGACGAGCTCCCGCTGAACGCCAACGGCAAGGTGGACAGAAAGAATCTGCCGCTTCCGGATATGTCGAGCAGAAAGACCGAATATGTCCCGCCTGAGAACGCGCGTCAGAGACAGATCTGCAACGCGTTCGGAAAGGTGCTCGGAATCTCGGAGGTCGGTATAAACGACGACTTCTTCTCACTCGGCGGCGACTCGATCAAGGTCATGGCGCTGCAAAGGACGCTGCGCGAGGCGGGAATAGAGCTTACCTCAAACGCGATTTTCACGGCGCACACTCCCAAGGAGATGTCCGATAAGGTCACCGATCCGTCAAAGCTCGCCGTTTATGCGGGTAAGCCCGCAGATTCTTACCCGCTGACTAATTCGCAGCTTAGCGTATATCTCGACTGCCGAACTCCGGGCAAGGAAACGTCGTATAACAATGTCTTCGGCTTGTTCCTGCCCGCGGATATGGGCGCGGACGCCGAAAAGCTGCGCGCGGCGGCTGAGAATATCCTCGGGCGCTATCCGATACTCTCGATGTCGGTGCGTGACGTTGAGGGCGTGCCTTCGCTCGTCGCGTCGGGCAAAAAGACAGAAGTGAAGCTCGAAAACACCGATATCACCGACAGAAGCGCTCTTGCCGACAGGCTGAACACCGAGTTCGACCTCGAGAACGAGCCGCTTTCCCGCGCGGCTGTCTATGTGGAGCCCGAGGGCGTGTTCTTGGTATGCGTGCTGCACCATATAGTCTCAGACGGAACTTCCGTTTCGATACTCGCCAACAATATCGCCGCCGCGTACAACGGCAAGGCTGTGCTGCCCGAGGAGATGAGCAACCTGACTCTCGCGCAGTACGAAGCCGAGAACGCCGCGGAGCTCTCAGACGACGCCAAGGTCTACCGCGAGATGCTCGATCTCATAGACGGCGACACAGAGCTTTACGCGGACGACGATCCGTCGCTGAAGGACAAGGCGGGAAAGCTCGGCGTTTACAATACCACACTTTCCGGCATACAGACGGCGCGGCTCTCGGAGAACAACCTCACCGAGGCGAGCCTGTTCATGAGCGCCTACGCGTATATGCTGCGCCTGTTCTGCAATCAGAAGAGCGTGCTGTTCTTCACGGGCGAGAACGGACGCCACGACCCCGTGCTCCAGAACACAGTCGGCATGATGGTGCATAACATACCTGTGCTCTCCGTAGTTGACGACAACGCGGACTGCGTGACCTTCATGTCGGATATGCAGAGCCGCTTCCACGACCTCACCACGCACGACGGCGCGGATTTCGCGGGGCTCTGCGGCGAATACGGCATACATCCCGACTGTTTCTTCGTATATCAGGGCACGATGCTCTCGCTTGTGGACATCGGCGGCAGAAATATACCTATGGAATTCTACCGTGCCGACAGCGTAATGGCGGCTATGACTCTGCACGTTCTTAAAAAGAACAGCACCGAATATGAGCTGCACTTTGAATATGCCGCGGATAAGTTCACCGAAGACACCGTAAAGCGCATGTCAGAGGTCTATTCCCGCATAGCGGCTGGACTTTGCGGCACAGAAAAGCTCGGAGAGATAAACCTTGTGAGCGACGAAGCGCTCATGCTCATGGACGAAGCGAACAGCGACGAGGCGGACTTCCCGGTCACGGACATTGTATCGCTGTTCAGAGCTCAGGCAGCAAAAACTCCCGACAATACCGCGGTCATATACAAGGACGAGACCTACACATACAGCCAGATAGACGATATATCCGAGAGAATTGCGGGAAAATTGCGTTCGCTCGGCATAGGCCACGGCGATGTCGTCTCGATACTTATACCGCGCTGCGCGTATATGACGTTAGCTTCTCTCGGAGCGCTCAAATCGGGTGCCGCGTATCAGCCGCTCGATCCTTCCTATCCTACCGAGCGCCTGACATTCATGATGCAGGACGCCGACTGCAAGCTGCTTATCGCTGACGAGGAGCTGCTTTCACGAGTTCCGGAATACAAGGGAAAAATACTGCTGACAAAGGATATCCCTGCGCTTCCCGCGTGCGAGAGGATCGCGGACACTCCGGCTCCGGACGATCTGTTCATTCTGCTCTATACTTCCGGCTCGACGGGAACTCCGAAGGGCGTTATGCTCGAACACCGCAATATCGCGAACTTCTGCTCGTGGTACAGAGGATTCTATCATCTCGACGAGAACTCCCGCGTCGCGGCATACGCGAGCTACGGCTTCGATGCGAACATGATGGATCAGTATCCGGCTCTCACGACAGGCGCGTGCGTCTGCATTATGGAGGACGAGATACGCCTTGACCTGCTCGCCATGGAAGCGTGGCTGAACCGTCTGGGCATCACGCACTCATTCATGACCACGCAGGTCGGCAGACAGTTCTACACTCTCGCGAACGCCGAAAAGCTGAAATACCTTTCCACTGGCGGCGAAAAGCTCGTGCCGCTGCCGCCGAGGGACGCAGGGCCGGAATTCTACAACCTCTACGGACCTACGGAATGTACGATACTTACGACAAGAAAGCGCGTTGACAGGCTGTATGAGCGCGTTCCGATCGGCAGAGCGCTCACGAACTACAAGTGCTACGTCATTGACGCGAACGGGCGCAGAATGCCGCCGCTGATCCCGGGCGAGCTTCTTATCGCCGGACGCGGTGTGGCGCGCGGCTACCTCAACCGTCCCGATCTCACCGAAAAAGCGTTCATCAGAAACCCGTTCTGCGACAATCCGGGCTTTGACCGCGCTTACCGCTCCGGCGACATCGTGCGCCTGCTCCCGAACGGAGAAATAGATTTCATCGGCAGGAACGACGGACAGGTAAAGGTGCGCGGATTCCGCATAGAGCTTACCGAGGTCGAGGGCGTGATACGCGAATTCGCGGGCATCTCCGATGCGACAGTTCAGGCTTTCGAGGACGAGTCGAGCGGCGAGAAATTCATCGCGGCTTACGTTGTTTCTCCCGAGCCCGTGGACATTTCCGCGATGAACGAGTTCATCATGGAGTGCAAGCCTCCGTACATGGTGCCTGCTGTAACGATGCAGATCGAGCGCATACCGCTCAACCAGAACCAGAAGATCAACAAGAAGGAGCTCCCGAAGCCGCAGCGCCAGAAGGTCGAGATCATTCCGCCGCAGACGGAAGTCCAGCAGAAGATCTTCGACTGCATAGCGGAGGTCATCGGTCACAAGGACTTCGGCATAACCACGAACATCTACGAGGCGGGACTTTCCTCTATCGGCGCGATAAGGCTCAACGTGCTGCTGTCAAAGGCGTTTGACACGGCAGTTTCCACGCGCGACTTAAAGGAAAACAACACGATAGACAAGCTCGAAACGTTCCTTACGGGAGCTGACAACAAGCTGCCCGTGTTTGAGGTGCAGTCCGAGTACGGCCTGACAAAGACGCAGGAGGGAATATACGTCGAGTCCGTCGCAAGACCCGACGACACTATCTACAATATCCCGATACTGCTTGAAATATCCGACGAGATAGACAGCGCGAAGCTGAAAACTGCGATAGTCGGGGCGGTCAACGCTCACCCGATACTGAAAACGCGCCTGTTCCTAAACGACGACGGCGACGTGCGTATGCGCAGAATGGACGGCGATTTTTCGTTCGATGAAAGCTGCGTAGGCGAGCGCGATATATCCTCGATCGACGAGGAAAAGACGAAGCTCGTCAAGCCGTTCAAGCTGCTCGGAGGACGGCTGTTCAGAGTTGAGATACTTCACGGCGAAAAGACCTATCTGTTCATCGAGATGCACCACATCATCTCGGACGGCAGCTCGATGATGATATTCCTGAACGACATTTCCGAAGCGTATGCCGGAAAGACTCTCGGAAAGGAAGCCTACACGGGCTATGAGGTCGTTCTGAATGAAGAAATGCTCCGCGCGGGCGACGCTTACGCCAACGCGAAGAGCTACTACGAAAACCTGCTTGACGGCGCGGAAACGCAGTCTCTGCCCGCGGGCGATATCCACGGAGAAAAAACGCCGAGTACCGCTTCCTACGACCTCGCGTCCGACAAGGTGACCCCCGAAGCGGCAAAGCAGTGGTGCGAGAAGAACGGCGCATCGATGAACGGTCTGTTCTCGGCGGCGTTCGGACTGACGCTGAACAAATACCTCGGCACCGAGTCGGCGGCGTTTGCCGGAATTTACAGCGGGCGCAACGATTCCCGCCTTGCCGGCACAATGGCGATGCTTGTCAAGACTATACCGATCGTTTCGTCGCTGAGCGCTGGAAAGACCGTCGCGCAGTATGTCCGCGAGATGAGCGAGCAGCTTGTGGATTCGCAGAGCAACGATATTTATTCGTTCGCGGAGATGAGCCGCGCTCTGAACGTGAACGCCGAAGTAATGTTCGCATGGCAGGGCGACGAATTCATCTTCGACAGTCTTTGCGGACTTCCCGCGAAGCTGATACCGGTGGAGCTGTCGGAGGCTAAGGCACCTATCAATATGAATGTCTGGATAGTCGGCGGAAAGCTCCGGTTCATCACCGAATACCGCGCCGACAGGTTCAGTGAGGAATATATCCGCGGATTTTCCGCCGCGCTCGAAACGGCGCTCGACGGCATACTCCGCCGCGAGTGGCTGACGGAGATATCCGTGCTGTCCGATGAGGCGCGCAGGATGCTCGAAGGCTTCAATGCTACGGACGTAACTGTGCCTTATACGACCTGCAACCGTCTGTTCGAGGAACAGGTAAGGCGCGTCCCCGACAAGACCGCC
>JAIKZF010000088.1 GCA_024682455.1 Ruminiclostridium sp. | reverse complement strand
CGATACGCGAATCAAAACCAATAGTTTTTTCTCAATGTAAGTAAAAAAATAACTGCTACTGACCGGGTATTGAACAAAAATGACAATAAAATGACCCCCCGCGCTTCTGCATACGCGGAGGGTATGTGTTACTGCATATTGTACTGTCCTGTCATCATCGCGTTGTTTATCTCCATAATACGCGGCCTCTGTACAGACTTTGAGAGATACCGCTGATATATCAGCAGCAGTACCGCCGCCGCGGTATTTATCACAGTGCAGAGTATGAACATGATCTTCGCCGTACCAACGTCCCCGGTGGTAAGCCCGTATGAGCTGAACATTGCCGCGACCTTGTCGAGCTCGTACATCTCCGAAATGCAGAGACCTGCCCCCGCAAAGCTGCCGACCGCAAGAGCTATCGTCCAGCCCCGGCTGTTAAGTCCCAGAAGCGCGAGTCGTATCAGAAGCCCGAGTATCAGTCCGCCCACGTTGAACGGCGTTATCACGTCGACCCTGACGCCAAGCTGGTTCCCCGCGTTCTGCTCGAAGATGAGCCCCAGGATATTGACAGCCACGCCTAATACCATTGCCGCCATGATAATGAAGAACAGACTGTGCTCCTTTGCCGTGAGAACCTTCTTGCCGCCGTTGTAAATGCGGTAGTTCCCGAACGAGCGTATCTTCGCCTCGACCACGTCCCGCACGATAGTGTTCTGCGGAGGCTGCTGGTACGGGTGAGCGTACATCGGCTGCTGATAGGGGTTCTGGTACGGAGCCTGTCCCGGAGGCTGATACTGCTGCTGCACGGGATTACCGTACGGCTGTGCAGGCTGCTGATACTGCTGCTGATAAGGCTGTTGATATTGCTGCTGAGGCTGCTGGTACTGCTGCTGTGGCTGCTGGTACTGCTGCTGTGGCTGCTGATACTGCTGCTGAGGCTGCTTTACGCTGAGATCGGCTCCGCAGTGGCTGCACATTATGGCAGTATCGGGAAGCTGTGTCCCGCAGTTTTTACAAAACATTATGTATTCCTCCGAATTATCCCGATAGCCGACGCCCGGCAATCGTATTTTTACCAAAACAAGGCTCCCGTTCGGTAACGACCGGAAGCCTTATCGTTTTTATTCGTTGTCCTCGACCCATTTCGCCGCCATGAGCGGGGAGATGACCACGTCGAGACCGCCCTTGTCGGAGTCGAACATGACCTCTCCGAGGGCGTTGGAGTTACCGCCGAGGATATCGTTGGTGAACTGCGAGCGATAGCTGATATGGCAGAAGAGATACTCGGGCGGTATGGTCTCCGCGTTCCTGATCTCGTCAAGCCACTTCAGCGGGGACATTCCGCCTATGCTGACACCTGTTATCAGCCAGCCGCCGGAAGCCGCGATATCGTTGGCGCACAGGTACAGCGAGAATTTGAATATCCTCTCGCTGTCCTCGGTAAGGATCTCGACCTCGAAATCCTTGAGCCCGAAGCTGTTGATCGCGCGGGACTCGAAGCCGCACACGGGGCAGCAGCCGCCGTAACCGAAGAGCTTGCCGTTGATGTCCTTCGCGAAGTAATTGCGGTAGTTGCGGCTCTCGCGGAACTTTGCCGCGGCTCTGCTCTGCTCGCGCAGATACCGGAATTCCTCCTTTGTGATGACGGGCATGGGCTTGAGGTAGTAGGGTATCTGATCGGGGATGACCCTATTCGGATCCTGCGAGGTAAGATAGTGCTTGCTTAAAAGCTGCTCATTCTTTCCCGTGATGACGTACTCGGCGATATTGGCGAAGTCGGGCTTTGTGTAGTCCGAGCGCAGCGCGATATACTTCTTGGTCTTTTCGCGCATTTCCTGGGTGATCTCCTCGCCAAGCTCGACGATCTTCACGATCTTGCCCGCGTCGTCTACGAGGGCTATTCTGTCCGTCTTGAGGTCGGCGGTATAGAGCATATCCGCGCGGGTGCTTATGATGAGCGGGGTGAGCTCATCACTGCCGAACATTCTGGACAGGAGCTCGGGGTCGAACGAGTAACGGCTCTTGTTGTAGGTGAAGTCGAAGTTCCTGCCGTTGAGCATACCGCACTTAATGAGCGTACCGATATCTCCGATTATTTCGACGAGGTCGGCGTTGGAGACATTCGGCGGTATCATGAACTGCTTGTTGTACGCGCAGAAGCGGTAGCGCTTGTTGATATCGAGCTGGAGCGTGATCTTACCGCCCTGCTCCTTGATCTCCTTCAGGAAGGTCATAGTATCCTTGCCCTGTGTGAAGGAGTTGATTATCATGGAAACTACTTCGTTGTAGTTCTGGTGCGTGTCAAAGCGGTGCTGACGCTTCTGTACGGCGCGCATGGCGTTGTCGATGTTGTTGATGTCCATTTTGGACACCTCATAGCGCTGCTGCTCGTCGCCGTGAGAGATATAGAACTGATAGTATTTCATTACTATCTTGTAATCCTCACGATAGATATCGTCGTACATCGCGAGGAGTTTTTCGAGCTCCTCGTCGTTATGGACGATGTTATCCTTAAGGAACTCGCCTGCGACCTTCTCCGCCACGGAGGTGAAGCCCGTGTAGAGCATATTGTCCGAGCGGTTCGGCGACGCCTTTGAGTCAACGTAGAAGGTGCTGCCCTCGTGGAGGAACTCATAGAGGTAGACTCTGCCGGTAGCGGAGCCGTCCTCGTTCTCCCACTCATAGCCGACGTAGATGATCCTCTCGTCGAGGTCGGCGAGAAGCTCGTGCATCTCGCTGAGCTCATCCTTGATATACTTGTCGTAGGCGGTGCCGTTTGCGTGTTCGAGCTGCGGGATATGCTCGGCGTTGCTGAGGTAGCCGCGCTCCTTGAGCACGGCATAGTCGGTTGCCAGGGTCTCGCCGGGGTAGATCAGCGAGATGCTGCTCTGGAACGCGGACTGGAGATCCTTGCCGAACTTGCTGGTCTTGATGAAGTTCTTGAAGAACTCGAAGGCGTAGGATTTCGGATAGAGGAAGTATCTGTCCTTGGTATTGGGCACCTGCTGCATATCCAGCACGAAGTACTGCTTATAGGCGGTTATCATCTGTCTGAGGTCCTTCTCGATATGCTGAGTGACCTCATTTTCGCTGGAGTGCTTGATACCTGTTCTGTGCGGGGTGATGAAGCCGTTCGGCACGCTGATGAAGAACGCGGACAGGTGTTCGTTGATGAACGCCTCGTTCTCCTCCTTGTAGAGACCGGTGAGCTCGTAGGTGGAGAAGTAGTTGTACTTCTCGACGAGGAGCTTGACGATCTGGGCGCGCTTGGCATTTGCGACCGCGTAGGGTATGAGGTAGGAATAGCCGTCGCTCTCATAGCAGAGGAAGTCGATAATGCTCTTGCCGTTCTGCATGAAGCGGATAGTCGGGTTATCGTCGCCCTCCTTCTTATACTGCATGATCTTGTAGACGGTCTTCATCTCGTTATCGACCATGACGGCAATATTGAAGGTGCGGTCGTCCGACTCGACGAGATTGCTCTGATCGCGGATATCGAGGATCTTCTTCCTGTTGAACGCGAAGCAGAGCTCCATGAGGTTCATGTAGTCTCCCCTCTTGTCCGTGAGGGTCAGGAAGTTGTCCATTATGGTGCGGAACTCATCGCCGCGCACCTTGAAGATTATCTCGGTGCCCTTGAACTGGGAGCCGAACAGGTCGAGCTCCATTATTTCCAGGGTGCCGTTGTTGTTCTTGATCTTGAAGCTGAAATTGTTTGATTTGAGCGAGAGCCACTCAACGTTGAGGAACACGCTCTTTGCACCGACACCGAAGCGGCCTTCACGGGTGGTCGACTTATCGACCTCGCCGCGTCCGAAGCTCAGATAGTAGAGTATCTGATCCATGGTGAAGCCGACCTCGTTATAGGTGAGGCTCACCTGGTGCTGGTTGGTGCTGAAATTCATTATGACCTTGACGTCCTTGGTCTCGTAGGAGCAGCCGAAGGTGTTCTGGAGCAGCTCACGGAGTATGCTCTCCTTGGGGTAGTCGTTGATGCTGAGAAGGGTGTTGAACACCGTTCTGCCCTGAAAAGCCTCATTGAAGTAATCCTTAAGGGGCTCGCTGTCGGAGCTTCCGGTAAAGAGAGCCTTCTGCACCTTCTTGAGGGCGGCGTCGCGGGCTTCAAAGTTACCCTCATCGTGCGCCACGTAGAAGTCGCCTATGAACTTTTTGAGCTCGGCGGCCTTAGCCTCGCGCTCCTTTGTGTCCTGATAAGCCATCTCAGATCACCCCCTCATTGTAAGCTTTTATGAACTCGGCGTAGGAACCGCCTATACCGAGCTCCTTATGCCAGTAGATCCAGATATTGTAGAGCACCGCGGGTTTCAGGGCGTCGGGTATCTCGGATATGGCATCCTTGATGTACGCGAACTCCTTCTTGCCCTTGAGAGCCTTTTTCAGCTCTTCCTGTGCCGTTTTGAGCCCGAGGTTGAACGGGTTGCCGTCGAGATACCCCGCGAACTGCTTGAACTCGGGGGTCCTGGCAGTGCCGCGCGGAACTGTCTTTATCTCGCCGTTGGTATCGTAGTACGAGAAGCCCGAGCGGATCTCATTTATCTTCGCGGTTATCCTCTCTGTAAGAGCCGCCTTGTCTATATCCTTTTCGCCGATCATATCGCTGACGCCGAGGGTGCGCGCGATAGTGCCGAGCTTGCGCTTGGCGTACTCGCAGGTCTTGGGCGCTGTGGTAAGTCCGCGGGCGGGGGACACGTTATAGTCCTGTCTGAACTTCGAGATGACGTCGAAGCTGGAGCCCACCGCCTCGGTGTACTCGGCGACGTACTTGATGTCTGCGATTATCTCCGCGAGCATGGTCTCGATGCCCTCAACGGCGAACATGATGTTCTCCGACGGAACGTTCACTCTGAACGCCTTGTAGAGGTTGCTTGCGAGGGCTCTTGACATGACTCTTCTGTCGAACAGTCCGTTGTCATCGAGGAAGATTATGAACTCGGGGTCCTTCACGGACGTATCGAGGGAGCGGCGCATATAGCGCTGCTGGAGCTCAACGGGGCTGTCGGGGAGCTCATAGTTTATGATATGCGTTATCGGCGAGAAGATACCCATGCCCTCGCTCATTCTGTCGCTTGCGAGAATGACCTTGAAGCGGCGGACGGGCCTGGTCTCATACCACTGCTTGAGCAGTCTGGTATCGGCGCGGGTCTTGTCGAGATATACGATATTTGAGAGCTTGTCGGAATACAGCGCGGACAGTATCTTCTCGATATAGCCGACGGTATCCTCGGACTTGAAGTAGACGATAGCCGTCTTGTCCTCCGAGTTCATGATGCCGTCGATGATCTCCAGGAACTTTTCGAGCTTCTTGTCCTTGTTCCTGAGCGTTTCGGCGTCTTCGCGGGTGTATTCGTGCCTGCGGTAGACCGATGCCTCGGGGAGGTTATACTCCTCGAAGACGTTGCCGCCGTGCGAATAGCGGCTGCCGGCCTGCTCGTCAATGCGCAGGTTCGCGGGGATATCCGCCTCGGGGAAGGCGTAGCGCACGATTTTTACCTTGCTTTCGGTGCTGAGCTCTCTCGGGTAGTCGACGAAGGGCGTATCCATGGTGAATCTCATCACGTTCTCGTCTATTTTGTAGTCGTCAACGCCCTTTGCCATATTGTCGTCGTTGAGCAGAGCCTTGACGATATCGCCGATCTTATCGGGCGGGGTGGTATACTCGGACGGATAGGGCGCGAATATGAGCAGCTTTGCGGTCTTCATGCCGAGGTTTTCGGTATAGAGCGAATAATTCATACCGTCCACGGCGCCGGAGCCGTCGATTATGATGAGATCCCACTGCAGGCCGCTCTCCTTTATCGGAGCGTATGCCGAGCCGTCGCCCTCTGCGAGCACCTTCTCGTCGAGAAGCAGCAGGTTCGAGGTCCTGGGGCTGAAATATGTTACCGCGTCATGTGCGGCGTTGATGAATTTGAAGTCCAGACCCACGCCCTTAAGCAGCCCGATGTACCAGCTTTCCTTGCTGCCGTCGGGACAGATTATGAGGATATTGGGATCTTCCTTCTTATTTGCCACGTCAAGGATGCAGAGCTGCGCCTTGTCGGCCTTGCCCTCGCCGTAGCCCGTAAAATCTATGCAGTATCCGTAGGTATCGAGCTTTTCGGGGATACTGAAAAAGAATGGGTCATGCTCAAGGTTGCCGGAAGTGATCCACTTGATGTCATTAGCGTTCAATACAACCACCCTTTCGATCGCCGCCGTTCATATTTTTAGGGATAACAAGAACACGGACTTTGAATATGATGTCTCAAAATACATTATACCCTTTTTATTCGCCGTTTGCAACTGTTTTTTTCATTTACCCGATAAATACCACGATTTGAACAAATTCCACATCTTTTTTTTGTTCAAGTGGTCAATCCGTCGGCGCTGACGGGGCGCTGTTTGTTTAATTCTTACATATCGCGGTCTCTTTCCGGGAAAACGTAACCATTGTGTAACCGGCGGGGCGTGCCGCAGATGAAGCGGACGCAAATCGGAATATAAAGATTGACAAATCTATTATATTATGGTATAATATATTAACATTGACACGCCGTTACGATGCCCGCCGGTTGCGGGAATATCAAATAAAGCGCGGCGGTCGGGAGGTTTCACTATGGAAAAAGAACAGTTTCTCGAAGTATACAGGCATTCTCTCGCCCATATACTCGCAAAGGCAGTCATCGAGCTCTACGGTAAGGAAGTGCAGTACGCCATAGGTCCGCAGATAGCCGACGGCTTCTACTATGACTTTACCTTCCCCGAGGGTGTGAGCGTCACAAACGAGGATTTCGGAAAGATCGAGGACAAGATGCGCGAGATCATCAAGCGCAGAGAGGACTGGAAGCGCGAGGAGATCTCCAAGGCTGACGCGGTCAGACTTTTCGCCTCGCAGAAGTTCAAGACCGAGATCATCGAGGAGCTCGCCGACGACGAGACTATCACCATATACTACACGGGCACCGATTATGTCGATCTGTGCCGCGGCCCCCACGTTGACAACTCCCAGGAGCTCATGGGCGCGGCTTTCGAGATAAGAAGCGTCTCCGGCGCGTACTGGCGCGGCGACGAGAAGAGAGACAGGCTCGTGCGCATATACGCATACGCCTTCCCGGACAAGGCGGCTCTCAAAGCCCACAAGCAGCTCATCAAGGAAGCCCTCGAACGCGACCACAAGAAGATCGGCAAGGAGCTCGAGCTCTTCATGTTCGACTACACCGCCCCGGGTATGCCCTACTGGCTGCCGAGAGGCTGGAAGATGTTCAACGCTCTGCTGTCCTACTGGAGAGACGTTCACGAGAAGCACGGCTACACCGAGATCTCCGGCCCCGTGATCTCCAAGAAGGAGCTCTGGGTAACTTCCGGCCACTGGGCTCACTATATGGACGGTATGTTCGTTATCCCCGGCGAGAACGAGGACGACCCCGATACCTACGCCCTCAAGCCCATGAACTGCCCCAACGCGATCAAGGTCTATATGAACAAGCAGCGCTCTTACAAGGAGCTGCCTATCAGGATAAACCAGGTCGATACCATTCACCGCAAGGAGAAGTCCGGCGAGCTGAACGGCCTGTTCCGCGTGCAGCTCTTCCGTCAGGACGACGCGCATATCCTCGTTACCGAGGAGCAGATAGGCAGCGAGATCATGGACATCATGAGCATCGCCAAGGAGCTCTATGATACCTTCGGGCTCACCTATTCCGCCGAGCTCTCCACACGCCCCGACGACTATATGGGCGATATCGCCGTATGGAACAAGGCGGAGGAGGATCTTAAGGAGATACTCGAAAACGTGTTCGGCAAGGACGGCTATGAGCTCAACGAGGGCGACGGAGCCTTCTACGGTCCGAAGATCGACCTGAAGATGAAGGACGCCCTCGGCAGAGAGTGGCAGACCGGCACGATCCAGCTCGACTTCCAGCTCCCGCTGAACTTCAATATGAAGTACATCGCGCAGGACGGCACCGAAAAGCAGCCGGTAATGATACACCGCGCGATCTTCGGCTCGTTCGAGAGATTCATCGGCGTAATCACCGAGAATTACAAGGGACTGTTCCCGTTCTGGCTCAACCCGTATCAGGTCGCCGTAGTTCCGATAAGGACAGAGCACAACGAATACGCGCAGAAGGTGTATGACGCTCTTGTGAAGAACCGTATCAGGACGGAGATAGACCTTGCGGACGACAACATGAACAACAAGATCAAGAGATTCAAGAACTTCAAGGATCCCTATATCGTTGTAGTCGGCGACAATGAGGGCGCGAACGGCACGGTCTCCGTGAATATCCGCGGCAACAAGAAGATGAACAATGTTCCGCTTGACAAGTTCATTGAGATATGCAATAAGATGAACGAGGAAAAGTCTCTGGAGATCATTGACCATATTGACTGATGAAAAACGAGATAAAAGAGTATCTTGAAGAGACCGAGATACGGATAAAGGGCAGGGAGAGCATTGACGAGGAGTTTCTCTCGGAGATGCTCACCCGGATAGGCTTTTATCAGCACGAGCGGCTGGTGCATCTTATCGTGACTATGACGTTTGCCGTTATGACGGTGTTATCGTTCTTCATGCTCATCACGGCTCATTCGGTGCCGGCTTTGCTGCTTGCTCTGCTGTTTCTGGGGCTGACGGTTCCTTACATCTATCACTATTATTTCCTCGAAAACAGCACGCAGAAGCTCTACAAGCTCTATTATGAAGCTCTTGCAATAGTTAAGGGCAGATCATGAACAAACTGAATATCAAAAACTGCGCCTATTGCTTGTATAGGCGCAGTTATTTTATTCTTGTGCTTTCTTCTACTCTGTAAAGGCGTACTACCTCTCCCCGCTGCAAGGCGAAGCGCGTGGCCTTTCCCGCGGGAGGGTGGGGAGAGGGAGAGAGGGGGTCTGGGGGAGGGAGGGAGAGGGTAGGGAGGGAGCGCCTTTCCTTGGAAAGGGGCTTC
>JAIKZF010000045.1 GCA_024682455.1 Ruminiclostridium sp. | reverse complement strand
TGACGAAAACCTGAACGTGAACAGCAATGTCACGACCGGAAAGATCTATCAGACAGTAATCAACAAGGAGCGCCGCGGAGACTATCTCGGAGCGACCGTTCAGGTCGTACCGCACATCACGAACGAGATCAAGGAGCGTATTTACAAAGCGGGAGAAGCCGCGAACGCCGACATCGTGATAACCGAGATAGGCGGCACAGTCGGTGACATCGAGGGCACACCTTTCCTCGAAGCTATACGGCAGGTCGGGCTTGACAAAGGCCGCTCGAACGTGATATATATTCACGTCACGCTGCTGCCGTTCATCTCGGGCTCCGAGGAGCTGAAAACCAAGCCTACACAGCACTCTGTCAAAGAACTGCTCGCTGTGGGAATACAGCCGACAATACTTGTCTGCCGTGCTGACTGCGACGTTCCCGACGAAGCGAAGGCGAAGATCGCGAACTTCTGCAACGTGCGCAAGGAAGATGTTATCATCAACCGCACGGCAAGCTCCCTTTACGCTGTACCGCTTATGCTCGAGCACGAAGGTCTTGCGGACACGGTCTGTCACCACCTCGGGCTTGAAAACGAGAAGCCCGACCTCTCGGCATGGACGGAAATGGTTCACCGTCAGGAGCACGCAGAAACGCCGCTTAAGATCGCGATAGTCGGCAAGTACGCAGCTCTCCCGGACGCGTACATCTCGGTCATGGAATCGGTTCGTCACGCGGCATTCGCGCAGGGCTCGAAGGCGGAGATAAAGCTGATAAACTCGGAGGAAGTGACGGCGGAAACGGTGTCAGGACTGCTTTCCGACTGTGCGGGTATCATCGTACCCGGAGGCTTCGGGAACCGCGGCATTGAGGGAAAGATAGAGGCTGTGAGATACGCGCGTGAGCACCGCGTCCCGTACCTCGGATTGTGCCTCGGAATGCACATGGCTGTCATCGAATTCGCGAGAAATGTGCTCGGCTGGAGCGACGCTGACAGCGCGGAATTCGCCGAAACTGCGCATAACGTTATCGACCTTATGCCCGACCAGAGGGGAGTAGAAATGGGAGGCACAATGCGCCTCGGCGCATACCCATGCGAGCTTGCCGACGAGAGCCTTGCGCAGAAGTGCTACGGCGAAAAGCTCATCTTCGAGCGCCACCGCCACCGCTACGAATTCAACAACGACTTCCGCGAGGAGTTCGAGAGCAGCGGAATGAAGCTCTCGGGCAAATCTCCGGACGGAAAGCTTGTCGAGATAGTTGAAATCCCCGATCATCCGTACTTCGTCGCTGTACAGTTCCACCCGGAGTTCAAGTCGAGACCGAATCGGCCGCACCCGCTGTTTATGGGGTTGGTAACGGCTGCGAGGCAGAGACTTGACATCTGATGAAAGTTAACAGACGGTTTGGGAGCGGCGGCTCGCCGCCGGCGAGGCAGAGACTTGGAATCTGATGAAAATTAATCTACGTATCGGGAGCGCCGCCTGCACTAAAACAGAATAGTTTCTGAAAGGAGAGAGCGCGATGAAAAACATACTTATTGCCGCGAGGACAGAAACAGCCTGCAAAGCCTATGCGGATATGCTTGACAACAATGTTTTCAGGGTCACGGAAATGACCGCCGCGGGCGCTGTACGCTTTCTGGATATGAACGCGTACTCCGCGGCGCTGATCTCTCTCCCGCTTGCGGACGAAAACGGCGTGACGCTGATAGAAGAGCTCCACGAGAGATTTTATGTGCCTCTCGGAGTGCTCGTAAAGCCGGATTTGCCGGAAACGCAGCTTAAAAGGCTTTCCGCCGCAAACGCGTATATCCTGAAAAAGCCGGTATCACGTTCAAATTTTATCCTTGCGGCAGATCTCCTCACGTCGTTTTCAGACAATAACGCCGATATGAAAGAAAAAATAAAAGCGCTTGAACGGAAAAACAGCGAGATTAAGCTGATGAGCCGCGCAAAGCTGCTTCTTATGCAGATCAAGGGTATGTCGGAGGACGACGCGCATTCGCATATACTTCACCGCGCCATGAACAAGCAGATGAGCATTGACGCGGTATGCCGCGAAATAATCAAAGAATTACAGGGGTGAGAGCTATCGGAAAGAATCGTTATAAACTGCTCATAACGGACATCGACCCGGAAGCGCCGGAGAAGTACAAGCGCAGCGGCGTTTTGCGGGAATGCGGCTTTGACATAAACGGACACGCTATGTCGCAGAGGATAGCTCTGCGGTATGTGCGCGGAGTCAAGGTCGATCTCGTAATATTCCGCGAGAAGCTGCCGGAAATGGACTCCGCGGCTTTCACCTCGGAGCTGTCCGCGATAAGGAATGCTCCCGTATGTATCGTGATCGGCAGCGGCGACCCGCATACCATTCGCGAATGTTTTCTGAACGGCGCGGTCGATTATCTGACGGAGCCGGTGAGCGAGCAGCAGATACGCGACGCACTGCAGCGGGCGGCGGAGAATATAAGATCGACAGAAGCTACTGGCGATTATACCGATACGGTCAGGGAATATTTCGCCGAGCTCTCCGAAATATCGGAAGACCCCGAATTCCTGAAAAAAATACAGGCTTACATAACGGAGAACGAGGGCGCGGTCGTCTCAACGCAGGACGCCGCGGAGCATTTCGGCTTCAATAAGGACTACTTCGGAAGAATGTTCCGTAAGCGAATGGGAATGACCTTCGGGGAGTTCTATAAGCGGTTCCGTATGCGTTACGCTGTAAAGCTGCTGCTTTCGGGCAGGTACAAGGTCGGCGAGATAAGCCGTATGCTGGGCTTTGCGACTGCCGATTACTTCACGGCGGAATTTCACAAGTACACGGGCAAGCGTCCGTTAGAAGTAAAGAACAGAAAGTAGTCGGAATCATACCGCTGTATGTCTGATATTTGCGGTATCCGCAAAATTGACTTTTATATAAGTATATTGTAAAATATATTGGTTGAATTTTATATTTTCGGCAATGGCGCTGAAAAATGCTCGTCGGTACTTTTGCGGGTACGCGGACGGCTTTTTCGGGCTTTTATTATTTACAGATTACAGGAGGAAGAAAGAAATGTCCTATGTTGACGAGATCATCGAACAGGTGATAGCAAAAAACCCCGGTGAGCCTGAATTCCATCAGGCGGTAAGAGAGGTGCTCGATTCTATCAGACCCGTGATAGACGCGAATGAGGAGAGGTTACGCAAGGACGCGCTTCTCGAAAGACTTGTGAATCCCGAAAGACAGATAAAGTTCCGCGTTCCGTGGATCGACGACAACGGCAACGCTCATGTGAACACCGGCTACCGCGTACAGTTCAACTCCGCTATCGGTCCGTACAAGGGCGGTTTGAGACTGCACCCGTCCGTAAATATCGGTATAATCAAGTTCCTCGGTTTTGAGCAGATCTTCAAGAACAGCCTCACGGGACTTCCGATAGGCGGCGGCAAGGGAGGCTCCGACTTCGACCCCAAGGGCAAGTCCGACCGCGAGATAATGAACTTCTGCCAGAGCTTCATGCTTGAGCTCTACAAGTACATCGGCGCGGACACCGACGTTCCCGCCGGCGACATCGGCACGGGAGCACGTGAGATAGGCTATATGTTCGGTATGTACAAGCGCGTGCGCGGTCTGTTCGAGGGTGTTCTTACCGGTAAGGGCCTGTCGTTCGGAGGCTCGCTCGCAAGAACAGAGGCTACCGGCTACGGACTTCTCTACATCACGGAGGAGCTCCTCAAGGATCACGGCATCGACATCAATGGCAAGACCGCCGTTGTATCGGGCGCGGGCAACGTTGCTATCTACGCTATCGAAAAGGCGCAGCAGCTCGGCGTCAAGGTGCTCACCTGCTCGGATTCCACGGGCTGGGTATATGACCCCGACGGGATCGATGTTGCGGCTCTCAAGCAGATCAAGGAGATCGACCGCGCGCGTCTCACCGAGTACAGGAAGTACCGTCCGAACTCCGAATATCACGAGGGCCGCGGCGTATGGCAGATAAAGGCGGACCTCGCTCTTCCGTGCGCAACACAGAACGAGCTCGATATCGAGGACGCGAAGCAGCTTGTCGCCAACGGCGTAACAGCGGTATGCGAGGGCGCGAATATGCCCACGACCGAGGCAGCGACCAAGTACCTTCAGGACAACAAGGTGTTCTTCATTCCCGGCAAGGCTGCGAACGCGGGCGGCGTAGCTACCTCCGCTCTCGAAATGTCGCAGAACAGCGAGCGCCTGAGCTGGTCGTTCGAGGAAGTAGACAGCAAGCTGAAGCAGATCATGGTGAACCTCTATCACAACATCGCTAAGGCAGCCGACAAGTACGGCTACAAGGACAACTTCGTTGTCGGTGCGAACATTGCGGGCTTCGAGAAAGTCCTTGACGCAATGAACGCGCAGGGCATAGTATGATAGAAGTGAATGATGAATAGTGAAGAATGAATAGTGAATAGTTGAGGAGCAGCCTTCGGATGCGTATCTGAATTGTGACAGAAACGAAAGCTGCTTCACAGAAAGAAGGCTTTGTATGAATTACAACTTTGTGCCGATAGACAGACACCCCGAAATGTTTATCGGAGAGTACGGGGCTGCGGAAATGTCCGACAACGCCGCGAACAGCGAATATTCGCAGGACACCGGGGCTTGGGATTAAAATTGTTTGAAAGCATTACCGTACCGAAAGTGCGGTAATGCTTTAGCTGTGTTTTCAGCCGGCAAAAAAGCAAGATCGAAAGGAGAAAGTATGAAAAAAATACTTGTATGCAAGGAGACCGACCCGCGCGAAACGCGAACTCCGCTCGTTCCGGACGATGTGAAAAAGCTCGTCGGAATGGGTTACGAGATCAAGGCGGTCAGGGGTACGGGCAAAAAAAGCGGCTTCAATGACGAGGCTTATGAGAAGGCGGGCGCTGTTCTAGTGGCTTCCAATGAGGAGGGCTATAAGGGCAGCGATATTGTTCTGCGCATAATGAAGCCCGAAAGCATCGACGGCATCGAAAGCGGCACGCTGCATCTGAGCTACCTCGACCCGTTCAACGAGAAGGAGCTGCTGAACAAAATGGCGGCTGCGGGCTTGCAGGCGGTGTCGCTCGAAATGATACCGAGAACGACGCTTGCGCAGAAAATGGACGTTCAGTCGTCTCAGACCTCGCTTGCGGGCTATGTCGCGGTCGTGAACGCCGCGGCGAGAATGCCGAAGATACTGCCGATGATGGTAACGCCGTCCGGCACGATCAATCCCGCGCGCGCGTTCATTATCGGCGTGGGAGTTGCGGGACTTCAGGCGATAGCTACCGCGAAAAGACTCGGTGCGAGAGTCGACGCGTTCGACACACGTCCCGTTGTCGAGGATCAGGTAAAGTCGCTGGGAGCGAGCTTCGTGAAGATCGACCTCGGCGAAATGGGGCAGACCGATCAGGGCTACGCGAAGGAGCTCACTCCCGAGCAGCTCGCGAAGCAGAAGGAGGGGCAGGCGAAGGTCTGTGAGCGCTCCGATATCGTCATAACGACCGCGAAGGTGTTCGGCCGCAAGGCTCCGAGACTCATCGGAAAGGACGTTCTCGACCGCATGAAGCCCGGCGCCGTGGTAGTCGATATGGCAGTCTCCACGGGAGGCAACGTAGAGGGCTCGAAGCTGTTCGAGGAGGTAGTCACCGACAACGGCGTTATCATAATGTCGGGTGACCTGCTCGAAAGACAGGTGCCGTATGACGCGTCGAAGATGCTCTCCGGAAACTTCACGTCGTTTCTGACGCACTTCTACAACAAGGAAACAAAGGAGCTCGACGTGAAGCTCGGGGACGAGATAATGAAGGGCTGCCTGCTCACGCAGGGCGGCAAAATAATACATGAGAGATTCAAGGGGGATAAGTGAAATGGCTGTAGGTGAAATATTACTGCTCGTATTCGTATTCGTGATCGCGGGATTTCTCGGCGTGGAGCTTATCTCGAAGGTCCCGTCGCAGCTGCACACA
>JAIKZF010000049.1 GCA_024682455.1 Ruminiclostridium sp. | reverse complement strand
GCCTTTCCTACGGCAGGATGCCGTAATCAGTTGCCCAAAACGCCGCAAGGACGCGGCGATCAAAGGCAACTGGATTGGAACAGGGGCTTCCTTCCTTCCCTCTCTCTTCCTCCCCCGCGGCTCAAGCGCAGCGACTTTCCAGGAGGCAGACGGCGGTGGCGCCGATACCGGCGCCGGCGAGGCCGAGGCCTTCCTCGGTGGTGGCTTTGACGCTGACGAGGTCGGCGGAGATGCCGAGGGCGGAGGCGATGTTTGCCCTCATATCAGTAATATATTTCGCGAGCTTGGGCTTTTCGGCGTTGATCGTACAATCAAGATTCGATACCGTGAAGCCCCGCTCCTTTATCATCTCATTCACGCGTTTCAGCAGCACGATACTGTCCGCGCCCTTCCAGCGGTCGTCCTTGTCCGGGAAATGCTGCCCGATATCGCCGAGGGCAAGGGCTCCGAGCATCGCGTCCATTATCGCGTGAACGAGCACGTCCGCGTCCGAGTGGCCAAGCAGCCCCAACTCGTACGGCACCGTTACCCCGCCTATGATGAGCTTTCTGTTCTCCGCCAGACGATGTACGTCGTAGCCGTGTCCTATACGCATCATGCGCGTTTCCTCCTTCGGCAGATCGCCGCGCGTCGTGATCTTTATGTTCTCCGGGTCGCCGTCGATGAGCTTCACCGGAGCTCCGAGCTGCTCCGCAAGCTTAGAATCATCGGTGGCGGCAGGGTCGGGGGAGCTCATCATCCGCTCGTACAGCTCCCGCCCGAACGCCTGCGGAGTCTGCACCGCCCGAAGCTCGCTGCGGGCGGGAGTTCCACGGGAGAAGCCCTCCCGGTCGATCACCTTGACAGTATCGGTCACCGGCAGGCACGGTACGGCTGCGCCGTATTCCTCTGCCGCGCCGATCAGCCGACGTATGAGCTCCGGCTTTATGTACGGCCTCGCGCCGTCGTGTACCAGCACGATGTCAGCGTTCTCGCTGAGTCCGAACGCGCGCTTCGCCGACGCGACCCGCGTATCGCCGCCGACCGTGACAGCCTTGAGCTTCGTTATGCCGTATTCCCGGCAAAGCTCGCGGATCCTGTCCGCGTCGGTCTCCTGCGCCGCAATGATGATATCGTTCACCTCGGGGCAGCTCTCGAACGCCAGCGCGCTCTTTATCACCACGGGAGCCCCGCCTACCTCGGCAAGCTGCTTGTTTATCCCGTTCATTCGCCGCGAGGAGCCCCCCGCGAGTATAAGTACATCGACCTTCATGCCTTCACTTGCTTTTCCTTATTTCATCTTTATTTTGTGCAGCTCGTCGATCTGTCCGTACCACGCGGTCATATCGCGGGTGAACGAGCTCCTGTCCAGCCGCAGAGAGCTGTACAGAACGTCCGTAACTTGTCCGTACAGCGGTATCTCGGCAGCATATTCATATATCATCTTATCGTACAGCGCGGAATAAGCCGCCTGTATCTCATCTGCGGGAGCGTTCATGACCGCGTCGGCAAGCTCGCCGAGTTCGCCCGCAAGCTCCCTCGACAGCGGAGCCGCAAGCTTCCCGCGAAGCGTTCCCGAGTAGGAGAGAGCCCCGAGTGCCGTGTTCCCCGCCGTGATATCCTCATAGTACAGCCCCGCGTCGGGCATATCGGTCACATTCAGCGTAATGCCGAGCTCCCCGAGAAGCTTTGCCGCGTTCTCCAGCGCGTACTTGGCAGGGTGCGAGCCCGTGCCGCCGCCGGAATACTCGGCGTTGAACACGAGCTTGCCGCCCTCCGGAGCTTCCGTGACCTTATCCTCGTCCACGGTGTAGCCTGCTTTCTCCAGAAAGCCGAGACAGGCCTTTTTCAGCGCGGAGCGGGCTTCGCTTTTCGTCATCTCTTCGGTGAATATCGGCTCGCCGGAAACATCGACCGTGTACGGCGATATGTAGTCCTCCGCGGAGGTGTCGGGGACGTAGTTCCCGATGCACGGAAGCTCCGCGGCAACTGCTCCGTCGCCGAAATAATCATATACGGAATCCCGGGCATAGAAGCGCACCGCCGCCGCGAAAGCCTTGCGTAGCGCGCAGCTCCGCTCGGAGAACGGCTCGCCCGCGACATTGACCACGTTCACGTCGAATGCCGCGTAGCCGTAGCCCTCGCTGACGACCTTGCCTATGCCGATCTTTTCAAGCGTGCGGTTCGCCTCGTCAGCCTTTTTCGTGAGCTCGGCGGAGCACGCCGAGAACGTGATGTCCGCTTCGCCGTCGGATATGGCCGCCACAGGGTCCGAGGCGGGTATCAGAGTCACAGAGCCGGTCTGCGGAGCTCCGCCGTAGTAGTTCGTGTTCGCTCTCAGCAGCACGCGATCCCCGTCATATCCGCCGAGAGCGTAGGCTCCGGAGCCCATGAAATCTCCGGCGCGCCCGGCAGCCATTTCCGAAGCCTTGCCCCGCGTAAAGCCGAACCTTCCGGCCGCGGGGTCGAAGCGCGTCTCGTCGCCGTAATAGTGCAGAGGCATTATCGGAAGCTCGCACAGAGCCTCCTCCAGCGCTCTGCCGCTGCCGCGGACGGTCACGGCAAGGCTGAATCTGCCGGTCTTTGTTATACCCGTGACGCTCTTTACTGTTCCTCCGGCTCCCTCCTCGGAGCGCTGAGCGGAAAGGTAGCCTATCGCGAGTTCGAGAGCGCGGCTGTCGAAGGCGTTGCCGTCGCCCGCGGCAACGCCCGCAAGTCTGCGGTAATCCGCGCCGTAGCCGTCGGCTATATCGGAGATCACCTTATCCGTGTCCGCGCCCTCGGGTATCTCGTAGGATCTGTCCGCCGCGAAGAAGAAAACGAAGAGCTTCAGCGGGTCGGGATAGGTGGCGGTGTAGATGTCGTGGGAATTGTCGGTGTAGAGCGCCTCGACATTGGCGTACTGCTCTTTCAGCACCGGGACGATCAGCTTTTCGCGGATAATGGGGACGATGTCCTCCGAGGCGAGGGCTTCGGCGATCTCCTCATCGGTCAGCTCCTCGGCGAACGGGCTGTTATACAGGTAATTCCGTGCTCCGACGATATCCGCGTCCCTGAGACCGCAGTCCGCGCCCGCGTCGAGTGCGGCGTAGAGCGTGAAGATCACGTCGTCCGCGTCGAGAATCTCGCCGTCCGCGAATTTCACGTCCGAGCGCAGGCTGAACGCGTAGACAGCGGTGCCGGCTTCCTCGTCGCGCGTCACGGCGGTGTCTGCTATGCCCTCATAGCTGTATTTCCTGCCGCCGTACAGCTCCGACATACCTGTCATGCCTGTCAGCACGGTACTTCCGGAGCGCGTTCTGCCCAGCAGTCGGGTGAAGCACGCCCGCGAGATGATCCTGTCGAATTCCGAGACGTTCACGAAGGGCGTATAGTCGGCGTCGCAGCCCTCGGCGGCTATGACGAGGGGCTTTTCCTCCTTAACGGGCACCACAGCCGCGTCGTCCTCGCCGGCGAGAGCAGCCGCCACGGTCGCGGAACGGGCTGTCGTGACCGCCGCTGTTTCGGATACCGGCGCAGTCGTCACCGCGGCGGGAGCCTCGGGGGACTTGCCGCAGCCCGAGAGCATTGCCGCGCATATAATTACGGATAACATTCCTTTTATTTTTTTCATTGCTTTCCTCCGCGGGATCGGGTCTTTGTTTATAACAACAGTGTTTATATTATAATATAAAATCGCTCGCTTGTCAAATCGTTTTTTGTCGCAGTATGAAACTAACTCCTGATTAAAATAATGAAAAAACTGACGGCTGAAATTCCGTCATACTGCGTCACCCTCCCTTGACTTGCCTTGAAACAAAACAGACTGCCGTCCCATTCGGGGCAGCAGTCTGTCGGTTCCCGTCGTTTTCGCTCAGTCTTTTTTCCTCTTGCTGTCGAGCTTTTCGCCTATCACGTGGATAGTGTTTGTAATGAAGGAGTTGAGTATGAAAGCGTCGAAGTAAACGCCCAGAGTCAGGCAGTCGGAGGCTGCCGAGTGGGAGGCGCCGTCCTTGAAGCCTGTGCAGAAGCGGCACACGCCCTTGACGATATCGTAATGATATCCGTTGCGGCACGCCTCGTTGACCGTGATGCACGCGCCAGCCGCAAGGAACTCTATCAGGGCGTAGATAACGAATACCCAAGCCGCGATGACCTGTATCTTCTTGTAGAGCGCGGGGTCTATGTCAGACTCGCCCTTTTCGTAGATATGCCTGAATATCATGAATGCGAAGCCTGCGATCAAAACCACGATCGAAAGTATAATTATTACCGCCGGTACAACAGGTATACCGAGCTTATCCATAAACAGTCCGAGTATCATAAGTCAGCTCCCCCTTTACATCATCGGCATATAAGCGAAGTGCTTGCCGGCGAACAGCGCTATGAACGACCAGATCGGGTTGAGCAGGAAGTAGAGCAGCCATGCCGAGCCGTTGGTGAGCAGAGTCATGGAGCCCATGATGAAGAACACGACTGCAAATACCACGAAAAGCCCGATGTCGATGAAAGCGAAGAGCTTCGAGCGCTTCACATAGAGCAGAGTCACAGTCACGGCGGACGCTATCGTGTAGAACGCCTGTACATACATACAGATCTGGAGGCCGCTGAAGCAGTCGTTGAGCACCTTGTTTGTGGAGTTGAGCGCGGTGGCGTTGCTCACAAGGTCATTGAGCGTCGTAGCTCCGAATATCAGCGCGATCAGAGCGCCGAGCACCATAAAGGTTCCGATAACATAGAATACTATCCTTACGAGAAGGTAGCCCTTCAACGCGAGACCGAATTCGTCCTCGACGTAGGCTCCGCCTCTCGGAGCGTCCATATCAGACATATATAAGACCCCTTTTCCATGAAAATGAGCATAATGATGCTTGAATAAATTATACCATATTTATACCCCCGTGTCAATACGAAAAAAGCCCTGTTTTTCATCGCTGTAAACGATTTAGGCAATACTCTCATATTTGCGGGGGTATTTTTGTAATATATCACAATCGGCTATATCAGCAGCCCGTTGATGATGTCTGCGGCGACCTCGTATTTCGGGACGCGGAGATCCATGGCGAGCTTTTGTATGCGGCGGTGAGCCTCGTCCTCGGTGAGCGATTCCTTGCCCATGACTATGAGCGTGGCGCGGTGCATGAGCCGTTCGTGCTCAGCCTCGGCTTCAAGCTCGGCTATGCGGCGGCGGTAGCTCTCCTCGCTGACGGCGTTGGTCTCGCAGAAGCGTATCGCCTGCATGAGCGCGGTCTTGCTGACGGGCTTTGTGACGATGTATACGCCGAGCGGCGCGAGCCTTTTCACGGCGGCGTCGGCGGCTTCCTCACGCACTATGGCGACAAGGTGCGCGGATGCCTTTTCCCGAAGCTCCGACAGGAGCTCAAGCCCGCTCTCGTTCTCCAGCGGCACCGATATGAAGATGACATCGTACCTGCTCAGGTCGATGCCCCGGACGGTCATTCCGTCGGTTGCGGTCGTGACCTCACAGGTCTCCGGGTCGATGCGCTCGCCCAGTATGCGGCACGCCTCTGTCGTTTTCGCGGCTATCAGTACCTTCTTCACTTTGCTTCCTCTTTGAATATTTCCCTGTAATCATACAGGTAGATAATGCCCGAGAGCACCGTCAGGAACGTGCATATATACATGAGTATGTCGGTGATGAGCTGCACCGGCAGTTCTGTCAGCACTCCGAGCTCCGCGGTAAGTATATGCATTATGAGCACCAGACATATCGACACCATTGTCGAGGCGGTCTTAAGCTTGCCCCAGATGTTCGCGGCGATCACCAGCTTCTTTTTGCTGCCCGCGGCGACGAGCCTTACGCCCGACACCATGAATTCCCTCGCCATTATCAGCCACACGAGCCATGAGTACGTCCAGCCCAGCTCTATGAAGCATATCAGAGCCGCCGCCACCAGCACCTTGTCCGCGAGCGGGTCGAGGAACTTCCCCAGGTCGGTTATCATGTTGTACTTTCTCGCCACCTTGCCGTCCAGCATATCCGTGATGCTCGCCAGCGCGAATATCACCAGCGCGGCAGTATATCCGAACGGTATCCCCGTCATCAGCGCCGCGATGAAGAACGGCACAAGTATCACCCTGAACAGGGTCAGTTTGTTCGCCAGATTCATAACTTCTCCAAAAGCATAGGGAGCCCTGCGGCTTTCGCGCAGGGTTCCCGCTTTGTATTACATTTCTATTATTACTTCGTTCTCCGCCTTGAGTATGGAGTCTTCGATGAGTATGCCGTCAAGCTTCGCGCCGTTTACGGTGACGCTCTTCACGCCGTGCTCCGAGCCGTTCGGGTTCTTCACGGTAACGTGGAGCTTCTTGCCGCGGAAGGTCTTGTCCATTGTGTATTCCTTCCACTCGGACGGAATGGACGGGTCGATCACAAGTCCCTTTGTCTCGGGGTTGAGACCGAGTATGCCCTCTGTCGTGCCTACCATTACGGTCGAAGCCGTACCGGTCAGCCAGTGAACGTGAGCGCGTCCCGCGAAGGGGCTGTCCTTGCCCTCGACGAACTGTCCGAATACGTACGGTTCAAGCACGCGCAGCTCGGCGTTGTCGTTGTAGGTCGCCGGCGAGGCTTCCTTCCAGTACTTGTACGCGCGGTTGCCGTGGCCAAGCTTCGACTCGGCGAGTATCAGCCAGCCCTGAGGCTGCGAGAATATGCCCGCGTTCTCCTTCGTGCAGGCGTTGAAGCAGCGCATGAGAGCTCCGTCAAAGCCGTGCTCGTTGTACGGCGGGTACATTACCATTGCGCCGTAGGGCGTGTTGAGCTCTCTCTCGACGCTGTCCATAGCCTTCTCAGCCTGCTCCTTCGAAGCGTAGCCGGAGATGACCGACCATGACTGCGGGTTGAGCCACATGCTTGCCTCGGGGTCGGTGCGCTGACCGATGATCGTGCCGTCCTCCTTGTAGCCGCGGATCCACCTGTCCTCGTTCCAGCAGCCCGCGAGGATGCCGTCGAGCTTCGCCATTGTGTCGTCGAGGTACCTGATGTACTCTGTATCGTTCTTCTCCTCGGCGTACTTCTTAAGTATCTTTATCGCGTAAACGAGCTGGAACGCAACGAATGTGGACTCGCCCAGCTTGCCGAGGCGCAGGCAGTCGTTCCAGTCCGCGTGCAGACCCGCGGGCATTCCGTGGCCGCCGAGATTGTCCATCGAGAACTTGATCGCTCTCTTGAGGTGGTCGTATACAGTACCCTTTTCGCCGTTGTTCGCGTAGAATATCTCCTCATCGAGGAAGGCGCTGTCACCGCTCTCGGAAACGTACTTGTAAACTGTCGGGAACAGCCAGAGAGCGTCGTCCGCGCGGTAGCTCGGGTGACCGGTCTCCTTTACGTAGTCCGGATCGTCGGGCGTGTTCTCCTGACCCGCCTTGTGGGTGTACTTGACGAGCGGGAGTCCCGCGCCGTTGGTCACCTGCGCGGAGAGCATGAAGATTATCTGCTTCTTCGCCATTTCGGGTGCGAGGTGGATTATGCCCTGTATATCCTGCACGGTGTCGCGGTAGCCGAAGCCGTTGCGCAGACCGCAGTACTGGAACGAAGCGGCTCTCGACCATGTGAACGTGATGAAGCAGTTGTACGCGTTCCATACGTTGACGATGTTGTTGAAGTTCTCGTCGGGGGTATGCACCTGGAGGTTGTCGAGCTTGCTGTGCCAGTAATTTTTCAGGACCTCCAGTTCCTCGTCGCATACGCCGGGCTTCTCGTATTTTGCGATTATCTTTTCTGCCTCCTCCTCGGGCTTCTGACCGAGCAGGTAAACGAATTCCTTCGTCTCTCCGGGAGCGAGGGTGATATCGGACTGGAGAGCGCCGCAGGAGTTGGTGTTGAAGTTGAGGTCATTGTTCAGGTCTGCCGCCGCGCCCACGGGGTTTGCGTAGCTGTGGTAGCTGCCCACGAACTTGTCTCTGTCGCCGCAGTACTTGTCAATCTTCTGACCGGCGAGACCCAGGAAGCGGTTGAGCAGGGGGTTCCGGAAGAACTCGTTCTGCTTCTGGAGGATATAATTCCCCTTGAAATACGTGTGAGTGATGAACAGGGTATACTGGAGATTTACCTGATCCTGCTCATAGTTATTGTCGTTGACGAATTCGCAGTAGCCTGTGACTGCAAGCTTGCGGGGCTTGCTGCCGGTATTTGTGATCCTTGCGCGCCAGACCTCGTAGGTAGCGTCCTTGGGGACGTAGTAGAGCGTCTCGGATCTGATATCCGAGTACTCCGAGGTTATCACGGTATAGGCGGTTCCGTGGCGGCACTCGCTCTTATAGCTGTCGAGAGGCTTGCACACCGGCGACCACGATGCCGACCAATAGTCTCCGCTTTCCGCGTCGCGGATATAGATATATCTGCCGGGCTGATCGGTCGCTACGGAATTGAAGCGGTAGCGTATTACTCTGCCGTTTGCGCCTGACTTTACGAAGCTGTAGCCTCCGGCGTTATTGGAGATTATCGCGCCGTATTCGGGGGAGCCGAGGTAATTCGCCCATGCCGAGGGTGTATCGGGTCTTGTGATGACATATTCCTTGTTTTTTTCGTAGAAAAAGCCGTAATTCATTTAGCTTTTGCCCTCCTTGTTATTATTCGGAAGCGTGAGCGTTGATATCTTTCTCCGCACCGTTATATTACCATTATATCAGCAAATCGGGCATTGCACAAGGGCGGTAATTTGCACAAATATTTCTCGCTTTTTTTATACAATGTGCTGTAATCGGTTGTTTATCTGCCCCTCTTTCCTCCGGGAACGCTCAAAGGCTTTCGGCGAGTTTATCGTAGAGGAGGACGGCGGAGGCTTTTACCTCGCGCTTGGCGAAGATACCGAGTTCGCTGTATCTGGCGGCCTGCTCGGCGAATTCCATGCCCGTGCGGGTCTCCTTGGCGCTTCTTGCGAGCTCCAGATACGACATTGCGAGGATAGAGCACGCCTCATCATATACTATACTGCCGCTTTTTGCCTGCGGGAGCGCGTGCTCGACGGCTGCGGCGTAATCTCCGCGCTTGAACGCGTTCTTCATGATCGTAAGCTCGTCTATTTCTTTCAGCGCGGAATTGCCGCCCTCGTCGGGGACCTCCAGCTCGTCGGGGAGCAGATAATTCACGGGGAGCTGGAGCACCTTTGCAAGATACGTGAGCGTTCTGACCGAGGGGGTCGCGGTGCCGCTCTCTATCTGGCTCAGCATATTGCGCGTGATGAAATCGCCCACTACGTCGGATTGGGTCATCTTCCTCGCAAGGCGGGCTTCCTTTATTCTTTTTCCGAGTTCAACAGAGTCCATACCGAACCTCCTTTCCGTGTTTCCGTTCCGGTCAGCGCCTGTACCTTACCGCCGTACCGTACGCCATTATCTCGGCGGCGCTCGTCATTACCGCCGATGTCGCGAAGCGAACGCCCACTATCGCGTCGGCTCCCATAGCGCTTGCTTCGATTATCATTCTGTCCGTAGCTATCCTGCGCGCCTCGTCCATCATCTGGGTATAGTGCTTAAGCTCGCCGCCCACTATGGTCTTAAGGCTCGCGCCGAAGTCCTTGACAAAGTTCACGGTCTGTATCGTGCTGCCCTTTACGAGCCCGAGCATTTCGATATCCACGCCCGCGAGAAATTCGGTCGTTACCAGAAGCATTTTCCGTTCCTCCTTTTAATATATGTTGTAATATATGCTTGACTTTTTTGCCTGCTTATGTAAATTTTATTTACTTATGATTTTACCACATTATCCTCCGAATTGCAATAGTCTGCAACTCATTTTTTTATTTTCGTCAGTCTGCTCAAAAACGATTATCGCTGTTTGTGCGGTATCACGATTTTGAAAAAAATATCGCCAAGGCATTGACACCGGCGAAAAATGTGGTATAATTTAAGTAAATAATATTTACGCAATACGAGAGGAGTGCGGCGTATGGAATGGTTCGAAAACTGGTGGAACGGACTTGAGCTGTTCGAGCAGATCATGTACTGCGTGGCTGTCCCCGCTACGCTGATACTGCTCATACAAACCATAATGATAATATTCGGCTTCGGTCACGACGGGGCAGGCGTCAACCCCAGCGATACCTCCGGTATAGAGGGGCTTGACGGAGATGTGAGCTTCG
>JAIKZF010000085.1 GCA_024682455.1 Ruminiclostridium sp. | reverse complement strand
ACCTCTCCCCGCTGCAAGGCGAAGCGCGTGGCCTTTCCCGCGGGAGGGAGGGGCGAGGGAGGGAGGGGGTCTGGGGGAGGGAGGGAGAGGGGAGGGAGGGAGCGCCTTTCCTTGGAAAGGGGCTTCCTTCCTCCCCTCTCTCTTCTTCCCCCGACTGCTCAATCCTCCAGACCTTTCAGCGCGGCGAGTTCGTCGCGGTTGACCTTGATGCGGGAATCGCGCAGGAGCTTGACGTCCTCGCGCTTATAAGCGGCGGGGGGAGCGTCGGGGTTATTCTTTAACTTTACTTTCAGCACGCCGGTGAGGAGGTTGGCTTCCTCGACGAGACCCTGACCATCCGGGGTCTCGACGAGAGCTCCGACCTTCGGGGTTATCTTAAGCAGCGCGTCATAGCTGTCCTGTTCGTATTTCAGGCAGCACATAAGTCTGCCGCAGGTGCCGGATATCTTGGTCGGGTTGAGAGAAAGCGACTGCTCCTTTGCCATTTTGATAGACACGGGCTGGAACTCGCCGAGAAAGCTGGAGCAGCAGAAGGGTCTGCCGCAGATACCGAGACCGCCGAGCATCTTCGCCTCGTCGCGCACGCCTATCTGGCGCAGCTCTATGCGGGTGCGGTACACGCCGGCGAGATCCTTGACCAGCTCGCGGAAGTCCACGCGGCTCTCCGCGGAGAAGTAGAACAGTATCTTGCTTCCGTCAAAGGTATATTCCACGTTTATCGGCTTCATTTTCAGGCCGTGCTCCGCTATCTTCTTCGTGAATGTTTTAAGTATCTCCGCTTCCTTCGCCTCGTTGTCCTTAAGGCGCTTCATATCCTCGGGGCCCGCCTTGCGGATTATGGGCTTGAGCGGAGCGACTATCGCGCCGTCGTCGACCTCGCGGTTCGCTATCACGACCTCGCCGCACTCGACGCCGCGCGCTGTCTCGACTATGACCTTGTCGCCCTGGGACACCTTTGTCTTTCCGGGCGCGAAGTAGTAGACCTTTCCTATCTCCTTGAATCTTATCCCTATTATCTCTGTCATTTGTTTCTCCTTCTTTTATCCGTATATCACATCGAAGAACGCTCCGCAGCATTCCCCGGCGAACAGTCTCAGGTTCGGGTTGGCGTAGGATTTGCCGTACAGCCGCACCGACTCGTCATACAGCCGCGAGATCATTCTCAGCGGCAGCGAGCGCGCGGTCTTTTCCGCCTGTGTCCTGTAGGCGCCCGATACCGCCCGTCCGCCGCGCTTTCCGGCGGCTGCCGCGAAGATATCGGACAGTATGCCCAAAGCCTCGAACAGCTCCTCGCGCGATTTCAGCGACAGCATCGCGGTCAGGCAGGCGGTCTCGTTCCGGGAGGCTATCGCGTCCGCGGCTTTGAGAGCCGCTGTAACGTAACCGAGCTCCTCGCCGTTCTCCGCGAACGCCGCTGCCGCTCCGATATTCCCGGCGAAACGCTCGTACAGCTCCGCGGCGCGATCGGCGGGTATATCCTTTTCGGCGAGAGCAGCCGTGAACTCGCTTTCGCCGGCTCCGTCGACCTCCAGAGCGGTCACGCGCGATAATACCGTCTGTAATATCGGAGACTTCTTCTCCGCTATGAAAATGTAACGGTTGAAATCGAGGGGCTCCTCGATGAATTTGAGCAGGGTGTTCTGATGCTGCGGGAGCATCTCGTCCAGCTTCTCGAACACGCATACCCTGACGTCGCCGTCATTCGGCTTTATATAGCAGTCCGCGATGAACTGCCTGAGCCCGTCGACGTTGTACTTTCCGTTATCGCTCATATCCCGCAGCGGGTAGAGTACGTCGGGGTGTATGTGGCTCTCCGTGCGCCTGCACTCGTTGCACTCCATACAGGGGGAGTCTCCGTGCTTTTCGCACATATACATCATAGCCGCGTAATCCGCGAGCGTGTGCTTTCCTATGCCGCGCGGTCCGTAAAGCAGCAGGGCGTGAGGCATCCTGCCCGATTGGCTGAAATCGGTCAGCGCCTTAAGAGCGCGTTTCTTTCCGTATATCCTCATTACAGCTTTTCAAATCTTTCTATATCGGTCACGAATACCGTAGCTCCGCCGACGCTTACCTCCACCGGGTAGCTTACGGGAGTCTCGTCGGCAGCGTAGGACGCGGCGTTCGGCACATACTGCTTGCGTTTGCGGGAATTCTGCGCTATGACAGCGATAGCGCCGTCTACCGAGGCATTCTCGCAGCAAATCATGAACGTTGTGTTACCCGCCATGAGGAAGCCGCCGGTCGAGGCGAGCTTGGTCGCGGAGAGGCCGCTCTGCGTGAGAGCCGTAGCCACGTTGTGCGCGTCGTCGTTGTTTACTATCGCGAATATGAGCTTCATATCTTTTGTTTCCTTTCGCCGAAGAAAAGTTATAAAATATTATATCACATATGGCAGAAAAAATCAATGGGCGAAGCGGGCAAAAAATAAAAATATGCTTTCGTAGGAATTATCGGCGGCTCGCCGCTTATATCACATATAGCGGAAAAAATCAATGGGGGAAGCGAATAAATATTATAAATGTACTATCTGAGGAAAAAACGGGGGCGGGGGCTCCGCGCTTATATCACAAATTAACCAAAATGTAAAGAAAAATCGAAAAAAAGCCTGCGATTCCTTGACAGAACGGGTCTATGATGATATAATTTATGACGCTTGCCGAAGCAAGATCGTAATGGGCAGACAAAAGACAGGAAGACAGAAATGGAAAAAGAAAAGAACCCTCTCGGCACCGAGCCTGTCGGCAGGCTGATGCTGAGATTCGCCGTCCCGAGCATAATCGCGATGCTCGTGGGCGCGCTGTACAATATAGTCGACCAGCTCTTCATAGGGCACGCGGTCGGCACCGACGGCAACGCCGCCACGAATATAGCCTTTCCGCTGACAACCATGTGTATGTCGCTGGCTCTGCTGTTCGGAGTGGGAGGCGCGAGCTGCTACAACCTCGCTCTGGGCAGGGAAGAGAAGGAGAAGGCTCCCTATTTCATCGGGAACGCCGTGACCATGCTCTCGGTCTGCGGCATAGTTCTGGGCGCGGTCACGCTGGTATTCCTCGACCCTATGCTGACGCTGTTCGGCGCCAATGACGCCATAATGCCCTATGCCGAGGAATACGTGAGCATAACAGCGTTCGGATTCCCGTTCCTGCTGCTGACAGCGGGAGGAGGACATATCGTGCGCGCAGACGGCAGCCCGGGCATGACAATGCTGTGCAGCATCGTCGGCGCAGTCGTGAACACGGCTCTCGACGCGCTGTTCGTGTTCGGCTTCGGCTGGGGAATGGCGGGAGCTGCCGCGGCCACGATCATCGGGCAGATCATCTCCGCTCTGATAGTGCTGTGGTATGTGTTCTTCCGCTTTCATACCTCGAAGCTGGAGAAAAAGCACTTTCTGCCCTCAAAGCACATATTCCGTATGATCTCCATAGGTCTCGCGTCCTTCTTCAACCAGATAGCGATAATGGCGGTGCAGATAGTTGTCAACACCCAGCTCCGGGACTACGGCGATATGTCCGAGTACGGAAGTACCGTTACCCTCGCCTGCGCGGGCATAATAATGAAGGTCAACCAGATCGTTTTCTCGTTCTCCATAGGCCTCGCTCAGGGAAGCCAGCCGATAGAGAGCTTCAACTACGGCGCAAGACGGTATCCGCGCGTCAGGAAGGCTTACCTGCTCGCGTCGGGGACAAGTATGCTGATAGCCTTCGCGGCTTTCATCTTCTTCCAGACCATACCGCGGCAGATACTCTCGCTGTTCGGCGAGGGGACGGAGCAGTACTTCGCTTTCGGTGAGTTCTTCTTCCGCGTATTCCTGTTCTTTGTGCCTCTGGTCAGCCTCCAGCCCGTCACGTCGGTATTCTTCACGTCTATCGGAAAGCCCGTCAAGGGCATAATCCTCTCGCTGACGAGACAGATCATCTTCTTTATACCGCTTGTGCTGATACTGCCGCTGTTCTACGGCATCGAGGGCGTTGTATACGCGGGTCCCGCCGCCGATATCATAACTCTTGCGGTCACGCTGTTCATGGCTTTCGGAGAGCTCTCGGCGATGAAAAAGCTTGAGACTGCCGACAGCGTGCCTGTTTTAAATAAAAGTTGACAAAACGGGAAAAATATAGTATAATATATTGGAATATCTGTTAAGTGCGCGGACTCCGCGCGAAAAACAAAGGAGACAAGCAAATGGGCCTTTTCAGCAAGCTTTTCGGCACATACTCCGAAAAGGAATTAAAAAGAATAGAAGGGACAAAGCAGGCAGTCCTTGACCGCGAGCCTATGTATCAGGCAATGACGGACAAGGAGCTCCAGGGTCAGACCGCCGTGCTCAAGGAACGTCTGGCAAAGGGCGAGACTCTCGACGATATCCTGCCCGACGCGTTCGCGGTGTGCAGAGAAGCTATGTGGCGCGTTATCGGCATAAAGCCCTATCCCGTACAGGTCATAGGAGGCATCGTGCTTCATCAGGGCCGTATCGCCGAGATGAAGACCGGTGAGGGCAAGACCTACGTCGCGGCTCTGCCGTCGTACCTCAACGCGCTGACCGGTAAGGGCGTGCACGTCGTTACCGTCAACGACTACCTCGCAAAGCGCGACAGTGAGCTCATCGGACGCGTTCACCGCTTCCTCGGGCTGACAGTCGGACTGATAGTGCACGACAAGGAGAACGACCAGCGCCGCGAGGCTTATGCCTGCGACGTTACCTACGGCACGAACAACGAGTACGGCTTCGACTATCTCCGCGACAATATGTGCATACGCAAGGCGGATAAGGTGCAGCGCGAGATGAACTTCGCCATAGTCGACGAGGTCGACTCGATCCTCATAGACGAGGCGAGAACTCCGCTCATCATCTCCGGACGCGGCGATAAGCCCACCGACCTCTACGAAAAGGCGGATAAGCTCGCGAGAATGATGACCAGCGTAAAGGTCGTCGAGGTCGACGCCAAGGAGGAACAGGACGACTATACCGCCGACTATATCATCGACGAGAAGGCAAAGACCGCCACTCTGCTCCCCAACGGCGTAAAGAAGGCGGAGAAATTCTTCGGCGTCGAGAACCTCATGGATCCCGACAACCTTACCATACTTCATCACGTAAACCAGGCGATAAAGGCTCACGGCTGTATGCACCTCGATATCGAGTACGTCGTCAAGGACGGCGAGATCGTCATAGTCGACGAGTTCACAGGCCGTCTGATGTTCGGACGCCGCTTCAACGAGGGTCTGCATCAGGCTATCGAGGCGAAGGAGGGCGTAAAAGTAAAGCACGAGAGCAAGACCCTCGCGACCATAACCTTCCAGAACTTCTTCCGCCTGTACAGCAAGCTCTCCGGCATGACCGGCACGGCAATGACCGAGGAGACCGAATTCAGAGGCATTTACAGCCTCGATGTCATCGAGATACCCACGAACAAGCCCGTTATCCGTATCGACAGACAGGATCAGGTCTATAAGAACGAGCACGGCAAGTTCGTCGCCGCTATCGAGCAGATAAAGGAATGCCACGCCAAGGGACAGCCCGTCCTCGTCGGCACCATTTCCATAGAAAAGTCCGAGGAGCTCTCGAAGATGCTCAAAAAGACCGGCATCAAGCACGAGGTGCTGAATGCGAAGAACCATGAGCGTGAGGCTGAGATCGTCGCTCAGGCGGGCAAGAAGGGCGCAGTCACCATCGCTACGAACATGGCGGGACGCGGAACCGATATCATGCTCGGAGGAAACGCCGAATACCTCGCCAAGGCGGAGATGCGCCGCAAGGATATACCGGACGAGCTCATCAACGAGGCGACGGGCTTCGCGGAGACCGACGACGAGGAGATCCTCGCCGCGAGAAAGCTCTATATGGAGCTCAACGAGAAGTACAAGAAGCAGATAGCTCCCGAGGCGGAGGAGGTCCGCAATGCGGGCGGTCTGTTCATACTCGGTACCGAGCGCCATGAGTCGAGACGTATAGACAACCAGCTCCGCGGACGTGCGGGACGTCAGGGAGACCCCGGCGAGAGCTGCTTCTTCGTTTCCCTTGAGGACGACCTTATGAGACTGTTCGGCGGCGACCGCGTACAGGCTGTAATGGAAACTTTAAAGATAGACGAGGACGTTCCGATCGAGAACTCTCTGCTGACCAAGACGATAGAATCCTCTCAGCGCAAGATCGAGGGCAGAAACTACTCGATAAGAAAGAACGTACTCGATTTCGACGACGTTATGTCTCAGCAGAGAATGACCATATACTCGCAGCGTGCCAAGGTGCTTGACGGAGACGACATCAGCGACAGCATCAAGTCCATGATAACCGACAGCATCAAGGAGAACGTGGATATGTTCTGCCAGGGCGATATCCCGGACAACTGGAACCTTACCGGCCTGCGCGAGCATTACGCGGGCGTGCTGACTATGCCCGACGACCTCACCTATACCGTCGACGAGCTCAACACGATCAAGAAGTCCGACGTCACCGAAATGCTCACCGAGCGCGCCGAGACCATATACGCCGCAAAGGAAGCCGAATACGGCTCGGAGATAATGCGCGAGATAGAGCGCGTTATCCTGCTGCGCAACGTCGATGAGAAGTGGATGGATCACATCGACGCCATGGACGAGCTCAAGCGCGGCATATACCTGCGCTCCATGGGTCAGAAGGACCCCGTTGTGGAGTACAGATTCGAGGGCTTCGCGATGTTTGACGAGATGATAGCCGCTATCCGCGAGGATACCGCGCGCGCCATACTCACATTCAGGATCGCTCCCAACAGACAGCCTCCCAAGCGCGTACAGGTAATGAGACCCGATATGCCGCAGGGGACTTACAGAAGAACAGCGCCCAAGAAGCCTCCGAAGAAGATGCCCACGGCTCCGGCGGGTGACAACAAGCAGAATTGATAAATATAATATCCTCTCTCATATCGGGAGAGGATATTTGAATAACGAAAGGAAAAAATTATCATGCCAATCGTAAGTGAAGTAAGAAAAGAGCTCACCGAGCACATAATACCCTTCTGGAACAGACTGCGCGACGATGAGAACGGAGGCTTCTGCGGCTTTGTGAGCCATGATCTGCGCGCCGACAAAAACGCGGAGAAGGGCGTTATCCTGCATTCGCGCATACTGTGGTTCTACTCGAACTGCTACCTCGTGCTCGGCGATCCCGACTGCCTCGACAACGCGCGGCACTGCTTCGAGTTCATGAGAAAATACTGCGTCGACCCCGTGAACGGAGGGGTGTACTGGCTGATGAACTCCGACGGCACCGTCAGCGACAGCATGAAGCATACCTATTGTCAGGCGTTCTTCATCTACGCCCTTTCGAGCTACTATGACGCGTCAAAGGACGACAGCGCTCTGAAGCTGGCGCTGGAGATGTTCGAGACCGTGGAGAAGAACTGCACTGACGATGTAGCGTATCTCGAAGCCATGTCCGCGGACTGGAAGCTTATACCCAACGACGCGCTGTCCGAGAACGGGCTCATGGCGGACAAGACCATGAATACCACTCTGCACCTTCTCGAAGCCTACACCGAGCTGTACCGTGTCAGCGGCGACGACCGCGTGCTGAACAGGCTGAAATTCCAGATAGGGCTGTTCCTCGATAAGATATATTACAAGCCCGGGCACAGACTGCTGGTGTTCTTCGACCGCGAACTGAACGTCATCGGGGATATCCATTCCTACGGTCACGACATAGAGGCGACATGGCTGCTCGACCGCGCCTGCGAGATCATCGGAGACCCGGAGCTGACCGCGAGGGTAAGCGAAATGAACGAGGCGATAGTGAAGAACATCGCAGATATTGCCTTTGAGAACGGCGCCCTGATAAACGAGCGCGACAACGATAAGATCAGCCGCATACACGTCTGGTGGGTGCAGGCGGAGGGAGTCGTGGGCTTCACCAACGGCTGGAAGAAGTATGAGGAGCCCCGTTATCTCGATATCGCCGGAGCTCTGTGGGATAATATCAAGGCGGAGATCATTGATAAGCGCGAGGGCGGCGAGTGGTATTCGCAGATACTGGAAAACGGCTCTCCCGACCCCGCAAAGCCCACGGTCGACCCGTGGAAATGCCCGTATCACAACGGCAGGATGTGTATTGAGATAATGAAGCGCAGCTGAACCGCTGATCAACTCCCGCACGCCGCTTGCACCACAGCGTCAGCCGTCATACTGCGTCACTCTTCCTTGACTTGCGCCGGTAAGCCTGCGGTCGGGTTCCTTGTCTGACGAAATTTTATCTCGCCATATTTTTCACATTTTGAACAGGAATTATTATAAGAGCCGCGGATCATTGATCCGCGGCTTCGGTTTGTCAAAAAAGTGCAGTTGTTTTGTTTTTTCTGTTTCTTTTACTATCAAAAGGAGCACTACCTACCCCCGCTGCAAGGCGAAGCGGTTTGTTTTAGGGTCCAGCCCTTTTTTAAAAGGGCTGGCCGCCGGAGGCACTCGAGCGCAAGCGACTTAAGCCGCGGATCAATGATCCGCGGCTTTTTTGTATGTTCTGAAAAAGATATCGCGCTTGATGATATACATATCCTTCGGGTTGGAGGCCGTGGCGGCGAGGTAGTCGCCGGGCTTGCCGTAAAGATAGTTTGTCTTGTCCCACTCTGTGAAAACCTTGGTATGGCGGGTAAGTTCCTTCGCCATGATCTCAGCGCCCCCGGACGCGACACACCCGCGCAGATGCGGAGTGAGAGGCGTACTGGTATTGCGGTCGCGGTCTATGACCGAGGGCGGATATTCGTAATAGCTCGTTTCGGGCATCTCGTCGCTGAGGCTGTACTTCTGCTCAAAGACGCTTTTCTTTATCGGGTATGCCTCGCCGGAGATACCGACCATTATGTATGTTGCGGGATCCGCCTTTATAACGGCGTCGGCCTCCAGCATACGAATGAAGATCTCGGTGCCGGCGGGTACTATGTCCGTGGACGGCACGAAGCCCACCGTGACGCTCTGCTTCACATAGCGCTCCATTTCGGAGATATCGGCTTCGTCGGTGCCTGCGCGGTAGATGTCGGTATTCTTGTGGTAGTCTGACATTCGCTGCTGTATGAGACGGGGGATATCGTAGTCGCTGCTGCTCATGAAGCCTCCCGCCTTGCAGGCGTGACCTCCGCCGTTTCCTATGCCGTCGGTGATGTACTTGGCGAATTCGCTGGCGTTTATCATATCCGTGCAGCTCCTGACAGAGAGCTTGTAGCCCGATGCGTTGCGGCAGAACACCACACAGCTCTCCACGATGTCGACCTGCAAGAGCAGATCGCTGATAAAGCCGAGAAGGTTCGGGTCGCAGGGGCTGGTCTGGGTCAGAGCGGTCCTGTCGCCCCTATCGTAGATGCAACGGTCGAGGGCTTCACCGGCTATGCCCATTTCCTCGCAGGACAGGTTCGAGTTCCTGAGCCTCATCATCAGGGACTTGTCATACTCGGCAAAGTCCATGAGATCCTTGTCCGCGGGGTGCGCAAGCTCCGACAGCCCGTTGGTGTCCATATACAGTCCGTAATACAGCGCAGTCGCGATCTTGCTGTCGGCGTTTATGTCAACGCCCTCGTCGGCTAGCATTTTCGCGATAAGGGACGAGCAGCTCCCGTAGTTGCTGCGTATCTCGTTCATTGAAGGGGGAGTGCCTCTGCACAGGTGATGATCTATCGCAGCCACGTTCCGTGCCTCGAACCGCTGCACGTTGCTTTCGCCGAACACGCAGTCCGCGGTGACGAGGAGCTCGGGCACGTGCTCCGTTTCCTTAACGTACTCTATCGGTATCTCCAGGCGCTCGGTCATCATCAGCATATTCGACTTTGACATTTTCTGGGGACCCGAATAGAACAGCTTCGGGTGCTTGCCGTTCATTTCAAGGTACCTGTACAGCGCGTAGCCGGTGGCCACGGTATCAGCGTCCGGGAAATTGTGGCATTGTATAGCTATGTCGTTGAATTTCAGTAGCTCGTTCAGTTTCATGATATCACACCGCCGTTTTTCTATACTGATTATATTATATAGTATTTTCCGGGATTTTGCAAGTGTTTTTGTCAGCGCTACAAACAGATTTTTGAGCTGCGCCGGAACGGGCAAGGCACTTTTCGGCATTGACCGGGCGTGAAAGGGTTGAGCTTCGCGGGAAAAAGAGGTATAATATTGTGTAAAATGACGAATATGAGCTTTGACCTGTCCTTTCGGGGCGCCTCATTCGTATTGTATACAGAAAGATCTTTCGGACAGGAAGTGATAAAATGACCGATAATGACTTTGAGCGGTATGTCGGGCTGTACCGTGCCGGTGTGACGAGAGCGGCGCTGTGTATACTGCGCGACCCCGACGAGGCTGAGGACATAGCGCAGGAGGTGTTCCTGCGGCTCTATACATACGACGGCGCGTTCGACAGCGACGAGCACGTAAAGGCGTGGCTGCTGCGGTGCGCGGCGAATATGAGCGTTGATGTCCTGCGCTCGTACAGGCGGCGCAACGGAGTTTCGCTGTCCGGTATCGGCGAGCGTGCCGCACCCGACGATACGGGCGGCAGCGTGATGCCCGCGGTCATGACCCTGCCGCCGAAGCAGCGTATAGCGATATATCTGCATTACTGTGAGGGCTATACGGTGGACGAGACCGCGGCTGTGCTTAAAATCAGCCGCTCGGCGGTGAAGCAGAGACTGAAAAGCGGGCGCGATAAGCTTAAAGCCCTGATAAAAGGAGAGATCGAAGATGACGTATAAGAATATGTTTGACAAAGCGTTCAAGGCGCTGGACAACGGCAAAAGGCGCAGGAGCGACAGCGAGTTCGCCGCCGCGGTCCGCAAAAGGGCGCGCAGCGGCGGGCCGCGCGAATACCGCAGACCTCACAGGCTGCTGAACGCGGCCGGAGCTGTCGCGGGCACGGCAGCGGTTCTCACGGGAGCGGTGTTCGGGCTGAAATTCCTGAACGAGCACGGGGGGCTGAGAGAGGGCGGAATTGATACAGGTGCGGCATATCATTCAGGCAGCACATATTTTGCAACTCCCACTGCAAGCGCAAATAAGAGCCTATCCGAGCTTGTCGGGAAGACGCTGAAATATTCCCATGCGGAGGTAAATGTCACGGGCGCAGTGTTCGACGGGCAGGTCTTACGGCTCGATTATTCCATGAATTACGACGAGGGTTCAAACCCGTTTGGTTTCACGCTCGAACCGATGTCGTATGTCTACAACTATTCCGTTGAAAACATTAAGGCATACACTCCCATTTATGACAAGGAAAACCGCTATGTAGAGGTGATACAATTCATTCCTCTTTCACTCGACGCTTTTAAGGACTACGACCTTGTTCCCGAGATGATACCGCGTGAGGGGAATATCGAGCGCATAGACGAGCTTTCGGTAACGATACGCAGGGAGGATAACAAGCAGATCTATCAGTATCTCGGAGACAATCAGGAAATAGAGCCGAATGTGTGGTGCGCGGGGCTCAATATTACTCCGCTCACGATAACAATGCAGGCAAACTCGAAAGACCCGAAAGCGACCGGTTGGAGGAGCGATAAAAGGGTCGAGCCGGAAATATTCGCGATAGCGAATGACGGTACCCGGACAGCGCTGAATATGCAGACTGTATCTTTGAATGCACAAGGTAACCCCGATGTGGAATACGAGTGGGAGGGAGTATACCTTTTCTATCCCGATGATATCGGCATAGACCTTACTAAAATGAAGGCTTTTGAGATAAACGGCAAAATAACGGAGCTTACGGGAGAAGCACGCCACATGATTACTACCGTGCTTGAAAACGGTGAGATTGTGGAAGCTACTACAATAACTGCTGTTACAACAGCTCCTTTGGAAACGGGCGACCCGGCGGAAGAAAGCTCCGAGGACACCACGACAGCACCGTCGCACCTCGGCTATTACGAGGGCGAAGCTGCACTTGACATACTGAAACAGTACGCGGGCGGCGACTACTGTTACCCGCTCGAAGAGCAGATAACCGATGATGTGAAATACCGCACTCACGATGAATGGACAGGACCCGATATAAGCGGAGACTACAGATTTACCATCAAGGCACAGGACGGCGACCTTATATTCGCGGTAACGGGCGGTACGGTAGTTGACGTGGACACGTCGCATAGATACGCGAACAGCGACAGCGAATACAAAGAGGGTTTCTACGTCACTATACAGTCTCCCGACGGAAGAAAATGGAGATACAGCCATTGCAGCACAGTGTTTGTGAATGTTGGTGATATCGTGAAAGCAGGCGACAAGATCGCTGCTGTCGGTCTGACCGGCTTCACCACCGGCGCGCATCTGGCAATATCATTCCCTGGCAGCGAGATCATAGACCCCGAACAGACAACGGAATAACAGCTTACCCCGTATCGCGTAACAGCGGTACGGGGCGTTTTTTACGCGGCGGGGCGCTGTCCGCTTTGATCGCGTTGTTAAAAGTATATTTGATTTAACAAGGCAAACCCTGCTCTATGACATTTAGTGAATAGTGAACAGTGAATAATGAATAGTGAATAATACAGAAAAATAAAATGCCCCTCTTACGAGGAGCATTTTATTTTTCTGGCGCGCCACGAGGGATTCGACGCCGCATTTCGCAAGCGAAATGCAGCTAACCCTTGGGGTTCGAATCCCTTTGTCTTACATCAAAACAAAGAAAAACTCCTGTTCAGGGAACAGGAGTTTTCCTTTGTTTTGGCGCGCCACGAGGGATTCGAACCCCCGACCCTCTGGTTCGTAGCCAGATACTCTATCCAGCTGAGCTAGTGGCGCAATTTGATTTACCTGATTATTATACACCAACGAAAACGATTTGTCAAGAGTTTTTTGTTATATTTGAAAAAATACCTTGATAAAGCTTGACCTCCATATAAAAATATGCTATAATAAATCATTAAAACATTAAAGGAGAAAATCATGGTCATAATAATCATAACGATCATCTGTTATCTTGCCCTGATGGTAGGCATAGGCGTTGCGTTCTCCAGGAAGAACAAGGACGTCGGCGATTTCTACCTCGGCGGCAGAAAGCTCGGACCCATCGTAGCCGCGATGAGCGCCGAGGCTTCGGATATGAGCAGCTGGCTGCTCATGGGACTTCCCGGAGTGGCATATCTCTGCGGCTGCGCTGAGGCGGGCTGGACAGCGATAGGTCTCGCGGTCGGAACATACCTCAACTGGCTGTTCGTGGCAAAAAGGCTCCGTCTCTACTCGCAAAGATGCGGTGCTATCACGATACCGGACTTCTTCGCGAAGAGATACCGCGAGGACAAAAATATCCTGCTTGGCGTGTCGGCGCTGATAATCCTCATCTTCTTCATTCCCTACACAGCATCGGGCTTCTCGGCGTGCGGAAAGCTCTTTGAGCAGCTCTTCGGCTGGGATTATCACATAGCGATGCTCATAAGCGCGGCTATCATCATTCTCTACACAAGCATCGGAGGCTTCCTCGCGGCAAGCACCACCGACCTTATCCAGAGCATAGTGATGACCGCGGCTCTCATAATAGTGGTGATATTCGGTATCAGCAACGCGGGCGGACTTGACAGCGTCATCGAGAACGCTAAGAGCATGTCCGGTTATCTGACTCTGTTCGAGAGCCACAACCAGGACGGCAGCTCGTCGCCGTATGACTTCCTCACTATCGTTTCGACAATGGCGTGGGGACTCGGCTACTTCGGAATGCCCCATATCCTGCTGCGCTTCATGGCGATAAAGGATCACCGCAAGATCGGTATGTCCCGCCGCATAGCGTCGATATGGGTAGTCATCTCAATGGGAGTTGCCATTTTCATCGGTATCATAGCCAACACTCTCAGCAGGAACGGTCTTATCGACACCTTCACAAAGAGCTCGGAATCCGAGACTGCTATAATTAAGATCGCATTCTTCATGAGCGAGAACGGCGTACTGCTCGCGATATTCGCGGGTCTCATCTTCGCGGGCATACTCGCCTGCACCATGTCCACCGCCGACTCTCAGCTTCTCGCGGCATCGTCCAGCGCTTCCGAGAACATACTCAAAGGCGTGTTCAAGGTCAAGCTCACCGAAAAGCAGTCCATGCTCGTTGCGAGAGCCGTACTTCTGTTCATAGCGGTTGCTGCTGTGATAATCGCGTGGGATAAGGACAGCTCGATATTCAATATCGTTTCGTTCGCTTGGGGAGGCTTCGGAGCGACCTTCGGCCCCGTAATGCTGCTTGCGCTGTTCTGGAAGCGTTCCACAAAGTGGGGCGCGGCAGCGGGAATGGCAGTCGGAGGCGTAATGGTATTCGTCTGGAAGTTCCTTCTCGCTCCTATCGGCGGCGTGTTCGCGATATATGAGCTGTTCCCGGCATTTGTCATCGCGCTGATCGTCAATGTGACCGTGTCGCTGCTCACGAAGGCTCCCGAGGACGAGGTAGTCAAGGAATTCGACGCGGTGAAGGCCGACATGAAGAACGGCGCGCCCGTCAGCGAAAACGCGTAAATTCCCCCGATATAACAATAACTGCTCCGAGACCCGGAGCAGTTATTTTTGTGCTTATTCCGAAAAGAGAACGGCGTTTTTGGGAGAGTCCCCGTGGGGAACGTTCACTCCTGCTCTTCCGCGCTTTTGCCGACGATGAGCTCCTTCGCGTAGGGGAGCTTTTCTATCTCACGGCAGAACTCGCGCCATTCGGGAAGGCGGTGGTTCCTGCGCTGCGAATAAATGGTCTTGAGAGCGCGGTAGTTAGTGGTGAGCCGCGCGGTGAGCTCGAAGCCGCAGGGATTGCTGTACAGCAGTCTGAGGTAGTCCTCGGGATCCTGAGTCTCGTTGTAGCGGTCCTTCAGCTCGTTCATAATGTCGATCATGCGCGGGTCGACATATTTGCAGTACTGCTTCGCGAGGTCGAATTTCGCTATACGGTGCATTGTGCTCTGGCTTGACACGAATTCAAGGAAGCGGTAACGTTCTGCCTCTGTCCATGCCTTGACCGTGAATGTGAGATCGAACGCGACGCGTATGCCGGTCAGGAACTGGTCATGTCCCTCGCCCTTGCCCGACTGTGCGAGCTTTATTATGCGGTCGGTGATCTCGCCGTTCACCGCCGAGGTATCGACTGCCATGGGGTATTTGCTTGCCTTGAAGCATTCCTCGATATCGTAGACCTTTACATTTTCAAGTTTCATATCTGTGCACCCGACCGATCATTCCTGAAGCATGAACATATTGTAGATAACGCGGATAGCCTCGTCGAAGTCGTCCTCGTTTATGCCGATGATGATATTCAGCTCGGAGGAGCCCTGGTCTATCATCTTGATGTTGATGTTTGCGTGGGAGAGCGCGGCGAATATTCTTGTCGCGGTACCCTTTGTGGCTTTCATTCCGCGTCCCACTACGGCTATCAGCGCGAGGTCGTGCTCGACCTCGATGTGGTTCGGGCAGCTTACCTCCTTCACGCGCTCGACGAAGTTCGGGTGAGCTTTAAGGTCGTCGCTGTCGATGATAAGGGTCATGGTGTCGATACCGGTAGGGATATGCTCGAAGTTTATCTTCTCAACGTCCATGAGGGTGAGGATACGGCGCAGGAAGCCTATCTCGCCGTTCATCTCGTCTTTTTCGATCGCCACGGCGCTGAAATTCTTCTTGCCGGCGATACCGGTGATTATATGCTCGTTTTTGCCCTTGGGAGCGTCGTGCACGATCATGGTGCCCTTAGCCGAGGGGTCGTTGGTGTTTCTTATGTTTATCGGGATCCTCGCGTTGCGGACGGGGAAGATAGCGTCCTGATGGAGCACGCCCGCGCCCATATAGGAAAGCTCGCGGAGCTCTCTGTAAGTTATGACGTCGATGAATTTCGGGTCCTTGACTATGCGGGGGTCGGCTACCGCGAAGCCAGGAACGTCCGTCCAGTTCTCGTAGAGCTCGGCTCCTATCGCCTTTGCGACCACCGAGCCGGTGAAGTCGCTTCCTCCGCGGGAGAATGTACGTATGCTGCCGTCGGGGTTCGCGCCGTAGAAGCCCGGTATTACCGCGCGTCCGTAGCCCTCCAGGATAGCCGCGAGGGTAGCGTCGGTGAGGTCGGCGTCGAATTCGCCGTTCGCCTTGAAGAATATGCCCTTAGCCGCGTCGATGAACGGGAAGCCGAGGTAATTGGCGAGGATTATGCCGTTGAGATACTCACCGCGGCTGGCGGCGTAGTCTCTGCCCGCGCGCTTTGTGAAGTTGTCGGTGATCTCCTCAAATTCCCTGTCAAGGCTGATCGTGAGCCCGAGGTCGCTGATAATGCCGTTGTAGCGGTCGGCTATCGGCAGGAACGACGCCACGGCGTTAGCTCCGCCGCATACCTCGTCATAGCACTTATAGAGCATATCCGTGACCTTGGTATCGCCGGAGAAGCGCTTGCCGGGCGCACTGGGCACCACATATCTGCGCTCCTTGTCGCTTCTGATGATGTCCGCGACCTTGCGGAACTGATTCGCGTCGGCGAGCGAGCTGCCGCCGAACTTTACTACCTTTGCCATTGTGTGTGTTTCCTTTCTTCTGTATATATTGTTGGCTTTTATATTTTTTATTCAGCCTCGACGAGCTCCATGCCGCGTTTGTCGAGGGATTTTATCGAAAGAGTGAGGTATTTGAAGTCGTTGTACAGGTCAATGACCTCCTCCGCGCCTCCTGTGTTCTTCACGCGGATAACGGGGCGCAGTACGTTGTTGGTATTGCTCACGACCTCGCCTATCCTGCCGTCGCTGAGTATGACGCTGCTGCCCACGGGGAACGGCGCGAACGCCGCGAGGAAGGCTGTGATGATATCGTAGTCGAAGTGCGTGTTGGCTCCGCCCATCATGAATTCCTCCGCCTCGGCGACGCTCCACGGCTGGCGGTACGGTCTGTTGGAGGTGAGCGCGTCGTAAACGTCGGCGACTGTGATTATGCGGGCGAGGTAGGTTATCTGACCGCCCTTGAGGCCCAGAGGGTAGCCTGTGCCGTCGAACTTCTCGTGGTGCATGAGCACGGCGTTGAGTATGTCCTCGGAATAGCTGCCGTTCTTGCGGAGCAGCAGATAGCCGTTCTGGGGGTGCTTCTTGACTGCGACGAACTCGTCGTCGGTTAGTCTGCCGGGCTTTCTGATAATGTCAACGTCTATGGTGCGCTTGCCGATGTCATGGAGCAGAGCAGCCTCGCAGAGATCGCGCATCTGCTTTCTGGGCAGATCGAGGCTCTTGCCGATAGTAACGGACATCATAGCCACGCGCAGGCAATGCTTATAGGTGTAATCGTCGTAGGACTGTAGCTGGTGCATTTTCAGCAGGATATTGTCGTCCGCGTAGAGGCTGGTTATGAGCTCGTCGGTGACGTTGCGGATCTGCTTTGTCGCTTCCTTGCTGAACTCGGTGATAGGTCTTTCTTTGTCCGAGCCGAAAACGTCCTTCAGGGTCGTCAGTGATTCGTGGATATTTATCTCGGCGCGCATCTCCGCGGAGATGCTGGTGGCGCTGAACGCCTTTTTGATCATTACCTCGCCGACATTGTAGCGCTCCTTGAGGTTAAAGATCATTACGCTGTCGAGGGTCGTACCCTTGAGAAGCAGAACTCTTTCGGTACCGGGCTCTATGACATCTTCCGACGTGACCATTCCCGACTCAAGCTCTTCGACCTTTATTCTCATCGAACCCGAAGCGACATTCGCCATGGCTTTTCCTCCTGTCCCGTCCCGTTCGGGACTTTTTTATAAACACATAACAATTATAGCACATAAAGCAAAAAAAATCAATGGGAGAAGGGTATAAAAATTATAAATAATACTTCCGCGGCAGCTGCCTTTAAAGCAGGCTCCGCGCTCATATCGCTGGATTTCCGGTCTGCCGCCTGTCCGGGAGCGGTAAAAAATAAGTCCCGCCGCGGGGAACGAACGTTCCTCCGGCGGGGCCGGGCGCGTATGATACCGGTCTCGGCTACTTCATAAGCGAGATGAAAGCCTTTGCCTTTGTGGCGATGATCTTGTCGTTCTCGTATGTAAGGTAGGAGATAGCCTGCCCGATCTCCATCCAGCGCATCTCCGAGATCTCGTCGTACTGCGGTCTGGCGTCGCGGCTTATCGCCTTTCCGACGAAGTAGACCACGGTCTTGCTGGTATCGCGGCGGGGGCTGAATGTGACGGTCTCGCGGAAGCCGTCGTCGATGAGCACATCTATGTTGGTCTCCTCCTTGATCTCGCGGGCGGCGGTCTGTATCTCGGTCTCGCCCTTTTCGACGTGACCCTTCGGGAACGACCAGCAGCCCGACTTGATATGTCGGATCAGCAGTATCTCGGTATTGCCGTGAAATTTTCTGTACACGACGGCGCCGCATGATTTTTCGTAATTCATGGGCTCAATCCTTTCATATAATGGGGAGCGGAGAGTTTCTCCACTGTAATTGTTTACATTATAGCACATTTTTTCGGATTTGTCACCTGTTTTGAAGAAAAAACTTTCAAAATCGCTCAAAAAATGCTGTCACGATTGACACGGAGCACGAAAAGTATTATAATAACTATGTATAATCTCTGAAAGGAAAACAGCCGAATGATAAAGAACGACCAGCGGTACCCGAGGGTAAAGAGCCCGGCTACCATCGAAGACCAGATAGAAAAGCTCAAAAGCCGCGGCTGCGTGATCGAGGACTATGACCACGCGGTCTGCGCGCTCTCGAATATCAACTACTACCGCCTTGCCCACTATTTCGCGGTGTTCTTGGAGACCAAGAACCGCTACCGCGAGGGCACGAGCTTCGAGACCGTCATGCATATCTACGATTTCGACAGGCTCATGCGCTCGCTGTTGCTGACGGGTCTGGAGGAGGTGGAGATAACGATGCGCGCCAACATCTCCAACTACCACGCCCTGAAATACGGGGCTCTCGGCTATCTGAACGAGGCGAGCTTCGATAACCGCCACAACCATAAGACCTTTCTCAAAAAGATCGACCGCATGATAGAGAACAATACCGGCGAGCAGCTCGTAACCCACCACATGAAGAAATACGGCGGCGCTTTCCCGCTCTGGGTAATCATGGAGCTGTTCAGCTTCGGCAATCTCAACATCTTTTACAGCGATCTCAAGGTCGAGGACAAGCGGGCTATCGCGGAAAACGCCTTCGGGCTGTCATACCGGTACGTGGAGAACTGGCTCCAATGCCTGTCGGAGCTCAGGAACCGCTGCGCCCACTATAACCGACTCTACGCCGACCCCTTTCCCTCGGCTCCGCGGCAGATACCCGACCTGGAGTACAATATGTCGAATACGCTGTTCGACTATATGCTGGTGCTCAGGCAGCTTTACCCGCGCTCGGAGATATGGAACACAGCCTTCGCCGGCAAGCTCATACTGCTGATAAGCGAATACAGCCCGTATATCGAGCTTTACCGCATCGGCTTTCCCGCCAACTGGCAGGAGCTTCTGGTCGATAAAACCGACGGACCCGCAGAATTTTCATAAAACTTGTAAAAAGGACTTGAAAAATCATATAATTTATAGTATAATAGATAAGATAATGATTAATTTTTCAGGAAGGGACAGAGTATGGATATTGCAACACTCGACCATATCTGCCGGCTGTCTAAGCTCAACTTCACGGAGGACGAGCAGCAGAAGGCTCTCGCGGAGATGTCCGACATCATCGCGCTTATGGACACGATAAAGGAATACGACATAACCTACGACGACACTAAGGACCATAACGAGATACGCTACGCCGACCTGCGCGAGGATATACCCGCCCCGTCGTTCCCGACGGAGAAGCTCCAGCAGAATACCTCGCCGCGTGACAACTGCTATGTTGTCCCGAAAATGATGGAATGACGGAGGGTATCATGGATCTGAAGAATATCACGATAAAGGAGCTCCGCTCGAAGCTCGACGGCAGGGAAATAAGCGCTCGTGAGGCCGCGGAGCTGTTCCTCGGCGAAATAAAGGAAAAGGACGGCAGGGTGCTGTCCTACATCACCGTGACCTCCGACGAGGCCATGAAGACCGCAGACGCTGCCCAGAAGCGCATAGACGCGGGAAATGCCGCGCCTCTGACCGGAATACCGCTCGCTCTTAAGGACAACCTCTGCACCGACGGCATACGCACCACCTGCTCGTCGAATATGCTCGGCGATTTCGTACCTCCGTACAGCGCGACCGCTGTGGAAAAGCTGGCGGCGCAGGATTACGTCATTCTCGGCAAGGTCTCTATGGACGAGTTCGCAATGGGAGGCTCGACCCAGACCTCGGCGTTTGCAAAGACAAAGAACCCATACGATACGGAGCGCGTGCCCGGCGGCTCGTCGGGAGGCTCGGCTGCCGCGGTGGCGGCGGGCTTCTGCGCGGCGGCTCTCGGCAGCGACACGGGCGGCTCGATACGTCAGCCGGCTTCGTTCTGCGGAGTCACGGGGCTTAAGCCCACCTACGGGCGCGTTTCGAGATACGGACTTGTGGCGTTCGCGAGCTCCCTCGACCAGATAGGCCCGATAGCCCGGACAGCCGAGGACTGCGGCATCATCCTGAACGCCATAGCTGGCGTCGACCCGAAGGACGCGACAAGCAGGGACGTGCCGTTCACCGACTTCAACGAAAAGCTCGGACAGAGCGTTTCGGGCATGAGGATAGCCATTCCGAAGGAGTTTTATGGCGAGGCTGTGGACGAGGAAGTGCGCACAGCCGTTATGAACGCGGCTCACGAATATGAAAAAATGGGCGCGGAGCTCGTTGACTGCTCGATAAGCACGCTGAAATACGCCGTTCAGGCATACTACCTGATCTCGTCGGCGGAGGCGGCATCGAACCTTTCCCGCTACGACGGCATAAAGTACGGACTGCGCGGCGAGGGCCACAGCTTCGACGAGATGATACGCGACAGCCGCAACCGCGGCTTCGGCGCGGAGGTGAAGCGCCGCATACTGCTCGGCAACTACGCGCTCTCCAGCGGCTACTACGACGCGTATTACCGCAAGGCTCTCGCGCTCAAGCAGCAGATAATCGCCGAGTATAACGCGGTATTTGAGAAAGCCGACGTGATACTCACACCCACGGCTCCCAGCGTCGCTTATAAGATCGGCGTTCAGGACAACGACCCTGTAAAGATGTACACCGCCGATATCTGCACGGTAACGGTCAATATAGCGGGTCTGCCCGCGATAAATACCACCTGCGGCTACGACAGGGACGGTATGCCGATAGGTATGTCGATAGTCGGCAGACGCTTCGACGAAGCAACGATAATACAGACCGCGGACGCGTTTGAGAAGACATTCTCGCCCGTTCGCTGCACATTATAAGAAAGGAGCATCGGAAAATGTCTGATCTTTACCCCACCATAGGACTTGAGATTCATG
>JAIKZF010000036.1 GCA_024682455.1 Ruminiclostridium sp. | reverse complement strand
AGCGCCTTTCCTTGGAAAGGGGCTTCCTTCTTCCCCTCTCTCTTCCTCCCCCGGGGTCTCTCATACTTTTCTTCTCTTTGCCTCGTCTTTGGCGCGGAGCTCATGGTCGAGGATACGCTTACGGAGTCTTATGGACTTGGGGGTCACTTCGACGAGCTCGTCGTCGGAGATGAATTCGAGGCTTTCCTCAAGGCTCATATGCTTGGGTGGGATAAGGCGCAGAGCCTCGTCGCTTCCGCTGGCGCGGGTATTTGTCAGGTGCTTTTTCTTGCACACATTGACCGTGATATCGCCGAGCTTCGGGGACACTCCTACTATCATTCCCTCGTACACATCGAGACCCGGGTCAATGAACATCGTGCCTCTGTCCTGGAGATTCCATATACCGTATGCGCTGGAGGTGCCGGTCTCGAACGCTACCAGAGAGCCCGTGGTGCGCACGGGGATCTCGCCCATGTAGGGCTCATAGCCGAGAAACAGCGTATTCAGCACGCCCTCGCCCTTCGTATCCGTAAGAAACTCGCTGCGGTAGCCGAAAAGTCCGCGGGACGGTATCTTGAATTCCATTCTTGTGCGCGAGCCGATCGGGTGCATCTCCAGCATTTCCGCCTTGCGCACGCCCATTTTCTCCATTACCGCGCCGACGCTCTCCTCGGGGACGTCGATGACGAGCTTTTCCATAGGCTCGCACTTCACGCCGTCTATCTCCTTGTACAGCACGCGGGGTGTGCTCACCGAAAGCTCATATCCCTCGCGGCGCATGGTCTCTATCAGTATCGACAGGTGCATCTCGCCGCGCCCCGCCACGTCGTAGGCGTCGCGTACCTCGCTCTCCTTGACGCGCAGGGACACGTCCTTCAGCAGCTCGCGTTCAAGACGCTCGCGTATCTGGCGCGAGGTGACGTACTTGCCCTCTCTGCCCGCAAAGGGACTGTCGTTTACCGAGAATGTCATCTCCACGGTGGGCTCGCTTATCTTCACGAACGGCAGCGGCTCAACGGCGTTCGGGGAGCAGACTGTCTGCCCTATGGTTATCCCCTCTATGCCCGAGAAGCACACGATATCGCCCACGGAAGCCTCCTGTACGGCGTTCTTTCCGAGACCGTCAAATTCGTAGAGGCTGACGATCTTCGCTTTGAACGGCTCCACGGCTCCGTGATAGTCGCAGACAACGACCTCGCTGTTCTGCTTTATCACGCCGCGCTCTATCCTGCCTATCGCGATCCTGCCGACATACTCGTTGTAGTCTATCGAGGACACGAGAAGCTGGAGCTCGCCCTCGGGGTCGCCCTCGGGAGCAGGGATATGTTCAAGTATCATATCGAACAGCGGTATCAGGTTCTCGCCCTGTACGTCCGGGTCGAGCGAAGCAGTGCCGTTTCTGCCGGAGCAGAATACGACGGGGCTTTCGAGCTGCTCGTCGTCCGCGTCGAGGTCGAGCAGGAGCTCCAGCACCTCGTCGACTACCTCCTTCGAGCGGGCGTCGGGGCGGTCGGTCTTGTTGACCACGACTATCACCTTATGCCCGAGTTCGAGAGCCTTCTGGAGCACGAACCTCGTCTGAGGCATAGTGCCCTCGAAGCTGTCCACCAGCAGGAGCACGCCGTTCACCATTTTCAGTATGCGCTCCACCTCGCCGGAGAAATCGGCATGGCCGGGGGTGTCCACTATGTTGATCTTCACGCCCTTGTAGTTCACGGACGTGTTCTTTGCAAGTATGGTTATGCCGCGCTCGCGCTCAATGGCGTTGTTATCCATGACGCGCTCGACGACCGCCTGATTTTCGCGGTATACGCCGCTCTGCTTGAGCATCTCATCGACCAGCGTGGTCTTGCCGTGATCGACGTGGGCGATGATAGCTATGTTTCTCAGATCTTCTCTTTTCACAGCCTGTCTTCCTTCTTTTATCGTGATTTTTATTTGTAAGTTTTGAACGATTTATTATATCACTCTTTGGGAGATTTGTCAATAGAAAAAATACAGCCAAATTGCACAAAAGAAAAACGCCGCACGGACGCGGAGATACAAAGAACGAACGAACTGTTCATGTCATTGTATGTCACGGATATGTATGCTAATATATAGGATAGAAAACTATGGGAGGTAATTACAATGGCCGGAACAAAAAAATCGTTCGTGCTTTACAACGAATACATAAAGCACTTTGAAATGCTGCCGAAGGACGAGCAGGCAGACCTCATCATGCTGATACTGCGCTATGTAAACGCTGTCGAGCCGGACTTCGCGGAAGTCTCCGGAGCGGTGAGAATGGCGTTCTCGTTTATCCGCCAGCGGCTCGACGAGGACTTCGAGCACTACACCGAGGTATGCAGGAAGCGTTCGCAGGCTGCAAGAGCAAAAAGCGGCAAATGCAGACAATTGTCTGCGAATGAGGGTGATAATGATAATGATAATGACCTTGACCCTGACCCTGACCTTGTTACTGACCCTGACCTTGTCTCTGACCCTGACCCTGACCTTGACCCTGACCCTGACCCTGACCTTGTTCCTGACCCTGACCGTGAGGGTGGGGGCACCGCTGCCTGCGGCAGCGGCACCCGGACGGGCTCGGGCGAGGGCTCGGGCGAGGAAGAGGCATTTAAGGAAAGGGCTGTCCCAACTCTGCGGGAGGTGGAGGACTACTGCCGGGAAAGAAACAACGGCATAAATGCGCAGAAATTCTTCGACTACTATTCGGCTGACGGCTGGAAGATAGGCGGAAGACCCGTGAGGGACTGGAAAGCCGTCGTAAGGGTATGGGAAACGAGGGAGCGTCCGGACAGCGGCAGGAAATGCACTTACGGAGCTCTGCCGGACAGCGGGAGACCCTCTTATGACATCGAAGAGATCGAAAGAGCAGCCCGGCGGAGATATCAGAGGCATAGCGAAGATACCCCGGGATAAAGAGCGCCGCAATAAGCGGGCCCGCGGCAAGCACGGCTCTATCCCAGAGCCACATCGAGCGACATCATTATGACGAACCCGACGGAGAACGACAGCGCCGCTCCCGCGGAATGGCCGTCCGAGGCTATCTCCGGTATCATATCTGCGATCGTGACGTATATCATGGCTCCCGCCGCGAAGCTCAGCAGATACGGCATCGCGGGGATCACCAGAGCGGCGGCGGCTATGGTGACGGCGGAGCCTATGGGCTCTACGGCTCCCGACGCCGCGCCGTACAGGAACGACTTCGGACGGCTCATTCCTCCCGCACGCAGAGGCAGGGATATGATCGCGCCCTCGGGGAAGTTCTGTATCGCGATACCGACGGCGAGCGCCGCCGCAGCCGCAGCCGCGGCATCATGCCCGCCGCAGACAAGCCCCGCGTAGGCGGCTCCGACCGCCATACCCTCGGGGATATTGTGCAGAGTCACGGCTATCAGCATGAGAGTATTGTCCGATGCCGCGCTTTTCCCGGCTCCGAGGCGTTCTATAAGCCAGTCGAGCAGCATAAGGAAAACTATCCCCGCCATAAACCCCGCGGCAGCAGGCAGGAACGCCCACTGCCCCATGCTGTCCGAGCACCGCTCTACCGCCGGTATTATAAGGCTCCACACGCTCGCCGCCGTCATAACTCCGGCGGCGGTGCCGGTAAGCACGCGTTCGAGCGTTTTGCTGAATGAATTTTTAAGAAGGAACACACACGCCGCTCCCAGCGCTGTCCCGATAAAGGGTATGAAAATGCCCTCGATGACTCCAAGCTCCATAATAATACCTCCGGGCAGGACTTTCTTACATTTTATTCCCGCACGGAGGTATTTGTTACTTTTCCGAATATATGTCTCTCTGAGCCACCGCGAGCCTGTCGCAGCGCTCGTTCTCTTCGTGTCCCGCGTGACCCTTTATCCACGTGAACGTCACCTCGTGGATATCCAGCAGGTCGAGCAGCCTCCCCCACAGGTCGGGGTTCAGGGCGGGCTTCTTGTCGCTCTTTATCCAGCCGCGCTTGCGCCACGACTTCGCCCAGCCCTTTTCTATGCCGTCCACCACATAGCGCGAGTCTGTCTGCACGGTGACCCTGCACGGATATTTCAGAGCCTCAAGCCCGGTTATCACGCCCATGAGCTCCATACGGTTGTTGGTGGTGCGGGCTTCGCCGCCCGAGAGCTCCTTTTCCTTGCCGTCACAGCGCAGTATCACGCCGTAGCCGCCGGGGCCCGGATTGCCGGAGCAGGCTCCGTCGGAGAATATATAGACCTGTCTCTTTTCCATTCAGGCGATACCTTTCTTTTCTTTTCTCTTTTTTATAATGATGTCGATGATCTTGTTGACGGTCAGGTTGAACAGCAGGGTGAATGCCGAGCCGCAGGCCACTACAACGGAGGTCACGAGCACCATTTCTTCGGTGAACGGCTCATAGGAGAAGAACCACGCCAGATACAGGCTTCCGAAGAGGAACAGTCCTATAAGCCCCGCCATCATGCCTATCTTCCACGGTCTCATCGGGTGGCAGGCGAGAAGCACTACCATAAAGGATACGGCACCGAGAACATACGCCAGCACTGTGCTGGACTGTTCCGGCGTGAAGCCCGCGGCTCTGCACCACACGAGTCCCGCCATCAGCGAGATCACGGCGGCGACGCCGTTCGGTATCGCTTTACGGATAACGTTCGAGATGAACGAGCCGCGCACCAGCTCCTTATTGGGCTGCAGGGCGAGCAGGAAGCTCGGAAGTCCTATGCACAGCGTGTTTATCAGCGTGACCTGTATCGGCTTGAACGGGAACGCCGTCTGTATTATGACGAAGATCACCGCGAACAGCACGCTGTAAGTCGTCTTTGACAGGAACAGCGAAGCCGAGCGCTCGACGTTGTTTATCGAGCGTCTGCCCTCGGCGACGACCTTGGGCATTGAGGCGAAGTTGCTGTCGAGCAGCACGAGGTTCGATACGTTTCTTGCCGCCTCGCTGCCGCTCTGCATAGCTATCGAGCAGTCGGCCTCCTTCAGCGCGAGAACGTCGTTCACGCCGTCGCCGGTCATGCCGACCGTGTGTCCCTTGGCTTTGAGAGCCTTGACGAGCTCAAGCTTCTGCGGAGGCGTGACACGTCCGAATATCGTATAGTCGTCCACGACCTCGCCGATGTGCTCCACGGTGGAAGCGTCTATGTATCTGTCCGCGTTCATTACGCCCGCCTTCTGCGCGACGCAGCTTACGGTCAGCGGGTTGTCGCCGGAGATTATCTTGATGTCAACGTCCTGCTCAGCGAAGTATTTCAGCGTCGCGGGAGCCTCGGCGCGTATCCTGTCGGTTATCGCGATAAAGGCGAGGGGCTTTATGTCCGCGGGGAGCTCCTTGCCGTCGAAAGGCTTATCCGACCGCGCGAGCATTATCACTCGTCTGCCGCCCGCCGCGAAGTCCTCGGCAGTCTTTTTCAGCGGGGCGAAGCTCTCGCCGAGTATGAACTCGCCGGCTCCCATAATGTAGGTGCCCTTGTCTCCGAAGTACGCGCCGCTCCACTTTCTCGCCGACGAGAACGGCACGGTCTCGGAGGCGGTCAGCGCCGACTCGCCGCTCCAGTGCTCCTTCACCGCCGCGAAGGTGGGGTTGGTGTCCGACAGAGCGCACGCCAGAGCGGTCATGCCCTCGTCAAGCTGCTCCTCGGTGCAGTCGAGGCACAGCGTTTCCGCGACCTGCATACTGCCCTCGGTTATGGTGCCGGTCTTGTCGAGGCAGAGCACATCGACTCTCGCGAGAGTCTCGATGCAGTAAAGGTTCTGCACAAGCGTATTGTTCTGCGCGAGGCGTATCGCGCTGACCGCGAGCACCACGCTCGTCAGCAGCACGAGTCCCTCGGGTATCATGGCAATTATAGCGGCGACGGAGCTCAGCACCGCGTCGTTGAAGGTCTGCTCGGGCTTTGCCCAGAACACGCCGTTTGCTATCTGGAGCAGCATGAGCGGGATAATGATTATGGATATGCCCTTGAGTATGCTGTTTATCGCGTTCATCATTTTGGACTCGGCTTTTTTGAGGTACTTCGCGCCGCTCGTTATCTTGTTCGCGAAGCTGTCCGCGCCGAGCTTTTCGGCGACAGCGCGCACCTCGCCGCTGACGATGAAGCTGCCCGAGAGTATCATATCGCCGTCGCGCTTGTTTACGGGGTCGCTCTCGCCGGTGATGAGGCTTTCGTTGACCTCGCAGTCTCCCTGCACGACCCGGCTGTCCGCGCACGCCTGCATACCCGCGCGGAACACGGTCAGATCGCCCTCCACTATCCCGGAGTTCGGTATCTCGATCTCCGTTCCGCCGCGTATGACGTGGGCTTTCGGCGCGGATATCAGCGTAAGGCGGTCTATCGTGCGCTTTGCCCGTATCTCCTGAAAAATGCCTATGCCGGTATTGCAGAAGATTATCGCGATGAACATTGCGTTCTTTATATCGTTTATGTCCTTGCTGAAAATGAATACCAGCGCCACGAGCACGATGTTCAGGAAGTTGAAGAAGGTCAGCGTGTTGTCGCGTATGATACGGGACACGGACTTTGTCTTTATCTCGGCGCTGCCGTTCACTCTGCCCTCGGCGGCGCGCTTCGCGGCTTCTTCCGGGGACAGTCCGTTCTGTATGTCTGTCTCTGTCATATATCCTCCGTTCCATTCGTTAAAAGAAGATAACTGTTATCCGGAATATTATATCATAATTCTCCCGTATTGTCAAATCATTTGAAATGAGCCGGATATGGGACAGACAGCGTTTTTTGTGTTGACAACGCTGCCGGAATCTGATATCATATAAAAGTAGGAACACATAAATCGTTTTTTCGGAGGAACAGATATGAGGATACTGCTTGCCGAGGACGAAAGGACCCTGTCCGACGCCCTCGTGACCATATTGTCCCACAGCGGATATTCCGTTGACGCGGTGTATGACGGTCAGGACGCGCTCGACTGGCTCAGCGCGGGGAACTACGACTGCGCCGTGCTCGACATAATGATGCCGAAGCTCGACGGCATAACAGTCCTGAAAAGGATACGCGCCCAGGGCATAACTCTGCCCGTGCTGCTTCTTACGGCAAAGAGCGAGACCGACGACAAGGTCGAGGGTCTCGACAGCGGCGCGGACGACTATATGACAAAGCCCTTCGCGGCGAAGGAGCTGCTCGCCCGCGTGCGCGCCATGACCCGCAGACAGCCGGAGCTTACCGACAATCTGCTGCGCTTCGGCAATATCGAGCTCAGCCGCGGCGAACACAGCCTGCGGGGTCCCGGAGGCAGCGCCGTGCTCGCGAACAAGGAGTTCCAGATGCTGGAGATGCTTATGATGAACCCCGAGCGCGCTATCTCCACCGAGCGCTTCCTCGAAAAGATATGGGGCTATGAGAGCGAGGCGGAGATAAACGTGGTCTGGGTGAATATCTCCGGACTGCGCAAAAAGATCGCCGGTGTGGGCGGCAATGTCGGGATAAAGGCGGCAAGAGGCATAGGCTATCTGCTCTCCGCCGGCGGAAAGAATTGAGAAAAGGCGGGAAGAACAATGGCAGACGGCTTCAGACCCTCCGACGAACAGCGCAGGGCAATAGGTTTTGACGGCAGAGCATGTATAGTTTCCGCCGCGGCAGGAAGCGGCAAGACCTCGGTGCTTGTCGAGCGCGTAAGGCGCAGACTCCTCGGTATCGGCGAGGACGAGGACGGGAATACCGTCCGCACCGAGCCCGTGCCGGCGGACAGAATGGTGATAACGACCTTCACGAACGCGGCGGCAGCCGAGATCAGAGCGAGGATAGAGGACGCGCTCTCGGACGAGGCGGCGTCCCCGGATCTGAGCGATGAGGGCAGGGAGCTGATAGATACCCAGCTCCTGCGGCTCAGGGACGCTTATATATGCACCACACATTCTCTGTGCGCCGACCTGCTGCGCAGATACAGCAGCGCCGCGGGACTGCGCCCGGACTTCAAGGTCCTCGACACGTCGCAGACCGATCTGCTCAAGGCGCGCTCCATGAAGACCGTCATGGAGAATTTCTGCGCTGCTCCGGGCGACGCGGCCTCCCGCGAGCTGCTGTACGGCTGGTTCGCGCGGGAGAACGACTCCGCCATTGAGGAGCTCGTCGGATATCTGTACGAGTTTTCGCGGAAGATAACGCGCCCGGACGAATTTTTCGCGGAATGGCTGGGCTACTACAAGGATCCGTCGACCTATGACGGGATAATACGAAAGAACTATAACGAGAGAGTACAGTCCGAGCTCGTAGATGTGCTCGCCGATATCCGCGCGAATATAAAAGCCCTCGTCCCGCTGACGAAGCAGGCTCCCGCCGCGCCGGCAAAGGGTAAGGCTCTCACGTCGAACCCCATGGAGCCTGTGGGCGAGGTGTGGGAAGGACTTCTCGTCTCCTATGACGCGGCGGTGTGGGGACAGCCGGACTTCCGCGAGAAGCTCAAAGCCGCGAACGCAGCCTACGCGGCTGCCGCAAAGACTCCCGACGCCTCGGGGAAGAAGAAGATCATCGACCTCAACACGACCTCGAAGCAGGTGCCGTCCGAAGAGATGAAGGCCCTGATATCGCAGCTGAAAGCCGACTGCAAGGCTCTCGCGAAAAGCACCCCGGAGCTTCGTCCGTTCGATGACGATATGAGGACCTGCGCGCCCGTGCTGGAGGCTCTTCTGGAGCTGGTACGGCGCTATGACGAGGATTACTCCGCGCGCAAGGCGGAGCTCGGCGGGCTGGACTTTGACGACCTGGAGCGGCGTATGCTCGATATACTGCGCGACGGCGCTCAGCCTGCGTGCTCTGTCTCGCAGCCGGGCGAGACTGCCCGCGAGATCGCCGGCTCGATCGACTTCATAATCGTCGACGAGTTCCAGGACAGCAACGAGGTGCAGTATGAGATATACCGCCTCATCTCGCGCGACAAGAAGAACCTGTTCCTTGTCGGCGATATAAAGCAGTCGATCTACCGCTTCCGCGGCTCCGACCCGCTTGTTTTCCGCAGACTGTCCGAAGAGGATCCGGACTTTGAGGTCATACCGCTCAATAAGAACTTCCGCAGCCGCGAGACTGTCATAAACACCGTCAATCAGATATTTGAGGGCACCATGACCAAGGAGCTCGGCGACGTGGACTACAACGACGACTGCAAGCTCGTTTTCGGCGCGGACTATCCCGACGATACCGACGAAAACAGGGTCGAGTTCGCGGAGATCAGCGCCTCCGACGACCTTACGGCTCGGCAGGCTGAGGCGGTCTGGATAGCGAACCGCATAAAGAAAATGGTCGCGGACGGCTTTGAGGTCAACGACAGAAAAACGGGTATGCGCCCGTGCCGTTACAGCGATTTCGGTATCATCATGCGCAGCTATGCCGGCTACGCGAAAATATACACCGGAGCTCTCGACGAAGCCGGTATCCCGTACGAGGCAAAGGCGGACGAGGAGTACACCGACCTTGAGGAGGTAAAGTACCTGCTCTCCCTGCTGCGGGTCATCGACGACCCGTACCGCGACGGCGATCTCGCGGCTGTGCTCATGCGCGAGCCGTACAGACTGAGCGCCGACGAGCTCGCGGAGATAAAGCTCACGGAGGGTTTCAGCCTGCTGAGAGGGCTTCGGGTCAAGGCAAAGCTGGATAAGAACGCCGCCGACGCGCTGGAACGGCTGAACGGCGGATATCAGGACGGAGGGCTCCCCGACGGCGACGGGCTTGCGGATATCCTTTCAAAGCCCCCGTACAGCTTCGGCGCGGAGGAGATAAAGGAGCTGGAGCTTTACGGCAGATACAAGCACCTGCACCTGTGGACGGGTCTCAGGGAGTACGCCGCGCGGAATGAACGCGCAGCCGCCGTGCTCGCCGAGATAGAAGAGTACCGCGCGTTCGCCGCTGAAAACTCGCCTGCCAGACTTATCAGGAAGATTTGCGACGAGAGCATGATAGTCTCGTCCTTCGAGGCGGAGAAGGGCGGGCTGAAAAAGTGCCTGAACCTGCGGCTCATGCCGCACTACGCCGAGGTATTCCCCGGCAGCGAGAGCGCGGGGCTGTACGATTTCCTGCGGTATCTGGAGACGCTCCGGCGCCGCAGGATAAAGCTCGCGAGGGCGGAGGGCGACAGCCGGGGCACCAACGCTGTCCGTATCATGACCATTCACGGCTCGAAGGGGCTTGAATTCCCGATATGCTTTATGGCAAACGTTCCGACCGCCGCAAGCATAAAGAGAGACTGCCCGAATATCATCTGCGACCCCAGATACGGCATAGGAATGACGGTCATGGACGGCAGACATCTGCTTAAGATAGACAATTTCCTGAACAGATACATAGTCGGGGAATACAGGAGGCTTGAGCTCAGCGAGTCGATGAGGCTTCTGTATGTGGCGGTGACGCGCGCCCGCGAGAAGCTCATAATCACCGCGCCGCGTCCGCCGCAGAACGCGAACGAAAGCCACTGGGGCTGGATAAAGAACAGCGCCGCCGCCCGGGAGGACGGGCTTATCGGAAGCCCCCGGCTCCTTGCGGCGGAGGATATCGGGCCTGACCTCTATATCCCCGACGACAGCAAAAATACCGCGGAGGACTTATCCGCCGCGGAAGGCAATGATATTGACACGGAGCCGGGATACGGGTACTGGGATTCGGCGCGGCTCCCGGCGAAATTCACCGCCACACAGATAGGCGTGAAGAATGTAACGGAGTCCGACCGTCCCGACGACAAGGCGTTCCGCGTGCTGCGGGTGCCGTCGTTCCTCGGGGAGGGCGAGGTCTCAAAGCTCCGGGGCAAGAAGCTCGGCGACGCATACCACAAGGCAATGGAGCTTATCGACTTCACGACGCCTCCGGACAAGGCGGGCGAGGTGCTGGACGGGCTGTGCGCGTGCGGAGCGCTCACACGGATCGAGCGTGAGTCCATAGCCGACGAGGATATCGCATACTTTCTGGAGAGCGATATCTGCAAGCGCGCGGCAGCCTGCGGAGCGAACAATATCTACAAGGAGCATCCGCTGTTCTACGAGCCCGACGCCGACGAGCTCCGCGAGATCTGCGCCGGGTACGGCATCGGGGAATGGAACGACAGCGAAAAGCCGTTCATACAGGGCATCACGGATCTGTTCTTCGTGGAGGGCGACGGGATAGTGCTCGTTGATTACAAGACGAATACCCGCACCACTCCCGAAAAGCTTACCGACGAGTACAGCGGTCAGCTCGCCATATACGCCCACGCGCTCACAGAGTCCATGGGTATGCCGGTAAAGGAGAAGCTGCTGTATTCGTTCACTCTTGAAGCCGAGGGCCGCAGAAACGGTGAGACGGGCAGGGGAACGATCGTCATTCTATGATGATGACCGCGTCCTCCTCGTCCTCGCCCTCACGTTCGAGGGGAGCGAATTTCGTGAACTCGACGGAGAGCCTGCCCGCGTCGGAGGATATGGACACGGGCTCCCTCTTCTCGTTGAATACCACGGTGCAGCTGCCGGACTCCGGGCTTCCGGAGACTGCGGACGCGCTGTACCCGCTGCCGATCATCGTACCGTTCTCCGCGGCCGCCTCATAGGCGTCCGCTATGGCGCGCGCCATGCTGACAGCGGTGCCGTCGATGTCGGCGGTGCTTTCCATATCGTACATTTTCAGCTTTGTCTCGTCGTTCCTGACAGAGATGACCAGACCCTCGACGGGGTATGGCGAGGTGATGCAGAATTCCCATATATCGCGCTCTATGCGGCGTATCTGCGCTGTGCAGTCCATGCCGTCATAGCTGACGCTCGCCTCGGCGCTGAACGAGATGTCCATGTCGGGCGGAGCCGCTGTATTTCCGCCCGCAGAGCAGGCGGACAGCGCGAGTATGAGGGGAATGAAAAAAATAAGACGCTTCACGGTGAACCTTCCTTTCCTTTCGGGAAAGAAAAAACCGTGAAGCGTTTTTCGCTTATTTTCAGCGGTTCATAAGCTCCGGCAGCGCTCCCGGCAGGTCGCGCGGGAGAAGCCCCGCCTTGCCTGTCCTTGCCGCCAGCGTGTCCGCCGCGAGACCGTGCAGGTACGCGCCCAGCGCCGCCGCGTGCAGAGGCTTGACTCCCTGCGCGTTGAGCGAGGCTATTATGCCTGCAAGTACATCGCCGCTGCCGCCCTTGGCGAGACCCGCGTTGCCTGTGGTGTTGACGAACATCTCGCCCGCCGGCGAGGCTATGACGGTATTGACGCCCTTCAGTACGGTGACGCAGCCGTATTCGGCTGCGAACTCTCTCGCGGCCTTCAGCCTGTCGCGCTGAATCTCCTCCGTCGACATTCCCGTCATGCGGGAGAATTCGGCGGGGTGAGGAGTGACGGTCACGGTGTTTTTGCTTTCCTTCAATACATTTATATTCGGGGCTATCGAATTAAGACCGTCAGCGTCAATGATTATCGGACAATCTGCTCTTTTTATGACGGTTTCTGTCATATAGGAGGTGCTTTTGTTGTTTCCGAGCCCGCAGCCCACAAGTATTGCCGAGTATTTCGAGCACACAAGCTCGTCGGAGACCTGTGTGACCGCCTTATCGTTGATGAAGCCGTCGAAATCCTGCTCCAGCGGCAGGTACACGGCCTCGGGTATCGCGGAGGCGACGGCGTTTATCACGCGTGTGGGAGTTGCCAGCGTACACAGCCCGACCCCCGTGCGAAGAGCTCCGTCAGCCGAGAGCATGGCTGCTCCGGTATAGTGGGCGCTGCCCGCGATGTTCAGCAGTCTGCCGTAGGTGCCCTTGTGCGAGGCGGGCGCTCTCGCCGGTATCATGCCCAGCAGAGCCCCGTCCGAAAGCACAGCCTCAAAGCTCTCATACATAGCCTGAGGTATGCCGATGTCGGCGAGGATTATCCTGCCGGATCTCTCGAAAGCCGGGTGAGAGTACAGCCCGCGCTTCATGGCTGCAAGAGTTATTGTGAAATCGGGGCGGAACGCGTCCCGGGCAGTCTCGCCGGTATTGCTGTCTATGCCGCTCGGCACGTCCACGGATATGCGAACGCCGGGGCAGTTCTCGTTCGTGTAGGCGAAGAGCTCCGCGACCGATTCCTCAAGCTCGCCGTGAAAGCCCGTGCCGAATACGCAGTCTATCACCGCGTCGCAGTTTGCTATGGCGTACTGCACGGTCTCCTTGCGGTGGACGTAAAGCGTGGACTTTATCACGCGCTCGTACAGCGAATAACATTCGCGGGCGCAGTCGGACTTCGGAAGATCCTGAACGAACACGAGGATAGCGTTTGCTCTCGCCTCGGTGAGCATGGCTGCGATGACTATGCCGTCTCCGCCGTTATTGCCGCGTCCCGCGAGGACAACGATATCCTTGCCCTCGACGCTGCCGAGTATCTTTGAGATACGCGAAAAACAAGCCTCACCCGCGCTGCGCATGAGCTTCATGTAGGATATGCCCGCGCTGTCGGCGTTGGCCTCAGCTTTTTTCATCTGCTCGTTTGTGACCGTGAACCGCATTTTTCCGCCTTTGAGACGGGCAGAGACCAGGCTCTGCCCGTCAGCCTTTCAATCATGTTTGTTATCAGAGACTGCGCTTGAAAATCAGGATCGTGGATGCGCTGCTTTCGTCAACAGCGCCGTTGTCGTCCGTTACGGTCTGCGTGACCATAAGGGTCTCTTCATCGGAGTTGTAGGTGCCTGTCTCCATAAGATTATCGCCGGGGTTATTTACGATGTAAGCGTCGTCGTAGGCGGTGATGAGGAGTATCTGCGCTCCCTCGGCGTTGCTGAGGATTATGTCGTACTCGGAAACCTCCATGTACGAGGTGATATCCTCGACCTTCTTCTTGTTCTTGTCGGCGATATCCTGCATGGTGCGTCCGTTGACGCTGTAAAGCACCCATTTGCCCATGTAGTTGTGCTTTTTCGCTTCCTCAAGCTTTGAGAATATGACCTCGACATTGTTGACGTCGTCGATGACCTTGAGAGTACCGGTCTCCGCGCTGTACTGCAGGCTGCCCTGCTTGTTGCCGTCGGCGTCGAAGATATCGAAGCCGGTGTCATTGGGATTGATGAGCTCGAAGCCGTCGTTGGTCTCAACGGTGAGTATGCCGTTGGAGCTTATGCAGAGGACCATATCTTCGCCGTTCAGCGAGCCTCCCCATCTGCCGACGATCTCCGTTAACTCGACATCATTCTTTACAGCGCCGAACTCAGCATCTCCAAAGCCGCCGGAGGCTCCGCTGCCGCCGCCTGCAAGGATATAGTAGGTGTACTTATCGTCGTTGACGAAGCATAATGTGACAGTACCGTCGTCCTCGCTCCACAGCATACCCTTGACGTCGTTTTCGTTTTCCGCGTCCTCGGGGCTGGCGTATATGTCATATTCGTCCTCGAAGTAGGCGCTCGGAGTGATATAGTATGTCGCGTAGGGTATCTGATCGGCAGTCAGGATCAGCGAGCCTATCTTGTCGCCCGTTTCTATGACCGCAGCCAGAGCCGCGTCGCCGAAGCCTTTGTCGCCGACAACGAAATCTCCGTACTGGTCGATTATCTCCCATGTGCCGGATATGCTTCCGGAGCTCTCGGTGCTGCCGGGATCGTCCCCATACTTGAGCTCGGACTTCGTGGCTGTGCAGTAGGTGCCGACATGGACTGTCATGCCGTTATCGTTCTGGGTGTAGCCGGCTGTGGGAACGTAGTTGTTCTCGTCGAGCGCGAACCAGCCGAAGAACGAGCCGTTTACGAAATCCAGCGCGGTGGGCATATTGTTCTCGCTTTGTTCGAGATCCGCGCTGATGCCGAACACAACGGTGCCGACGAATTTGCCGTTATAGAAGTATACGCCTGCTTCAAGATCTGACTGGTCGGGGGAAACGATGTATGTGCCGACCATATCTGCGAAGCCTGTCGCAAAGCTGCCGTACGCGGAGTCGGTATCGTCGGAGACGGCTGTCCATCTGCCGTTCTCGTCGGACTCGATGATGAATATGAGCTCGCCGTCCGTCTCGTCGGGAGAAGCGGAGAGCTTGCCGCTGCTGCCGAGCTTCTTTGAAGCCGCCGCAGCTATATCCTCTGCTATCTCGTTGAGCTCATCGACAGAGCGCTGCTTGTCGGGGAGCTGCGTGGTAATGGGCTCGCCGTAGTAGAGCGTCGGGCTGGTGCCGCCTGTATATTCGCCTATCTCGCTGCTGTAATCGTCCCACGGGAACAGGCCGTCCACGAAGCAGAAGATGTCGGGGCGGGTGACGGGGATATCGTTCCAGTCGTCGGTGAGTATGACGCTGACGCCCTTGATGCCGTCGGATACTCTGTTGTCGAAGAATACCTCGGCGTAAACGGAATCAAAGCCGGAGTCCGTGTAGGTGATGCCGGGAACGCCGGCGTCGTCAAGCACGGTCAGTTCGCCGTTCTTGTAATAGAGCTTTATCACGCCGCTGTCGAGCCCGGAGGCAACAGCCTTTGTGACGGTGTCGTTAAGGCCGTTATATATCTTTTCCGCGCAGTCGGAGGCGTAGCCGGAGGAGCTGTACCTGTCGTAAGCGCTGTAATGCATACGTCTTGTCTCGGTCTCGGGATCGGAGGGCGTGCCGCCTATGTTGCCGAACATCGTGTCGAGCCCGAGGCGCTTCATCGTGCTTTCCGCCCATTCGCCGAGCTCGGAGTAGAGCTTCTCCGCCGCGGCGTCGTCCTTAAGGTCTATTTCCTTGGAGCTGTCGGGAGCCGTGTAGGTATCGCCGCTCTTTACCGCGACAGCGGAGGAGCTTACGGAACCCAGCTCGCCCAGAGACAGGCTGAATTCGGAGGAGCAGGTATCGCCTGTCACCGTCGTGCCGAAGGTGAGCCTGAAGTTTTTCAGCTCGTTTATGAGCTCGTCGGGGGAGATGCTGTCAGCGCCTGCGATGCCCTCGGCGAGATCGCCGCCGTCAAGCATCATCATGGGCTTTGTGAACGAGTTGCTCATATCCTCGTTGTACGAAGCGGGCTTGTCGCCGCCGGATACGCCGGTGAGGCGCTTGAGCGAGGAGATGAACTTATCGGGATCGTCGAGGCTGACGGTATATGTGCCTACGGGAATATCCTTGCCGAGCCACTTTGCTGTGCCGACGTTGCTGTATACCGCCTTTATGTCGAATTCCGCCTTGGAGGCATCGAGCTTTATCCGGAGCAGAGCGGAGCCGTTTTTGCCGTCCGACGAAGAGTTGAATAAGGATACCGACGTGTTCTTGTTATCCTTGTCCGTGTAGGTGACAGACACACTCGGAGCGGTTTTGCCGACTGCCGTGATCTCCACGCGGTCGTTCTGCTTATCCGGCACAACGGTATAGCGGGATGCCAGCACGTTGTTGTGTACGTCGACTATGTAGCTCATCGTAAGGGTCACGCCCGCCTTGGTCCCGCTCTTGAACAGCTCTTTGCAGTCGTCGGCTGTCAGCGAGAACTTATCCTTGGCGTAGCTTAAAACATACTCGTCGTTCTGGAGGAACGTGAATACATTATTCATAGCCTCGTCGAGCTGCTCCGACGTGAAGGTGATCGAGGTCTCCGTACCCTTGGCGGACTGAGCGTATTCTCCGGAGCCGAGGGAGTATGTGATATTGTCGGTGTACTTTATATCCGCCTTTTCAAAGGAGTCGTAGAGTATCTTCACGATCTCCTTGCGTATGCGGTCGGCTTCCTTCACGTCGAAGGTCTTCTCCGGCTCGCTTTCGGTCTGCTCGCCGTCCTTGCCGAGGAACTTGTCGATATCCTCCTTCTTTATGCGGACGGTGCTTTCGGTCATGCCGGGCAGAGCTATGATGATGTCGCCGGACTCCTCGAAATACGCCTCGGCGGTCGCGATAGCTCCGTTGCTGTCGCCCAGGGTGAACGCCACTCTGTCGGTGCTGCCGTTTGACAGCGACGAGCCGAATTTCAGGTCGTTGAGCTTCTTTATTATTTCCCCGACCGTGCCCTCGGTGAGCTTGGACAGCTTACTGCCGGGCTCCACGGTCATATTCATCGTCGTGGTCACGGTGCTGTTCTCGGGCAGCTCGGAGAATATGTCATTTAAGACTTTATTGTAGTTGAAGGACGGGAAGAGATTATTCGTCAGGGCCGAATACACGGCTCTGTTGACGGAGGCACCGCCCGTGGAGCCGTCCGGGGAGCTTGAGGCCTTGGACTTTGCCATAGATGACATGGCGCTGTCCGCCGCAACGGAAATGAAGCTGTTGACGTACTTTGCGTTCTCCTCGCTGTTGTCCGAGGGCTTGAGGGCTTCCTTGGTTATCATGGTCGCGTATTTCGCGTCGCCCATGAACATTCTCGTTATCTTGTCATGGAAGCCGAAATAGCCTATCGCCGCTCCGCCGACCACTACCGCCGCGGCTGAGACTCCTATTATGAGACCCGCCTTGCCCTTCTTCTTGACGGGAGCCGCGGGTGCGGCTTCGGGCATGGGGTTAGCGGGGAAGTCGGGCGCGGGCATGGGAGCCGCGATCTGATCGGGCGACGGGAACTGCTGTGCCGCTGCCTGAACCGGCGCGGCTGCCTGCTCGAATGTGGGCTGAACCGCTTCCTGAACCGGCGCGGCGACCTGCTCATATACCGGCTGTGCCGCTTCCTGAACGGGCGCAGCGAACTGCTCATATACCGGCTGTGCCGCTTCCTGAACGGGCGCAGCGACCTGCTCATATACCGGCTGTGCCGCTTCCTGAACCGGCGCGGCGACCTGCTCATATACCGGCTGAACCGCTTCCTGAACCGGCGCAGCGACCTGCCCATATACCGGCTGTGCCGCTTCCTGAACGGGCGCAGCGACCTGCTCCGTTACCTGCTGTATTGGCTCCTGTACTGCGCCGGGAGCGCCGAGTCTGGCACCGCAGTTGGGACAGAACAGAGCTCCGTCCTCGGACTTGGTACCGCAATTTCCACAGAACATAATAATTTCCTTTCTCCGGGCCGATAATTCGGCACTAAATAAAAATTACCACATTACAGTATAACATTTATGCGTAAAAAAGTCAAGTCGTTGAGCGCCGTTTCATCATATTGTACGGAGTTGATGCCGGTTATTGGCAAAATGCTTTTTATCCAAAATAAAAAATTCTGTTTTTTGTACAAAAAGCCTATGTTAAAAGTTGAAAAAAAGTGGTATAATAAATAATAAAGTACAAGCAGCGCTGTCCGTAGAATGGAGGAATCAAAAATGAATGCGGCAAACTTTTCGGTCAATGATTATGTGGTGTACAAAGGGGTAGGCGTTTGCCGCGTTGAGGCGGTAGAGAACAAGACCTTTGACGGGAGCAGTTATGAGGATTATCTTAAGCTCGTGCCGCTGAGCGGGGCTTCATCGTCCTACTTCGTGCCTGTGGGAACGGCAGGTGCGAGGCTCAGAAAGCCGATGACCGCCGACGAGGTGAACGAGGCTATCGACAATTCCGGCGAGACGGAGATAAGCCTTACTCCGAATACGAAGATACGCCGGTCGGAGATAGACACCATACTCAGAGAGGGCGACTGCACGCACATAATATCGCTGATAAAGACGATCTACACACATACCGAGAACTGCCGGAGCAGCGGCAGGAAGGTGCTCGTTTCGGACGAGAACGCGCTGCGGCTGGCGGAGAATATGATATATCCCGAGTTTTCGTTTGTGCTGGGCATTGACGAGAATGAGGTCGCCGGTTACATCGGCAGCAGACTCGCGCGGTAAACGAACCGCTCCGTCCGACGTAAAGTCGGGCGGAGCGGTTTTGTTTTTCGCATATTCCGATCGTCAGTCCGCGAACTGGCTGTTATACAGCCGGGCGTAGAAGCCGTTCTTTGCGAGGAGCTCCTCGTGTCTGCCCTGTTCGATGATGCTGCCGTTGTTCATCACAAGAATGATATCCGCGTCGCGTATCGTTGACAGGCGGTGCGCCACGATGAAGCTCGTCCTGCCCTTCATCAGCGTCGTGAAGGCGTCCTGTATTTTCAGCTCGGTGCGCGTATCTATGGACGATGTAGCCTCGTCGAGTATGAGCATGGGCGGCAGACAGAGCATTATCCTCGATATGCACAGGAGCTGCTTCTGCCCCTGGGACAGGCTTCCGCCGTCCTCGCCTATGACGGTGTCATATCTGTCGGGCAGGCGCTTTATGAAGCTGTGAGCGTGGGCAGCCTTCGCGGCGGCGATAATTTCCTCGTCGGTCGCGTCGGGCTTGCCCATTCGTATGTTGTCGCGTATCGTTCCGGATATCAGTATCGTGTCCTGGAGCACCATTCCGAAGGAGCCGCGCAGGCTGTTCCTCGTCACCTCGCGGATATCGCGGCCGTCGACGCTTATCGAGCCTCCCGTGACGTCGTAGAAGCGCATGAGCAGGTTGATGAACGTCGTCTTTCCGCAGCCCGTGGGGCCTACTATCGCCACCTTCTGACCCGGCTTTATGTCAAGCTCCAGATGCTCGATGAGCTTCCTGTCCGGAGTGTAGGAGAAGCTGACATCGCGCGCCGTGATGCTGCCGCGCACGTCCGTGAGAGCTGCGGCGTCTGCGGGCTCGGGGGACTGAGGCTCCGCCTCGATCAGCGCGAACAGCCTTCCCGCGCAGGCGAGCGCGTTCTGAAGCTCGGTCACCACGCCGGAGATCTCGTTGAACGGCTTGGTGTACTGGTTCGCATAGGCGAGGAAACTCGCCAGATTGCCGACGCTCATGACGCCGATCCACGGCATCGCGCCGATGGCGCCCAGTGCGCCGAAGGTGCCGACTGCCGCATAGATCAGCCCGTTGACAAAGCGCGTGGAGGGATTCGACATGGACGAGAAGAACGTCGCCTTCTGCCCCGCCGCGCCGAGCTTGCGGTTGATCTCCTCAAAGCGGCCGATCGCTCTGTCCTCATAGGCGAACGCCTTGACGACGTTCACGCCGCCGACAAGCTCCTCGGTGAGTCCGCTCAGCTCGCCGCGCAGCTCGGACTGCCAGACGAACGCATTGTGCGATGCCTTGGTGATCTGTGCCGCCACAACGAACGACAGCGGCGTCAGGACGACCACGAGCAGCGCGATCTTGATGTTGATGGTCAGCATGAAGGCAAGCGTTCCCACGATGGTCACAAGCCCGGAGAAGAGCTGTGCAAAGCCCTGTAGCAGACCGTCGGACAGGATCTCAATATCCGGCACGACTCGGGCGATCAGGTCGCCGCGGGCGTTGCCGTCGATGTAGGAGATGGGCATGGTCTGGAGCTTTGCCTCAAGATCGGAGCGCAGATCCTTGACCGTTCCGAAGGTCAGACGGTTGATGCACAGCCCCTGTAACCACTGGAACAGGGCGCTGACAACCACAACAACCGACAGCTCGATCACAACCTGAAGAATGGCAGCGAGGTCGATACGAGTGTTCGTGCTAAGCGGTACGGTAAGCGGAACGGCAAGATCCACGGCTTTGCCGATGAAGATCGGCACGAGCAGCGACAGCGACACCCCGATAAAGCTCAGAACCACCGTCAGGAGCAGGTATTTTCTGTAGGGGTTGGCATACCGCATGATGCGGCGGATGGTTTTATTCATGACAGTAACCTCTTACTTGAAATTCGCCCACGCCGCCACCTGCTTCATGACCCAGCCGAGGGTCTGGGAGGTTTCCGGCGTCTCGAAGAAGATGCCGGCGCTGTAGGCGGAATGGGGATTTTGCGAGGACTCCACCTCGAGGAGCCGCGCACGGATGCCCAGATTCTGCGCCGCCGCAACGAATTTCTTCGCCTGCGCCAGTCCGATGAGCCCGTCATGCGCACTCTGGATCACCAGCACCGGGATCCGCTGTCCGCGCCGCAGCTTCAGCACAGGCTCGCCCTGCTTCCAGACCTCGCGGTCCTTCGAGCCGAACAGCCCCTTCAGCAGGGAATTGAGCACCCACGTCCGGGGCGCATCAAAGCTCAGCGGTCCGGCAAGGGTGATGAGCCCGCGGAATGCCTTGGGTCCAATCTTGTACTTGCGCTGTAACTCGGTATCGTAGCACAGAAGCGCCCCCAGATGCGCCCCGGCGGACGAGCCGATGATGATGTACTGGGTGTTCTGCTTCGCGGAGAGGCGCTTGCGCACCTCGCAGAAGCCCGCAAACACGTCCGAGACGATCTCCGCATAATGTACCTTCGGCACCTTGCGGTAATTGAGCAGCACGCACTCATAGCCGGACTGCGCGAAAAACTGTCCGATAAAGTGGAAGGTCTTTGCCTCGTTGCTGTTCCAGCCGCCGCCGTGGATGTAGATCACGATGACATCGGATTTTCTCTCGGGCGGTGTATAGTGCAGGAAATACTGCAATTTATCGCCCCACTGTACCCGTTCCGGCTCGATTTCGTGCTTGACGGTCAGGAGGGGGATCAGGAATTGTCCGTAGCTGGTAAATTCCCGGAGCATGTCATTCATTGTCTGTCACCTCACGTATTCTGGGTTGCATAGATTTCATGGTAAACCTCGCAGGTTTTCAGAAGCTCCTCATGGGTGCCCTGTCCGACGCATTTTCCGTCCTCCATGACGAGGATCAGGTCCGCATCCCGCAAAGACGTCGCACGCTGGGAGATCACGACCTTGGTCATCCCCTGGCAGCGGGTGTGAAGCTGCTCGCGCAGAGCGGCATCCGTCGCATAATCCAGGGCGCTCATGCTGTCATCCAGCACGAGCATCTCCGGCGAGCCGGACAGCGCTCTGGCAATCGTCAGACGCTGCTTCTGACCGCCGGAAAGATTGCGTCCGCCCTGCACCAGACGGGTCTGCATCCCGTACTGGAGCTTATCCACGAAATCCGATGCCTGCGCAATTTCGAGCGCACGGCGGAGGTTTTCCTTCGGCGCATTCTCATCCGCCCAGCGGAGATTCTCCTCGATTGTCCCCGTGAACAGCAGCGCCTTCTGCGGCACATAGCCGATGGCGCGGTTGAGCGCATCCAGATCGAACGACTTCACGTCCTGCCCGAATACGCGGATTGTGCCCTCCGTGGCGTCATAGCCGCGCATGATGAGCTGCGCAAGGGTCGATTTGCCCGAGCCCGTACCGCCGATGATACCGAGGGTCTGTCCCTTTTGCAGAGTGAAGCTAATATTCTCCAGCGCCGGATGCGGGGCACCTGCATAGGTGAAGGACACATGGTCAAAGCAGATCGCCTCGCGGCTGTCGGTGACCTGTGCGCTGCCGCCCTGCATGGTGGAATGCGTCTCCAGCACATCCGCCACGCGCAGGCTGGATGCCTGTGCCTTGGTGAGGATCTGGATCAGGTTGGCAAGCTGCACGCCGGCAAGCAGGATCTGGGTCATATAGTTGGTGAAGGCGGTCAGGTCGCCCTGCGAGAGCCGCCCTGCATCGATCTGGAGTCCGCCGAACCAGAGGACAGTTGCAATGCCGAGGTTCATAATCAGGAAGGTCGCGGGATTCAGCACCGCGGAGATGCGTCCTGCGGCGATCATGCTCTTTTCAAGGTCGGCACATTCCTGCGCAAAGCGCTCTGTCTCCTGCTGCTGCTTGGAGAAGGCGCGGATCACACGCACACCGTCGAGGCTCTCGCCCGTATGGCGGGCGATCACATCGAGTTTCTGCTGGTTGCGGGTGTACATGGGAATCGTCCGGGTGAGGACGCAATAGAGCACAACGCCCAGAATCGGCGCAATGATGAGGAAAATCAGTGAAAGCTGCCAGTCGATCAGCAGCGTCATGACAATCGCACCGATCACGAGGAACGGCGCACGAGTGCCGAGACGAATCGCCATATTCACGCCCTGCTGGGAGGAGGTGACGTCGTTGGTGATGCGGTTGATGAGCGTCGAGGTGCCCAGCCGGTCGAGCTCGGTGCGCGACAGGGTGTTGATGTGCCGGAACAGCGCACTGCGCAGATCCGTACCGTAGGCGAAGGCGCACTTCGATGCGAAATACTGACAGGTCAGGGCAAAGCCCAGCCCGCAGATGCCGAGTATAACGAGCACGATGCTCATATGCCAGATGTAGCGCGTATCCCGGTTCGCAATGCCAATATCGATGATCCGCGCCATGACCACCGGAACGATCAGCTCAAAGACTGCTTCCAGCAGCTTGAAGAACGGTCCGAGGACGATATAGCGCGTATATGGTTTCAGAAAACGCAATAGCTTCTGCATGACAGACCTCCGAATCACAGACTACTTCTATTATACTCCATCCGAGAAAAATTTGCAAGCCCTGTATAAAATCTGTCGTGCTGGCAATGCTATCCTCGGAGGTGATTTCGATGAAATCCAATGAAGAAAAGATCCAGAAAGCCCATATTCTGCGCTTCTGGCTGGTCATGCTCTGCTGTACAGCCATGATCGGTGCGGCGTGCCTGTTCGCGTATACACAGACCCGGCAGGAGCTCCGCGTCGGACTTGAGGCGACTGTGGGCACGATGCCGCCTGCAACCAATCCCCCCTGCACCAAGCCCGTGCGCATCCCCATGACGACGGCGCTGAAAACCGAGATCGTGACGGAATACCGCACGCAGCCACGCACGCTCGAAACCATCGAAGCGGCGGCACCCGTTGCCGAAACGCGCACCGAGACGGTGCCGATGACCGAACCGACGGAGCCGCCGCAGTTCTGCAAGCCCGTCGAGGGCGGCGTGATCCAGCCGTTCAGCGGCGGAGCGCTGGTGAAATCCCCGACCACCGGGGTCTGGCAGACGCATAACGGTGTCGATCTTGCCGCGGCGCTGGGCGATCCGGTGAAGGCAGCGGGTGCCGGCGTGGTATCGCAGGTGTGTGAGGATGCGCTGTGGGGCGTTACCGTGACGATCGATCATAAGAACGGCTATATCACGCGCTATTGCAATCTCGGCGCCGGGCTGGAGGTCTCGGAGGGCGACAGCGTGGATACCGGGACAGTCATCGGTGCTGTCGGGCAGACGGCGGATGCGGAGAGTACCGGTGAATCGCATCTGCATTTCGAGGTGCTCAAGGACGGGAAG
>JAIKZF010000062.1 GCA_024682455.1 Ruminiclostridium sp. | reverse complement strand
AATTTGAGAGAAAAGGAGCTATCCACGCCGTCTACTGCGTCAAACCTCCTAACCGGGCGCCAGCCCGGCTTCGTCGGCTTTCCTTGTATCCGACGCGGCTATCTCATTTTCTCTTTTCAAAGCGGTTTTTAGAGGTACCCTTAAAACAGAAAACAGGGAATAGTTATATACAAAAAAAACGGTGAAGCTCTGCCCGCAGATCGGGGAGCTTTCGCCGGAAATGTAATGCCGTGAACAGCTGAGGGTGATGTTTTATGCCGATACTTGTAGGCTTCATTGTAATAGCGTGCGCTGCGCTGATCGTACTTGCAACGGTGCGAAGGATAAGGCGCGGCGGAGGCTGCTGCGGCGAGCATGAGGGGGCTCCGAAGAAGATACGTCCCGCTGACCGTGACAAGTCCCACTATCCCTACCGCTATACCGCGAGGGTCGAGGGGATAGTCTGCGCAAATTGCGTGCGGAGGGTCGAGAATTCGTTCAATTCACGCGGCGGTATATACGCAAAAGTCAATACCGACGACAACACGGTCATGATATATTCAAAGAGCCCTCTCGAACGCCGCGAAGCCGCGCAGATGATCGACGGGTCGTATTATCTCGCGGACTTCGTGGAAGCGTGAGGCTGTGAACCGCGCGTGCGGGAAAGGCCTGCAGCCTTTCTCACGCGCGGACGCGTCCGGCGATAAGAGCAGACGTGTCGGAAAGCTTTATGCGCCTTATGAGTATCGTTACCGCTCCTACGGCAATGACGAACGCGGTCTCAATGAGCAGAGCCTGGGTTATCAGGCTGCCGTCGTAGGTTTCCGAGCCGTCGAGCATACGGTTGACTCTCATATACCAGTATGCGGGCATGAATCTCGCGGCGGCAAGCACGCTCTCGCCGAGGAATGACTGCTCGACGAATACGCCGCAGGTGAAGCACATACCGATAGATATTACCTGAGTGATGATATTTATGACATTGATGCTGGGCGAAAAGCTCGACAACAGTATGGTGAGCAGCGCGGAGAATACCATGAATATGAAGCTGTTCAGTACGGCTATCAACTGCATTCCCTCGAACATACCGCCGTTCATGAACACACCTACCGCCATTAAGACGATCCAGGTCAGAAAGATATAAATGATACTTCCCGCGAAGAGCTGGAGCGTGTAGGAGTTCGGGCGTATCCCGGAGCAGTCCGTGCGGTATCGTACATCCTTCCTGTTCATGGCGAGGAGCACGGGGCAGAGAGTGCTCATGGTGAGACTGATAAGAACGTAGACCAGAAATCTGAAAAAGAACGATGAGCGTAAGGATAAAGCTCCGCCCGAGCTGTTGTCGAAGCTGATCGTCGTGACCTCGGCGTCTTTCAGCATGGCGTCGCCCGCCTTGCTGACCGCGGCGGAGATATCATTCCCTGCGGCGATGTACGCAGAGACCGTGCTCGCGTACTCGTTGAGCGTCTGTCCCATATAAACGGTCGAGTAGCTGTCGTGCATACGCTTACTCTCAAAGAGACCGTCCGTGTCGCCCGCGGCGAGCTTCGCGGAATAGCCCTTCCCGATCGTCAGCACATAATCCACTCTTCCGTAGTAGAGCGCATCTATTATAGTGTCATTGTCGTTCTCAAGCTCCCTGAGATCGTTTCTTTTGCCTATGAATTCGCGCAGAGCCGCGCTTTCGGGTGTGCAGTCCTCGTCGAATACGCAGATGCTGAGCCTTTCCTGCTCGAACATACCCGACGCTGTATCGGTGAAGGTCATGACCACCACCAGCGCCACAAATACGATCATATATATCAGGACGATGCCGAGCTTGCTTCTGAGCACCTTGAAGAAAGCGTTAAATACTTGCATATTTCTTCCTCCTTGAAAGGATAATGCCGAGCGCCGTGAAAACGACGATGTAAACGAGCATAGATATCATCTTGAAGTTGAAACGGTCATAGTCGCTGTAAAGGTTGAGGCAGTAGAAGCAGTCGGAGATTATCGCGACGGGGTTCACATTGTTGAACCACGGAAGCTTCTCCGCTATGACAGCCTTCATGCTGCCGACCATAAGCCCGCTCAGGAAGCAGCCTACCATTGATACCGTCATTGCTATGCCGTTTTTAAACTCGTTTGAAAGCCTTCCTATCGAGCCTATGAAGAAGCCCATGGTCACGCCCATTATCCCGCCTGTCACAGCGGCGGCGTACACGAGAGGAAGCCTTCCGCCGAAGTCGACCTTAAGCACGAACACGATGAAGGTAACGCATATCAGCATACATACCGCCTGAGCTATGAAGCTGCCGGTGAGGCTTGCGATAAGGCTTATCGACTTCGGCGTGGGGGAGCAGTTCTTTTTCGCGCCGAGCGGCGACATATTCGCCTGATTGTTCTCGGTGATGTGAAGCCCCGTGACCGAGCCGAATATCGCCACCATTGCGATAAGATTGTAGAAATACTGTGCGTAGGGGTCGGGGTTGCCCTGCGTCATAGGTATCTCGGTACACGCCTTTATGTCCGAGGACAGCGCTTCAATGACCTTCGGAGCCTTCGCCGGGTCATGTTCGAGCGCGTCCCGAATGATCGTCTCATATACGCCGTACTGCTCGACGAACGCTTTCAGCATTGTCTCCTGTATACCTTTTCCCGCGACGGTGAGGGTCACCTTGCCTCCCGAGTATATGATGCCCTTGACCTCGCCGTTTTTCAGCATATCGAGAGCCTTGTCATTGTCGGCGTATGTGACTATCAGCAGCGGCGATCCCTCGCCCGATACCGAGTCGATGACTCTTCCGAAGATCTCGTCCTTTTCGGTCTCTACCACCGCTGTGGGTATCGCGCCGAATAGGTCGTTGTTCTCGTATATCGAGCCGAAGCCTATCCTGAACACGATACCGAGAAATATCGGGAATATCATCAGCCACGCGATAAGCGCCGGAGCGCGGAGATTGCAAAGAAGCTCATATTTCAGATTGTGAAGAAACATTCTGATCCCCTCCCATTATCGGAAGTTTTCTTTTTTATTCGCTTTTTCGTGCGGCGCTGCTTTCTTTGCGGAATCCGCGTCGTCGCGAAGCGCCTTGCCCGTTATCTCAAGGAACACGTCGTTGAGAGTCGGGAGCTCGGAGTAGACCCGTCCGAACCCTAGGTCGTTCTCCTGGAGCACGCCTAGTATGCGTATCAGGTTATGCTTGCCTCCGGAGCAGCACACGGTCAGCTTGGTGCCGTCGTACTCGGTGCTGTAAACGTGCGGCAGCTCCGCTATTTTAGCCTTTATATCGTCGGTGAGCCCGATCAGCTCGATATTGACGGTCTCGGTATTGCGTATCATGCTTTTGAGCTCGTCCTTTGTGCCCTCGGCGATCTTTCTGCCCTTGTCCATTATCGCTATCCTTGTGCAGATCTGCTCGACCTCCTCCATGTAGTGTGAGGTATAGATGACAGTCGCGCCGTTCCGGTTGAGCTCCTCTATGCCCTCAAGTATCCTGTTTCTGCTCTGGGGGTCTACCGCGACCGTGGGCTCGTCGAGGATTATCAGTTTCGGCTTGTGGGCGATGCCGCAGGCTATGTTCAGCCTTCTCAGCAGACCTCCCGAAAGCTTCTTTGGACGGAATTTCAGGAAGTCCTCCAGTCCGACGAAGCTTACCGCCTCATCGACATACTGCTTTCTCAGCTCCTTGTCGGAGATGTACAGTCCGCAGAAGTAGTCGATGTTCTCATAGACCGTAAGCTCGTCGAAAACCGCGACATTCTGCATTATCACGCCGATGTCCTTCTTTATGTCATAGGAGGTCGGGGCCATCTTCTTCCCGAATATTTCGATATTGCCCTTGTCAAAGGACAGCAGCGACAGCAGGCAGTTTATGGTCGTAGTCTTTCCCGAGCCGTTGGGGCCGAGCAGTCCGAATATCTCGCCCTCGCTTATCTCCAGGCTGAAATGATCCAGCGCGACGAGCTCGCCGTAGCGCTTTACAAGGTTGTCGATCTTTACTACCGTGTTTTTCATGGTACTTCCTCGCTTTCCGTTTTTCTGTTTCTGTTATGAGTATATCATAACCGCGAAGGTTTTGGTAGTGTATTGTGTCACTTTGTGATATGACAAATGTAATACTGAATCCATTTTTGTTTACAGAAATCTTGTCGGCTGTAATTCCTCCGGACTGCGTCACCCTCAGCCGACTCGATGATCATGCGGCAAAAAAAGCCCCGGGAGCCTTTCCTGCTCCCGGGGCTTCGGGTATCGTCAGATATCCGTTATGAACGGAGTAACAAGTATCATTATCATGCAGACGGGGCAGACGAAGCGTATCATTATGCGGTAGAGCCACTTCGCGGCGAATTTCTTCTCGCCGTGCAGCACCTCCTCCTCGACGTACTTTGTCTTGACCACCCAGCCGATAAGTATGCAGGTGAGGAACGCGAGTATCGGCATCATCACCGAATTTGTGATGAAGTCGAAGAAGTCAAGGAACTGCATATCTAGTATCGTTACATCGCTCAGGACGCTGTATCCGAGCACGGACAGCATACCGAGCACTATCGTTATCCCGAAGGTGATGAAGCAGCTCACCGTTCTTGAAAGTCTGAACTTCTCCATTATCGCGGCAACGACTGTTTCCATGAGGGAGATCGACGACGTGAGAGCCGCGAGCGTGACAAGTATGAAGAACGCGGCGCCTATGATCTGACCGGCGGGCATGGTCTCAAATACCTGCGGGAGAGTAATGAACATAAGCCCGGGGCCCTTGCTGAGCGCGGATTTGTCGCCGCCGGAGAACACGAATACCGACGGAATGATTATCAGTCCCGCGAGGAACGCTATCGCCGTATCGAATATCTCGATCTGGCGCACCGAGCTTTCCAGCGAATATTCCTTCTTCATATAAGAGCCGTAGGTTATCAGTATGCCCATGGCAATGGACATCGAATAGAAGAGCTGGCTGCACGCGCCCGCTACGGTCTTGAACAGCTTTTCGAGAGTAAAGTCCTCAAAGTTCGGGAGCAGATAATACGTCACGCCGTCCATAGCTCCCTCAAGCGTGAGGGTATATATCGCTATGCCCACGATAAGTATGGCGAGCACAGGCATAAGCAGCTTGCTGACCTTTTCGATGCCCTTCTGTACGCCGAGCAGTATTATAACGGCGTTGAGCAGTACGAATATCAGGAAGAACACTGTAGGGCCTCCGAAATCCCCGATGAATGACAGGAAGAAAAGCACAGGCTCTCCGTCGCCGACCGCCGCGTCATGCGCGGTCACCGCGCCCTGACCCGATACGAACATCGTCATGTATTTGAGCACCCAGCCTCCGATATCGCAGTAGTAGGGCAGTATTATCGCCGGTATCAGCGCCGCCAGCCAGCCCATAGGCGCACAGTGCTTCTCGACTGCCTGATAGGCTCCGAGTACGCTTTTTCCCGTGCGGCGTCCGATCGCTATCTCGGTGAGCATCAGCGTGAAGCCGAATGTCACCGCCAGAATTATGTAGATGAGCAGAAAGAAACCTCCGCCGTACTGCGCCGCGAGATACGGGAACCTCCAGATATTGCCGAGCCCGACTGCGGAACCCGCGGCGGCGAGAATAAAGCCCAGCTTTGAGCCGAAGCCTTTGGATCCGGCTGTTTGTTTGTCACTCATTTTTTGTCTCCTTGCTTATTTTTTGTAATCTGTCCAGAAGCTCAAGCATAGCCTCCGCGTCAATGGGTCTCGAATAGTGGAAGCCCTGAACGCTCGTGATCGGGAGCTGTCTTATTATTTTGTGCATATTCTCGTTCTCTATGCCCTTTACGCAGACATCGCAGCCGCGTGCCGCGCACAGCTCCGAGAGCTTTTCAAGGTCGCTGCGGTCATTCCCGCTGTTTTCTATGTCGCTGACAAAGGACAGATCAAATTTGATGTAGTCGGCGTTGAGCGCTTTCAGTACGCCTATCGACGAGAAGCCGCTGCCGAAGTCGTCCAGCAGGAACTTTATTCCGTTCTGCCGCAGCTCGCTCGTTCTTGCCTTTACGATAGCGGGATCGAGAAGGCGGCAGTTGCGGCTCAGCTCGATTATGAGCCGGTTGAGCGGGAAGCCCGTGCGCTGAGCGGTATCCATGAGCTCCGGTATGAAGTAGTCGTCCTCTATCTGCGCGGCGGCCATGTTAATGCCGAGCACCATATCGTCGTTTTTTTCAAAGAACCTGAGCCCGTCGAGCATAGCGTGGCGTGTTATCCACATCGTAAGCTCGGACAGCGCGTAGTCGTGCTCGATGATATGCATGAATCGGTCGGGCAGGATCTCGCCGTATTCCTCGCTCCGCCAGCGCAGCAGAGTCTCGACGCCCTTCAGCCTGCCGGATTTGAGGCGGAATATGGGCTGATACTCCAGATAGAAGCCTTCAAAGTTCCCGATTATATCGTTATGTATCGCGCTTATGATCTTCATATTGTCTATGCCGTCGGACGATATGCCGTCGAAGACAACGAGATTGCCGTGCTTTTTCAGCTTCGATTCGCTGCACGCGTACAGCAGGCAGCTGTACACGGCGCTGTCCGTCATTTCCGAGGCGCTGACCGACATCGAGGCACCGCAGGGATTGAGCGACTGCCTTACGCCGTCGATGTCGACGCCGTCGCGCAGTCTGCGGCGTATCCTGGAATAAATCCCGACCGTTTCGGAGGAGGACAGCGTCTTGGTAAGAAACGCGAACTTTGATCCGTCCATGCGGTAGATATAGCCGTCCCGTCCGCAGATATCCCTCATTGTCCAGCCCACGGCGCGCAGCAGACGGTTGCCGTAGTCATAGCCGCGGCTCTCGTTCAGCTCCGCCAGTCTGTCTATGCCGATAAGCAGCACCCGGCAGCTTTGTCCAAGCTTTCTGATGGCTCCGAGATCGTTCATGAAGCCGTTGCGGTTGCGCAGCACGGTCACGGGGTCGGTGTTGTCGAGAGCGCCCTCGTTTATCATAATGCCGCCGACGAGGCTCGGCGCGCCGTTATCGTCTCTCACCACAGCGCCCTTGAAGCGGAAAAGCCCGCAGCTGCCGTCCTTCTTCACCGCGCGGTAGGTCAGGTCATAGGTGAGTCTGCGGCAGGAGATGAGCTCGCTCATCGCTCTCTGATAAACATGTCTGTCCTCCGGGTGGATATGCTCCGTCCATTCGTCGGCGCCGTCGGGGACGTACTCTCCCGGCAGTCCGAAAAGCTCGGCGGCTCCGGGGGAGAAGCGCGTCATTCTGTCCTTGATATCGTAGAGCGCTACATAATTGCCGCCTGACATTATGGAAAGGGCACCGAACATATCGTCGAGAAGCTGCTTGCGTTTTTTGTTCATCGTACTACCCTTCTTTATTTTATCAGCTCGGAAAGAGTTTTGTACAGAAGCTCCGGTTCAACGGGCTTTGACAGGTGAGCGTTCATTCCTGCCTGGAGCGACATCTGCACGTCCTCGTCAAAGGCGTTGGCGGTCATCGCGATTATCGGGATCGTCCTGCTGTCGGGGCGGTCGAGGGCGCGTATCTTTCTTGCCGCGTCCAGACCGTCCATGACCGGCATACGGACGTCCATAAGTATGGCGGAGTAGAAGCCCGGCTCGCTTTCCGAGAATTTCTCCACGGCGGCCTTGCCGTTCTCCGCGTGGTCGGCGGTGATATTCTTCATGCCGAGAATCTTCATCATTATACGGGCGTTTATCATCACGTCCTCGGCGACGAGAATGCGTCTGCCGTCAAGAACGGCGCGCGGCTTCTCCGACTGGCTGAGTTTTCTGCGCAGCAGGGCGCTGCGGTATTCGCCGATGAGTCCCGAAGCGTGCAGCGGCTTGCTCATGAAGCCGTCTACGCCGGAGCTTCTCGCTTCCTCCTCAATGTCCTGCCAGTTGTACGCCGTGAGTATCACGATAGCAGTCTCGCTGCCGATAAGCTCGCGTATGCGCTTTGTGACCTCGATGCCGTCCTGTTCCGGCATCTTGAGATCGACGAGTATCAGGTTGTATTCGTTTCTGCGCGCGTGGCTCAGCTTTATCATTTCAAGAGCCTCGGCGCCGGACAGACAGCTTTCTGAGTTTATGCCCATTTCCTCCAGTACGGCGGAGGCGTGCCTGCACGCGTCGGGGTCGTCGTCTATTATCAGAACGTTCAGCTCATGCGGCACCACGTTCAGGTCGGTGTTGTCGAGATCGGAGCGGTCGGTCTTTCTCAGGGTCACGTCCACGATAAACTCCGAGCCCTCGCCCTTCTTCGACTTTACGCTTATGCTGCCGTTCATCATCGAGACCATGTTCTTCGTTATCGCGAGTCCCAGTCCCGAGCCGCCGTATTTGCTGGTCTTGGCGGCGTTCTCCTGACTGAACGCCTCAAACAGCTTCGGTATATATTCCTCGTCCATACCGATGCCCGTGTCCTTTATGATAAAGCGCAGGGCGCAGCGGTTCTCGAATTCCGACACGCACTCCACGGTAAGCGAGACCTGTCCGGGCGGGTCGGTGAATTTGACCGAGTTGCCGAGTATGTTGATGAGCACCTGCTTCAGCTTGGTAGCGTCGCCTATGTAGAAATCGTCCGTTTTGCCGAGTATCGTACAGTCGAACCGCAGACCCTTGTCGCGGCATTGTCCGTCGATCATCGTATTGACCTGCTCCAGGAACGAGCGGAAGGAGAATTCCTCGCTGCGCAGGGTCATTTTGCCGCTTTCGATACGGCTCATGTCCAGTATATCATTTATCAGCGTAAGCAGATACCGCGCGCTGGAGCCTATCTTTTCAAGATCCTCCTTTACCGCTTCGGGAAGCTCGGCTTCCTGGAGCGCTATGCTGTCGAGACCGATAATGGCGTTCATCGGCGTTCTTATCTCATGGCTCATGCGCGACAGGAAAGCTGTCTTGGCGACATTCGCCTGTTCGGCCTCCTTAAGCGCCAGCCGCAGCTGCTCGTTGCGCTCCTCCTGTATCTTATGTATCTCTGTAGTATCGCTTTTCAGCAGTATGAAGAAATCGGTGTCGGGTCCCACCGTAAAAAAGTCGAATCTCTTGTAGTAGCGCTTACCGTCGATATCGCACTCTATGTTCACCGAGTAGGGCTCCGAGCGGAGCAGGCTCTCCTTTATGGTGTCCAGCGAAAGAGAAGCGGCTATCTCCGCCTTTTCGTCCTCGCTGCCGCAGAGCACGGGCTTTACCTGAGCGCTGATGTAGTGGCTGTATTCGCCCGTTCTTGTGAGCGGGAAGATATTCCCGTGCTTTATCTGCGCGCTGTCGCCCACCATGACGCCGTATTTGCCGTTGGAGATATACGAGACCATATCGAACTGACGCGCAAGTATCTTGTCTATCAGTATCTCGCTTATCTTCTCGTCGTTGCTCTCACGTTCGGTGATGAAGGCTATGATGTCGCTCGTCATAGGGTGACGGGTCATATTTGCGGACATACTGGCGAAGCATACTCTGCCGTCGGTGCGGCGCGAATACACGATCACCGACGCGCTCATCTTTCCCTCCAGGTAGTCGGAGATCAGCTTTTCAAGGCTGAACGCCGCGAGAAGCCTTGTGCGCTCGGCTTCGATAGGGCAGTTCTCCGAGCGCAGTCTCAGCACCTCGGAATACGGGTATACCATCGAGTCGGTCACGTACAGGTCGCTGCCCTGAATATCCTCGATAATGTTGCGGGTAAGGTTTACGCGGAACATTCCCAGCGTATGTCCGCCGGTGCGGTAGAAGCTGTCGCCGAGGCTCATATAAGCGCCGCGCAGACGTTCCTCGTACTCCTTCATCAGCGTGATGTCGAAGAACGTTATATAGATGAGGTGCAAACCGTAGTCGTCGATGAACGAGAAGTGCGTGCTGCATCTCAGGTTGTGGTCCTTTGCGGTCACCATGCGCAGCGAAAGATCCGGCACACCTTCCTCGTTCACTCTGCGGCGGAGCATCTGCCTGACCGCGACTCTGTCCTCGGCGTTCACGGCTTTCATGAACCATTCTCCGTCGATATCGTCGGGGTTATCATATTCCAGCATTTCCGCGCATTTCGCGGTCACGAACAAAGTGTCCCAGCCGCCGTCGTCTCTTCGGCTGAGGAGGGCTGCGCAGTCGGCTATCTGTCTCAGATTCGCGAGAAATCTATCTCTTTCCGATGCTCCGGGCGATATACTGCTCATTGCGTTCTCCTTTCCCATGCCGATTATTCCGGCAAAACCGTATATATTATCACATTATTATACCATTTTTCGGACATCATGTCAATGTAATTGAGCCATTTTCCGAGGAAAAATGATAAAAGCATCACGGCGCGTTATCTGCCGTGATGCTTTCCTATGTATAACGTTCACTCTCCGGTCGGCGGATTCTCGTCCGTGCTGTCGGTGACAGCCGGCCTGTCCCGCAGTATCAGGGCGCAGAAGGTGAAGCTGTCGGTCTCGAATTCGAGAGTCCCGCTGCTGCTGTCGAAGCGGCACGGCAGGAAGTCAGCCTTTCCGCCTCCGACCGCCACAGCGTCGATATCGCGTATGACGGAGCTGTCTCTGTTCAGCAGCCCGCGCGGCACCTTTATCGTGACCGTGACGGGGGAGGAGCTCGACGCCGTTCTCCGGCGCACGGTATTGCCGACCTTCTTCGTCAGCGAGAGCCCCATATAAGCCCCAACCCGGCTCCCGCGTCCGGCGGCGGTCAGGGCGTTTGCGAGAGCCTCTTTGTCCTCCGGCCGGACGGCGCTTTCCGACGCGCTGAGACTGACTATGACATTCGAGCCCGTATTCAGCTCGGCAAGTTCGTCGGCAGTCAGAACGGCTCTTGCCAGCTCATCGCCTGCGGTAGTGACGGCGGCGCGGCAGAAGTTCCGTTCGCTGTCCGTGACGTCGCCGAATGTGCCCTCTGAGGTGCGCGCTCCGATGTCCACGCCGTCAGTGTAGTATGAGTCCGTCTTTTTCACAAGCGCGAACACTTTCTGTATATAATGCTCGCTCACTATGGTCTCAAGATTGCCGATGAACGTGCCGAAGAATTCCAGCTCATGCTCGCTGCTGAGATCGCCGCGTACGAGCGGCAGGGCGAACCGTATCACGCCGGGAACGGCTCTGCGGACGGCGTCGAATTCCTCGCCCGTTATCAGATCGCCGCGCTCGGTGCTGTCCATAGCGGTATAGAACCTGTCGGTGAGCTTATCGAGAGCATCCTCGTATTTTTCGCTGCCGGGCTTGCAGTCCGCGAGCGAGATGATATAGGATATGGTCGCCGCGCTGAGCATTTTAGTCATGACCCTGCTCATGAACATCGTAAGTCTCGCGTTATCCGCAAGTCCCCTGAACGCGAACACCTCCAGCAGGTCGGCTATATCGCCGCCGTATCTCACGAACTCCGCTCTGCCTGTGCCGGAGCTCAGCCACGCCGCGAATTCGCGCTCGAATGCGTCCAGCGGCACGGCGGGGCTTATCTCTTTTGTAGGCATGGTCCAGATATCCTCGCCGGGTATCAGCTCGTAACGGTTCGTAAGACCTAAGCCGGTCACGGAGAGAGTCAGCTCCTTGCGGTATATCCTTATCTCGTCGGCGGGCAGAAGCTCGGTCACTCCGGAGCGGGATAAGCCCCACGCCTCGGGGTAGACCAGCGGGATAGCGTCGTTCGGGTTGGTGACATTGTGTATGTTCTCGCAGCCCGTTCGCTCGGCGCTCCCCGCGGGAGCCTCAAAGGTATAAACATACAGGTCGTCCGCGGTCATTCCGAAGTCCGCGAGGGAGGCGTTGATGTATTTCCCCGCGAGGTCGGCGACGGCGCCGCCCCGGCTGTATCCCGTGATCCACAGCTTCGCGCCGTGGAGCCCGCGCCTTCGTTCGTACTCCTTGATGCGGTTGACGATTCTGTGCGCCGCGTCGGAGAAGCCTTTGATATCACCGTCCGCGCCCGTTTCAAAGTTGTTCGACCATTCCTTGCCGTAATTCACGCCGCGTATCGCGACGGCTATCACCTCGCCGTACACGGTGCTCTTGTGGGATATCACGGAGCCGATAGTATCGCAGGTCGGGCTGCCGTCCATATCCTCGGCGGATATATCCTTTGCCGAGAAGCCCGCCTTTTCCAGCAGATCCTCGGTGCGTTCGAGCTTTGCCGTCGTCAGGGCGAGGATAAGGGACATCGAGCGCAGATGCGGGTCGGGAGCCTTTCCGGTCCTGGCGAAATAAGCGTCGCTGTAAAAGAAGCTGTCGGTCTCCGGCTGCCATTCCCCGGACGGGTAGTAGGTGAACTCGCCGCTTATGATGCCCGGGGTTGTCCTGACCGCCAGGGCAGAGGGAACATAGCAGAGCAGCACGCAGACGCAGAGCGCCGCCGCGGCTATCCGCCGGAAAAGTCTTTTTTTAATCATCGCTGCCATTCCCGAGCGCGGTGAAGCGCCTGGTGCCGTTCTCGTCCACGGTCTCGTTCCACATTCCGGCGGGTCTCGCCCAGATGCCTCCGTCGCCGTAGAGGGCACGGTATATCACCATAGGCTCCAGAGTTTCGGAGTGGCGCGCTATGCC
>JAIKZF010000031.1 GCA_024682455.1 Ruminiclostridium sp. | reverse complement strand
CCTTATAGCGCTCGTCATCGGGATGAACGGCTATCGCCGTATCGCCGAGCAGGGTCTCGGGACGCGTTGTGGCGATCTGAACAAAGCCGCTGCCGTCGCTGAGCGGGTAGTTGATATGCCAGAAATGACCTTCCTGCTCCTCATACTCGCACTCGATATCGGAGATAGAGGTCTTGCAGCTCGGGCACCAGTTGATGATGCGCTCACCGTGGTAGATGAGACCCTTCTTGTAGTAGTCGATGAATACCTTCTGAACAGCCTCGGAGCAGCCGTCGTCGAGTGTGAAGCGCTCACGCTCCCAGTCGCAGGACGAGCCGAGCTTTTTGAGCTGGTTCTGTATCTTGCCGCCGTATTCGTGAGTCCAGTCCCAGGCGCGCTCCAGGAAGCCGTCGCGGCCTACGTCGTCCTTTGTGAGACCCTCCGACTTCATCTTGGCGACGACCTTAGCCTCGGTGGCGATAGAAGCGTGGTCTGTGCCGGGGAGCCACAGCGCCGAGAACCCCTGCATACGCTTTGTGCGGATAAGGATATCCTGAAGAGTCTCGTCAAGGGCGTGACCCATGTGTAGCTGTCCCGTTACGTTCGGGGGCGGGATAACTATGGTGTAGGGCTTCTTTTCCGGGTCGCGCTCGGCGTGGAAGTATCCCTTTTCCTCCCAGTTCTTGTAGATGCGCTCCTCGAAATCCTTCGGGGAGTAGGTCTTTGCGAGTTCCTTTTTCATTTTGTCTGTCCTTCCTTATATTTTGAGTTTATCATAAAGCTCTTCACTCGGGTCAACGAGTATGGTCTTATTATTGACGAAGATGACCATTCCGGGCTTAGCGCCGCCGGGCTTCTTCACGAAGCGCGCGAGGGTGTAGTCCACGGGTATCTTAGTGCCGTTCCTGCCCTTTGAGCAGACCGCCGCGAGCTGCGCGGCCTCGACTATCGTGCTGTCGGGTATTTCCGCTCCCTCGGCGCGTATTATGACGTGGGAGCCCGGTATATTCTGCGTATGGAGCCACATATCCTCTGGGCGCGCGGTTTTGAGCGTGAGCCTGTCGTTCTGGAGGTTGTTGCGCCCGACCAGTATCTCGAAGCCGTCCGACGACCGGAATCTCAGCGGCGGCAGAGCCTTCGGGGCTTTTGCTCCCTTTTCCGCCTTCGACGGGCGGATATAGCCGGTCTCCGTGAGCTCCAGCCTTATCTCGGCGAGAGCTGCCTCGCTGCCGGCTCCGCTGCCGACACGGCTTGCCGCGTCGAACACGCTGTCGATGTAGGTGAGCTCCTTCTCGCCCTGCGCTATGAATTTTGTCAGCAGCTTCTCGGCGGTGTCGAGCTTTTTGTACTCGGAATAGAGCTTCTGCGCGTTCTGTGACGGCGTGAGCCGCACATCCAGCTTTATCGTGATCTCGCCGCCGTTCACGTAATCCTCCGCGGTGAGCTCGCTCATGCCCTTTTCGCAGCGGTACAGATTGGCGCTGAGTATGTCGCCCCTGAGCCGGTAGCTTTCCTTGTCCGCGCAGTCGCGCAGCTCCTGTCTCTGCGCCTCCAGCTTGCGGGAGATGCGCTCGTATATGTTCATTATCGTTCTGAGCAGGTCGTCAGAGCGCTGCTTGACGCGGTTGGCTGTGGCGCGCTCTCCGAAGAAGCGGTCCAGCAGAGCCGAGGGGCTCTCAAAGCGGGTCTCGGTCATCTCCGCGCCGTACTGCTCCACGGGAACGAAGCAGAAGTCCTTCGGCTTGCCGCTTTTCTCGCTGACCATTGTGCAGCCGTCATAGGCGTCGATATGAGCCGCGCTCCTGCGCAGGAAGAATATCAGCTTTTCGAGCCTGTCCTTATCCAGATCGCCGACGAGGACGTCGGTATCTCTTGCCGCGCTGTACGCGCATTCTCTCGCGAATATGGGCGAGATGCCCTCGAAAACGCTCATCAGCGCCTTCGCGAGCCTCTGTCCCTTCATCGGCTCCAGAAGCTCCCCGAGCGCGCCGGGGTCACATTCCGTCAGTTTCAGTCTGTCCTCGCGCGGGGGCAGCTCGTAGACCACATTCGGCAGGACTCTGCGCACGGAGGAGATATCGTCGGTCACGCGCTTTACGCTGTCTATGACACGCCACACCCCGTCGCGCTTCGTCATCAGTATTATATTGCTGTATTTGCCCATTATCTCGGCGGCTACGCGGTTCTCGCACAGATCTCCGATCTCGTTTACACATTCAAAGTCGAAGTTGATTATGCGTTCGAGCCCGTCCTGCGATATCCCCGTGAGCTTTCCCGCGCCGAGGGCTTTTCGCATGAGCATACAGAACATCGGCGGCTGCTTGGGGTTCTCGGGGTTCTCCGAGGTCAGGCAGACCCGCGCCGACATCGTATCTGCGGACAGCAGCAGCTTCTCGGTGCCGCTGTGGCCGCGCAGAGTTATTATTATTTCCTCGCGTGAGGGCTGGTGTATCTTGTCCGCCCTCGCGCCTATGAGCCCTTTGTCGAGCATCTCCCGCACCACGCAGTGCAGGAAAGCGCCGTCAAGCGACATGAAGCACCCTCCTTCCGCCGATCATTCAAAGTATCCCTTTTCCAGCCTGTCAAGGCTCATCGGACTCACATAGACCGGGAATTTTCCCGTTTTCTCGATAGTCAGACCGTTGAGCATACCTATATGCGTCGAGATGTGCCGGAACTGCATAAGTATCAGCTCCAGCCTCGTCATATCGCACTTTTCCGGACATTCCCCCAGCTTTTCGTCGGTCAGGGAATCGAGATAGTCCGACGTCTTTTTGCGGACCTTCTCCATATAGGCGAGCAGCTGTTCGTCCGTAAGCTCCGTCCGGCAGGGTCTGTTCGGGTCGTCCATGCCCTCCTCGTGAAAGGGAGGCTCCTTGTACACGTAGGGGTTGAAGTACCATTTATCCGCCGAATGTATCGTGTGGTACACGTATCTCCACGCGGGAGCCCCGCATACCTTCGCGCTGCGGTCGTAGGTCATTATCGCGGTCTTAAGGTTGAGAAAATTCGCGTCGGTCTGCTTTTTTATCATTTCGCACAGCGTGTTCATCGTTTTCCGCTCCTGTCAGATGTATCGTACTACCTCGGCGTTTGCCTCGGGCTCGAAGATATCGGTCTCGGGGAACTTCGCCGCGAGCTTCTGTATCAGCTTGGACACGATTATGTTCTCGGTTGCGTAGTGACCCGCGTCGACCACGGTAACGCCCATATTGCGAGCGTCGACGAAGGCGTGGTGCTTCACGTCGCCGGTCACTATCGCGTCGATACCCATATCCACGCAGCGGTACACCTCGTCGTTGCCGGCTCCTCCGCACACCGCGACGCTCTTTATGCTCCTGCCGCCGTCGCAGTATTTTACGCCCTTGCAGGAGAACGCGTTCTTTGCGGTCTCGGCGAGGCCGTCGGCGCTGATCTCGAAATCGAGATAGGCAATGCGCCCGTAGCCGATGTTCTTGTCGGGGTATATCTGGTGCAGCACGGGGGAGTTCTTCGGGTCGCCGAAGCCCATTAGCTCGTACATCACGTCGCTTATGCCTCCGCGCGCCATATCCAGCGGCGTGTGGTCGCACACCGCGGAGATACCCGCCTTTATGAGCCTGTAAACGGGGCTTGCCGCGTTCAGGCTGCGTATCTTGTGGAAAATGACCGGGTGGTGCGAAACTATGAGCTGGGCGCCCACGCGTTCACATTCATCTACTATGTCGTTCGTTATGTCGAGACAGACCGCCATGCGGTAGACCTCGGTGTCACGGCTGCCGATAAGCAGTCCGGAATTGTCGAAGCTGTCCTGCGTCCTGAAGGGCGCGACCGTGTTGAGGTAATCGTAAACTTCACCGACTGTCATTTTTGTTCCTCCCTTATTATGTCCAGCAGCGCCGGATCTCCGTGCGCGAGCTTCCGGAGCTGTGAGTTGACCTTGGCGGTATAACGCGGGTCGGTGTTTTTTCCGAAATAGGCGAACCCGCTGTCTATGATCCGCTTCTCGCCCGTGTACCCGACGAGCATCACCGTGTAAGCCTTGCTGCCGCTGAACGCCCCGTTCTCCAGAATTATCTCAAAGCCTGCGGAGTACAGATAACGCCGCAGCACCTCAGCCTTTGTCATCGGCTGGAGGATAAAGCGCGTGTCGGCGCTCACGAAGGAGCAGCCCGCGACGATATCCGCGATCAGCTCGCCTCCCATGCCCGATACGATGATATCGTCGCAGGGCGGTACGTTTTTCAGCCCGTCGGAGAGCACAAGGCTTATCCTGTCGCCGAAGCCGTACTTCTCGACGTTCGCGCGGGCTGCGGCAAGCGGACCCTCGTTGATATCCGAGGCTATGATATGCTCGGCGCCGAGCTCGCACAGCCGGCAGGGCAGCAGCGCGTGATCCGTGCCCACGTCGCATATCCGCCTGTCCGTGCGGACGAGCGCGGCTATCGCGGAGAGCCTGTCGTCAAGCCTTATCACTTATGCCAGAGCCTTGTTGAGGTTCTCGATGAGCTCGTCCACATCCGTGCCGTGCACCATGCAGGCTTCCTCAACGGTCTCGCCGAGAGATGCCGGACAGCCGAGGCAGTGCATCCCCATTTCAAAGAAGTAGGGAGCTGCGGCTTCCGCGTTTTCCTGAAGTATCTCGCCTATAAGCGTATCCTTTGTAACTGTCATTTTGACATTCCTCCGTATATTAATAATTGTACAGATATAATATTATAGCATTTTTCCCGGAAATAGTCAAGAAGATTTGAAAAAATGCGTTTTGCTCCGCCTTGTTGTGCAAAGTGCATAAAACTGAACCCCATATTTCTACACCAGTAATTGTTTATAAACAAAAAAAGTATAGATTTTTTTGAAAAAATAGTGTATAATAAAATTCAGCGATTTATCGTGACCTATCCCGCGGCGGTGAAAACCCCGGCGGAGAAATAAATCAGGGGGATACATAATGAAAACCTACAAATGCAAAAATATCCGAAACATCGTGCTTGCCGGACACGGCGCAAGCGGTAAGACGTCTCTCGCCGAGGCTATGCTCTTTACCGCAGGCGGCATCGACAGACAGGGAAGGATAGCCGACGGAAATACCGTGTGCGACTACGACCCCGACGAGATAAAGAGAAAGGTATCGCTCAATACCTCCATTGCCTACGCGGAATGGAAGGACGTTAAAATAAATATCATAGACACTCCCGGTCAGTTCGACTTCATAGGCGGTATGTACGAGGGCATCAGAGCCGCGGAGACCGTAGCTATTACCCTCTCCGCAAAGGACGGCGTCCAGGTCGGCACTATCAAGGCTTACAGAGAGGCCAAGAAGCAGGGCAAGGCTACCATGTTCGTAGTCACCAAGCTCGATGAGGAGAACTCCAGCTTCTACCGCGTTCTCGAAGAGCTCAAGGAGAAGTTCGGTCCGTCCGTTTGCCCGATAGTCGTTCCTTTTGATAAGTTCGGCAAGGTCGAGAGCTACATCAACCTGCTCGAAATGAAGGCGTACGCCTACGAAAAGGGCAAGGCTAAGGAAGTCGAGGTACCCGCGTCCGAGAACCGTATCAAGGGTCTGCGCGCCGCTATGGCAGAGGCTATCGCGGAGACTGACGAGGAGCTCATGATGAGATTCTTCGAGAACGAGGGCGAGGACTTCACCGAGGCGGAGATCATCAAGGGTCTCCACGACGGCGTCGATCAGGGCATAATCACCCCCGTTATCTGCTGTGCGGCGGAAAAGCTGGAGGGCATCGACAAGCTGCTCGATACCATGATCTATATGACCCCGTCCCCCGACGAGCGCAAGGACGAGATAGTCGACTACAACGAGGAAATGCCTCTGGCGGCATTCGTGTTCAAGACTCTTGCTGACCCGTTCGTTGGCAAGCTTAGCTTCGTGAAGATCGTTGCCGGCGTCCTCACCGCCAAGGTGGATATGGTCGACGCGAGAACGGGCGAGTCCGAGAAGTTCGGCAAGATGCTCGCTCTCAAGGGCAAGAAGCAGGAGGAAATGATCGAGGCCTACGCCGGAGATATCGTTGCTCTCACCAAGCTCGACGACGCGAATACAGGCGACACTCTCTGCGATTCCTCCAACGTGTTCTCCCTTGCTCCGATCGAATTCCCCGTTCCCTGCTACTTCAAGGCAGTATCCGCAAAGGACAAGAACGACGAGGGCAAGATCAGCGCGGCTATCAGGCGTCTCCTTGAGGAAGACCACACCCTCAGCTATGAGCATAACCACGAGACTCACCAGCGTATCCTCGGCGGTCTCGGCGAGCAGCATATCGACGCGGCAGTTGCCAAGCTCAAGAACAAGTTCGGCGTTGACGTTATGCTCAGCGACCCGACTATCGCTTACCGCGAGGCTATCCGCAAGAAGGTATCCGTTGAGGGCAAGCATAAGAAGCAGTCCGGCGGCCACGGTCAGTACGGTCACGTTAAAATGGAATTCGAGCCTCACGACGGCGAAGAGCTCATATTTGAAGAGCGCGTGTTCGGCGGCAGCGTGCCGAAGAACTTCTTCCCGGCGGTCGAGAAGGGACTTCAGGAAAGCATCGTTCACGGCGTTCTTGCGGGATATCCCGTTGTGCGCCTGAAGGCTACGCTGTTCGACGGCTCCTACCACCCGGTAGACAGCTCGGAGCAGGCGTTCAAGATGGCAGCTCATCTTGCTTATAAGGCGGGTCTTGCTCAGGCGTCGCCTTGTCTGCTCGAACCGATAGAGCTTATGAAGTTCACGGTGCCGGACGACAATACCGGTGATATCATGGGTATCGTGAACAAGCGCCGCGGCGCTGTTCTCGGCATGAACCCCGTAGGCGAGGGTCTTACGGAGGTCGACGCTGAGCTTCCTATGGCGGAGACCGGCGACCTTGCTATGGTCATTCGTCAGATGACGAAGGGCATGGGCTGGTTCACAATGGAGTTTGCGCGGTATGAGCAGCTCCCGTCGAATCTTGAAGCGGAAGTTATAGCGAACGCTCCGAAGTACAGCGAGATCGAGGGCTGAGGCTCTCAGACAGTATTAAATGCCGTCAAAGCACACTTTGACGGCATTTTTGCACAAAACTGTAACACAAAAACGACCTTTGTGCTTTCATATTATACAAATTCCCCGGGATAAGTTTATTCAAATTTACTATTGCAATAAAGCAGGAGGGATGTTATAATAAGTGAAGTGATAGGAAAAATCACTTCTCCGAAATTGCATCATTTCATTTTTTTCATAACTTATCTCCTTTATTTTTTCGCCCCGTATGCCTCCCGGCACACGGGGACTTTTTTGCGGGGAGCGCCCCGCTGCGAATCCGTATGAGGCTGTACAGGAAGTGAGAGAGTTATCTGCCTCGCAGCCGTAAATTTCTTCTATCAGATAGCAGTTCTCTGTTCGGAGTAACATCTGAATTGGAGCAGTTCGCTTTGCAGAGTAACATCTGGATTGGAGAAGTTCATTATTCGGAGTAACATCTGAATCGGAGCAGCTCTCTGTACAGGGTATCATCGACCCCGGCGCGGTGCGTTTCAGCGGGTGAGTATCCGTTTATCCGGCTCTGTAAAAATAACGCATTGTAAAAATATGTAATTACATAATGTAAAATCATCAAAAACCATTCCGGAATATATAAAAAATTTGGTAAAAATTTAAAATAACTATTGATTTTTTGGCGCGTCGGTGATATAATAGTTACAAGTAAAATTAGCTGTTCTGCTGTGTCGGCATACAGGCGGAGCCGGAAC
>JAIKZF010000060.1 GCA_024682455.1 Ruminiclostridium sp. | reverse complement strand
GGGCTGAACGATGTTCTGACATTAGACGTATCGGGGCTTACAGAAGAACAGATAATGCATATCCGCGCAGTGATAATTGACCTGAAACATCTTGTAGATAAAAAATAGACCGGCAGAACTTAAAGATCTGCCGGTTTTTTGCTCCTGCGCCGATATAAATGCACCGCTGTTTATGCGACTAAATTAGTCGAACGATCACCTGCCGCCGCATTCCCCGCCTGCATCGAGGTCAGACTTCCCTTGAAAGAATCTATTGCGATAACTATTTTCATAACATCACTTCTGTCCCGTCATGTTTCCAGCAGATTTCTGAACACTTTGGTGATAGTCGATACGCCCTTGTGGTCCCACGCAAACTGCACATCACTGCCCGCCTGCGGCTTTTCTGTCACCGTATCGGCGAGCTTTGCGGGAATGAGCAGTTCCCAGTACCGTACAATAGTTGCCTTCAAGCGTAGGCTCCACAGCAAGCGGCCCGAATGTCGCGATCTCGTGCTTCGTCTCGCCGTCAGCTATCCACGCCTTTGTATAGTACACGGCTCCGACTATCTTTCCGTCGTGCTCCGCTATGCGGCTTATCTCCGGGATGTAGTCCGCGGAATCCCTTATAATGCGTATAAGCAGATGCTCGGTGCAGCCCGGCCAGTATTTGTTCCGGAAGCTTCTGACTGCCACAAGCTCCGCGTTTTTGTAGTCTGCGGGAGTTTCCGCTCTGATGATAAGATCGTTCAGCATAATTATCCTCCTGTGGATCCGATATATTGATTTTACCACAGATCACAGCGCGTGTCAATGATAATCACCGCCAGGAAAACCCGAACGGTGACATTTTCACCAAGTCAAGGGAGGGTGACGCAGTTTGACGGAATTATAGCCGTCAAGATGTCTGCAGATAGGACTATAAGCCTTCCGCAATACGATTTGACGCGGGAATACGGCGAAATTCAATGATCGCACTTGACAATTCCCCGACGAACAATTATAATATATGTAAAGATGATCGGAAGAGGCACCAGTTTGCAGGTGACCGAAATGGCTGAGCAGGGAAGGCGGAGTCCGGATATTCCGGCATTGTCTGACGTTATCCGTAAACGGTTCCCGAAAGGAGATATCATTATGAATAAAAACAAACTGTTGTCGCTTTTATCGGCTGTTGTTCTTGGTATTACCCTTTCCGGGTGCTCTGTGGATAATAACACTCAGAGCGAGACTTATGCCGCCGATACTTATATTTCCGCGTCGGGATCGCTTACCGAAGCTCCGGGAACCACGGCGAGTGAAGCTGCCGATACGACCGTTCCGGCAGACACGACCGCTTCCGCGGCTTCGGAAAACTCTGTAAAGAGAGCGGGACTGAGATATGTTCCCGGCACCGGAACGCTGAGCGATGAACCGGACAGAATGATGCCGCGCAAGGCAAACAATGCGGGTCAGATCGTCGGAACGCTGTATAACGGGCAGCCCGTAAGTTCGGACTTTTATTACTATCGCTGTATGCTCAACAATAACGGGAAATCGGCTTACGATACCATTCATGCAGGACTTCTTACGGGGGCGGACACGATAAAGCTGACAACTCCGCTGAGTGAATCTGATGTGGATATCGTGTATTACAGCGTGCTGTATGATGATCCGCAGATAGTGTGGGCGGAGCCGGGCTTTGATTATACCTACAACAATTCCGGGAATGTGGTCTCGATCTCCCCGATGTACAACAGGCTCGCAAATGATATATCCGGAACGAAGAAGGCTCTCGAAAACAGCGTGTCAAAGGCTCTTGCAGCTATGTGGGAGCTGCCGAATAACATCGAAAGGTCAAAATATGCGCATGATTATCTTACGCATACGATAGACTATTCCGAGGGAGAACTTGACCAGAACGCATACAGCGCGCTCGTCCAGCATAAGACGGTATGTGCGGGCTATTCGCAGGCGTATGCGTACATGATGCAGAAAATGGGAGCTCCGTGCGCGGTATTGATAGGATATGCCGGAGAGGGTCACGCATGGAACATAGTCACTCTGAACGGAGAAAGCTATGTCACCGATGTCACTTGGGACGACCCCTACGGCAACCCGCCGGATACATATTATTACGATTATTTCAACATTACGAGCGCTCAGATGTCCCGGGATCACACCCTGCAGTCCCCGTCAACATATCTCGCGGCTGCAACCGGAACAAAAGCGTCATATTACAATTATTTCGGGGGCAATGCCTACGGCACGGATTTTGACGGCACGAATCCCGTAAGCTATACCACGTCCGTCACGACCACGGCTGTGACCACAAATCCTCCGGCCGGGACAACGTCCGACTGGGACGACTGGTGGGATGACGATTGGTGGAACTATTTCGGCATTGATCCGAATTGGAGTACAACATCTTCTGCCACGAATCCGCCTGTCACTACCACAACGCCCCACGCCACTACCACAACGCCCCACGCCACTACCACGACGCCTCACGCTACTACCACGACGCCGCACGCTACTACCACAACGCCGCACGCCACTACCACAACGCCGCACGCCACTACCACGACACCGCACGCCAATACTACGACAGCTCAGGTAACTACTCCTTACGATTGGGACAGTTATTGGAACGATGACTGGTGGGACTACTACGGCATAGATATAAACGGAGACTATAACTGGGACTGGGATGATTCCAACGAATACTGGTATGAAAACAGCAGCTCGTCCGATTGGTGGAACTATCTCGATCCGTACTGGGAGAAAAGCGACTGGACGTATGAGGGCGACGGTCTCTGGAGCATAGAGGATCCCGAGACCGGATATCTGTATATGTATGACGAAAACGACGGAACATTCTACTGCATGACCGATGACGATACTGTCTATTGGTATGACAGCGAAAAAAACGAGTGGGTGGAATTATAAACGCACATACAAATAAAAGCAGGAACGATCTCCGCGATGCGGTAACAGAACAAAGCACAGAAAAAGTAATTAACGCGAAGCAGCACCCTTTGTCCGTTACTGACAAAGGGTGCTGCTGTGCTTTACGGTGATTTTACTGACGAGCGGTGTCAGCTGTTATAACCGGGCGGAAATATACAATAAGCGTTTTGCCCGCGTTTGTAAAAGAACCCTGGTCAGGCTGCGAGCGGAACAGGATTTGCTCCCGCAGCCGAAAATCCCGCCATAATTTCCCGAAAATATGCCCTGACAAAAACTGTTCGCATTTATGGGTTGAGTTTTTTGAAGTTTTGTGATATAATATACCGGTAATTACGAACAAAGCGCCGCGTTTAGGTAAACGCCGGCTCAGATAAAGGGAGACTGCCGCTGACAATGGAAATGCTTACAGATTTATTTATAAAAAACTACGTTCTGCTGATAATGATAGGCGGAATGTTCATGCTCACGTTTTTTGACGTGTTCCTGCAGAAGGGGATGCTCATAAAGCTGCGGGTCACGCTGCTGATGTTGTTTACTCTTACGGTATTCGATTATCTGGAGCTGGTATTCTCGAAGCTTCCCGCAAGCTGGTACGTTATCTTCATGAGAACGATGTGCTCCGCGATATGCTACAGCATGCGCCCGCTGATAGTGATGATGATGATCTTCCTCGTATACAGAAAAGCCCGGCGGCTGATAGCCATACCCGCGCTGCTGAACGTCATATGTGCTTTTTCGGCGTTTTTCACGGACATTTCGTATCATTTCGACGAGAACAACAATTTCCGGCGGGGCCCACTCGGTTACACGCCGTATGTCGTGAGTGTCTTATATCTGCTCGGCTTTTTTGTGCTGTCGTTCATTGCTCTGGTTAAACACTCGTCCGAGGAGAGCGTGATAGGGATGTTCCTTGCGGTGGCGGCGAGCATCGCGGCCTTGTTCGCGTTCTATCAGCATGAGGAGGTCGTAAACGGCACATACGCCGCGGAGATACTGCTGTATTACCTTTACGTTTACGGGCAGTTCACCAAGCGCGACACGCTCACGGGGCTGTACAACCGACAGTCGTTTTACAGCGACCTCAATAATCACCGCTTTGCTGTCGCGGGGATAATATCAATTGATATGAATGAGCTGAAATGGATGAACGACACCCTCGGGCATGAAGCGGGCGATACCGCGCTGAAAGCGGTATCGGAGGCTTTCCGGCAGTCCGTGCCGTCAAATGAGCGCATCTACCGCATCGGCGGTGATGAGTTCATCGTGATATGCCGTCACAGCAGTGAAGGCGAAATAGAGAGGCTCGTTGAAAAAATGCGCTCGGCGGTAGCGGAAAGCGGCTGCTCCTGCGCATTCGGAATGTCCTGCGGAAAATCCGCCGATGAGATGATAAAGGAAGCCGACGCGCGAATGTACGAGGACAAAGCGAACATAAAGGCGGGTATAGTCGCGTCCGGAGGCGTCCTGCACAACCGGGACTGAGCCCTCTTACCGTATGCCGATCAGCGCCGCAGTCCGGCTTTGTGAAGCGCGGCGGGTACCATTAAACCAAAAACAGGAGCAACAAAAATGAAAAAGCTTACGGCGCTGCTTTTGACGGCGCTTCTCATCATAAGCGCGGCGGGCTGCGCGAACAATCCCGCCGTTCAGCCCGACGCGGCGAGACCGGAGAGGCGGTTCTCCGAGTCCGCGCAGAGGCTCTACGACTACATTTGCGAGACATACCACAGCCATATCCTTTCCGGACAGCAGGAATCGACATGGATGGGCAGCGAGCAGTACGAGTTCGACTACATATCGGAAAAGACCGGAAGGCTTCCCGCCATACGGGGGCTGGACTACATGAACGACGACTTCGACGGCGTTGACCGCCGTGCCGAGGAATGGTACGAGCGCGGAGGCATAGTCTCGATCTGCTGGCACTGCGGTTCGGATTTCAGCGGGAGCTGGGAGGAGAGCCAGAAGACCGTGATAACCGACTGGGATAAGGCTCTTACCCCCGGTACAGCCGAGAACGAAGCTCTGCTGGCGGGAATGGACAAGGGTGCGGAAGCGCTGAAAAAGCTCCGCGACATGGACATACCCGTTCTGTGGAGACCGTTCCACGAATTTGACGGAGGCTGGTTCTGGTGGGGCAAGGGAGGCGCGGAGAACTTCCGTAAGCTGTGGATAACGATGTACGAGCGCTATACCGACTATCACGGGCTTGACAATCTTATATGGGTGCTGGGCTTTTCGCATTTGGATCTGTTCGCGGAGGGCTGGTATCCCGGCAACGAATATGTGGACATAGCGGGCGCGGATTCCTACAGCAAGGGCGCGAATCATCACCTGTACGAAATGGCGGACAGGCTCACGCCGGACTATATGCCGCTGTGCTTCCACGAATGCGGGACTGTTCCGACGGTGCGGGAGCTGCGGAGCGCTCCCACGGACTGGGTGTGGTTCCTGACATGGCATACGAATTACATAACAGACGAGAACGATCCCGGCACTCTCAGCGAGATATACAACGACGAGTATGTCATCACGCTCGACGAGCTGCCGGATCTGAGAAACAAGGCAGGAGGCGCGGAATGAGTACAGATCGCTACGCGGATATAAAAAGCGGGATATGCGGGGCGGCGGAGCGCGACGAGGACATACGCGCCGTAGTCGTTATCGGTTCGTCGACGAGGGACAACGTTCCCGCCGACGAGTATTCCGACCTTGACCTTTTCATAGTGACGCGCGCGCCGGAAAGCTGGTTCTCCGGAGAATACCCGAATCGTTTCGGCGAGATCGCGGTGTCGTTCATCGAACCGACTCTCGGCGGAGGCAGGGAGCGCCGCAGCATTTACGACGGATACAGGGACGTGGATATGATAGTGCTCACGCCGGAGCAGTTTGCCGCGGCGCTGGGCGAGGGCGTTGCCGGGTGGGTGATGAACAGGGGCTATCGGTTCCTCTGCGATAAGGATAATTATGCCGCGGAAGCTGCGCGGTATGTCAGTCCCGCCGTATCGCGCGCGCCGATGCCGGAGGAAGAGTTCGTCAATACGGTCGAAGACTTCTTTTTTCACAATATATGGACATACAAAAAGCTGCTGCGAGGTGAGCTCTGGGCGGCGAAGATGTGCGCCGACGGTTATCTCAAGAACCGGCTGCTGAAAATGATCGAGGAATACTCGGCTGAGGAGTCCGGCGCGGACGTGTGGCATGACGGGCGCTTCCTTGACCGCTGGGCGGACGCGTCCGTGCGGGAGGAGCTGAAAGGCTGCTTCGCCCGATATGACGCGGACGACTGCCGTAAAGCCCTGCTCGCGACGCACGCCCTGTTCGCGCGGCTGGCGCGCGGCATCGCCGAAAACCGGGAGTTCTGCTATCCTGAAAAGGCGGAGATGTGCGCCGCGGAATTTCTAAAGAGGCCGCTTGCGCTCGAGAACGAAAGAGAGAAGAAGAGTTTTTAAGAGTGCCTCCGGCGGCCACCCCTTTAAAAAGGGGTGGACCCTAAACTAAATACCGTACCACGGAGATTCGTTACGCGAATCAAAACCAATGGTCTTTTCTCAATGTAAGTAAAAGAAATAGCGGCTCCTTTTTTAAATTGCAAAAGGGGCAGCCTGCTTGTCGATAAAGGCTTGTTTGACAAAATGAAACGGACGGTAAAGAAACCGTCCGTTTTTGGTATACGTTTATCAGCCTATAAGCGCGCGGTATTCGTCAAGCACAGTCTCGATGACGTTGTAATACTCGTTGAGAACGTGGGTATAGCTCTCGCCCTCCGAGGCGGGGCTGTCGAATATCGTGGTGACGTTGTTGGCAGTATCGGTGCCGAAGCCCGCCTGGCAGGAGAAGATGAACGTGAACTTCGACGGGTCAACAAGGTCGTCGTAGATCTGCATCTGCTCGGGAGTATAGGTGAGCTTGTACTTCGCCTTTCTCGGAGCTCCGCAGTTCGGGCAGGTCTCGCCCTCCTCGCCGCGCTCGGACTCGAACTTGTACTTGCACTCGGGGCACTTGATGTAGTAGTAAGCGCCGTTGTACATCTTTTCCTCGCGGTCGGCCGCAACTATATCGGGGTCGTTCGCGTACATTCTCGACGCGAGTATGTAGGACACCGCGCCCTGCACGTTCGGAGCTCCCGAGGGGATAACATAGCCCGAGGTTATGCCGCTCATATAGTATACGTCGGATTCGGGGTCGCGCGGCATGGGCACCGTGCGTATCTCGCCCTCATAATTGTGCTTGAACCAGAACTCCTGCCCGCAGGGGAGAGCCCAGTCCAGAGGCATCATGAAGAACAGAGTGCCGGACCATGAATCGAGAGCGTCGGGTCCGTGCCAGCCGTCCCAGAATATCTCCTCACGGTAGAGCTTCTCGACGAATTCCATAGCTCTCACGACGTTGGGGTGTTTCAGGTTATTGACTATCTGCGTGCCCTCCATGCCGATAGCAGCGACTCCGGTGGTAGCGGCGAGCTGCGCGCCGAAATTCGTCGGCCACGACAGCGGGTACAGGAGCGGGTGGTCGCTCTTCCAGCGGAGCATGATGTCTTCAAATGCGTTCCAGTCCCACTCACCTGAGAAATAGAGATCCATGGGGTCGGTCATGCCCATTTCCTCTATCTCCTTGGCGTTGTAGGTTATGCCGTATTCGGTGGCGGTCAGCGCATAGGGGAAGTAGTAATGTGTACCGTTGTAGCCGTAGCGGTCGATTATCTCGCCGAGGTCCGACCACACGGGGGACTTTATATCGAGCCAGTCGTCGAGAGCCGTGAAGCGGTTGGCTATGAAGAAGCTCGGGAAGAAGTTGTCCGAGTATCTCATGATATCGGGTGACTGACCCGAAGCCATAAGCGTGCCGAGTCTGTCGTTTATCTCAAGCGAGCTCACTATCTCGGTCTCCACAACGCCGCCGAAGCGCTCGGCGAAGATCTTGGCTATATCGCTTTCGGGCGACACGTTATAGAAGTCGAACCAGCAGAGCGCGTGTATGGTATCGGCGGTCTTGCCGACCTCGTACAGCTTGCCGACGCCGGATTCGTTGGTGGTGTCGACTGTGCCGATATCGGCTATTTCCTGATAGTCGGGGTTGAGGTCTATCTCCTTGTTCGGATCGAGGGTCGTTGTCGTAACGGCGGGCGTATCCGCGGAACCGCTGTCAGCCGCTGTTGTACGCTCGGTCGGTCTGCCGCCGTCGGAGGCTCCGTTGCAGCCTGCCGCCGCGATGATCAGCGCTGCCGCCAGAGCCGCAGCCGCGGGCTTTCTGATCTTTTTCACTTGTTTATCTGCTCCTTTCGCTTCGGACACCGTTGCGGTGTTATCGTTTTCAGCAATATACATACAGATTATAGCATACATCGCATACGCTTGTCAATACAAATCCGCTCAATTTGGGTTTTCCCGCTGATATCCCGGGAATCAAAATTTTTATTGTCTTTCCCATTGCTTTTTTCCTCCGGATGTGTTATAATCAGTACGTTATTTTTCCGGGAGGCTGTCCCGGACGCAAGGAGATTACGGATATGATTCTGATGCTTGCTGTGGTCGGCATTTACACTCTTACCTCACTCAATGACAAATACGCCGTGAGCAAGGCGGGCTATAACGGCGCGCAGCTTACGTTCCTTATGGCTGCGGGAACAGCGCCGTTCCTCGCGCTGCTGCTGCCGTGGGCTGACAGGACGCTGACGTTCACATGGCAGGCGGCGGTCTGCGTGCTGCTGATAGCTCTTTCAAAGTACCTTGAATTCGATATGAGCGCGAAGATACTGGAGGATATGTCCGCCTTCGAGCTTAAGGCATGGGTCGGTATCCTGCTGTTTGTGTCGTATTTCACGGACGCGGTGATGTACGGCTTTTCGCCCGATCCTATGAAGCTGCTGTTCATCGTGCTTACGACGGCGGGGCTTGCGATGATAGCCATATCCGGGCGCGGCAAGGTGAACTACGCGAAGATAGCCCTGCCGCTGCTGCTCTATCTGGCGGCAAGGTTCGGCTACGGCTTTGTGATGAAGTGGGCGGAGCCGTACATATCGTCAACTCTCACGCTGCTGTTTGCGCTGATAGTCCTGGCTGCGGTGATGCTGCCCGCCGCGAAGCCGTGGAAGATACCGAAGGAGAGTCCCGAGGGCATGAAGGGACTGCTCATTGTCCTGCTCTGCAAGATACCAAACGCGTTCGGTCTCATGGGCGAGAACGCGGTCGCCGCGGAGAGCCTGACTAATTTCTCGTTCATACCGCCTATGATACTCATAGTTATCTTCATGATCGGGCTTTTCAGCAAGAGCACGCGTCCCACGGGTCTTAATCTCGTCGGGAGCGTCGTCTGCATAGCGGGCATACTTGGCTTTCAGCTTGTTGATATATTTGCAGCGGCGTGACGGGACTGCGCCGCCGTTAATATCCGGGAAAGCTTTGCGCAAAATTTAGTTTTCTTCTCCTATTGCCTTTTTTGTCTTTATATGATATAAGCGCGGAGCCCGCGCCGCCGTTAATATCCGGGAAAGTTTTGCGCCAAATTTAGTTTTCTTCTCCTATTGCCTTTTTTGTCTTTATATGATATAATTGATAATAATATGGAAACAATACCTGCGGGAGGTCGAAAAATGATCTGTGAGCTCATACAGACTCTGGTTTGTTACGGACTGGATAAGGGTCTGATCGGAAAAGACGACGAAATATACATCAGGAACCGCATAATGCAGACGCTTAACGTCGGGGCGTGGGAGAGCTGCGAGCCTCTTGTCGGACTGACGACGGACGAGCTTCTCGAAAAGCTTGAGGACTACGCCGCCGAAAACGGCGTCATCGAGGATTCCGGAGCTTACCGCGATATCCTCGGCACCGAGCTCATGGGCATTCTCACCCCGCTCCCGCGCGAGGTGAACGCGCGTTTCAGAGAGGAGTACGCGAAGAGCCCCGAAGCCGCCACGGACTGGTACTACCGGTTCAGCGCCGACACCAACTACTACCGCGCCGGGGTCATATCGCGCGATATCCGCTGGAAGTACAGCTGCGGGTACGGCGATCTCGACATTACGATAAACCGCTCAAAGCCCGAAAAGGATCCCCGCGACATAGCCGCAGCCCGCAATATGCCGAAGGCTGCGTATCCCGCGTGCCAGCTGTGCATCGAGAATACGGGGTTCCACGGTACCCTCACGCACCCCGCGCGGCAGAACCTCCGCCCTGTGCGTATGACGGTGGACGGGCAGGACTGGTGGTTCCAGTATTCGCCCTACGGCTACTACAACGAGCACTGCATCGTGTTCAACAATGAGCACATACCGATGAAGATAGACCGCTCGGTCTTCGATAAGCTGTTTGACATAATCGAGATACTGCCGCATTATTTTGTCGGCTCCAACGCCGACCTGCCCATAGTCGGAGGCTCGATACTCAGCCACGAGCACTTCCAGGGAGGCAGATATACCTTCCCCATGGAAACGGCTCCCGCGGAGAGGAAATTCCCGCTTCCGGGCTTCCCGGAGGTCTCGGCCTGCACGGTAAGGTGGCCTATGAGCGTCATAAGGCTCCGGAGCGCGGACAGAAAGCAGCTCGGAGAGGCGTGCGATTCCATACTGCGCTGCTGGAGGGGCTATTCCGACCCCGCTGCGGGCGTATTCGCCGAGACCGACGGAGTCCCGCACAATACCATAACCCCCATAGCCCGCAGAAAAGAAGGTCTGTTCGAGTGCGACCTCGTCCTGCGCAACAACATCACCTCCGAGGACAGACCTCTCGGCATATTCCACCCGAACCCGTCCCTCCACCACATCAAAAAGGAGAACATCGGGCTCATCGAGGTAATGGGTCTGGCGGTGCTGCCGGCAAGACTCGCGCCGGAGCTGGAGCTGCTCGAAAGGGCTATGCTGAGCGGCGAGGATATCTCGTCGGACGAAAAGCTCGGCTGTCACGCGGAGTGGCTGAAGGACGTCATCGCCCGTCACCCGGAGGCGAACGCTCAGAACGCCGACGCGATACTGAAAGAGGAGATCGGCGAGGTGTTCAGACAGGTCCTGCTCGACGCGGGCGTGTTCAAGCGCAATGAAGCCGGACAGGCGGCGTTTATGAGATTTATCGAAAAGGCAAGGAACTGTGTATGAGAAGCTGCGGTGTATTGATGCATATAACGAGCCTGCCGTCGCCTTACGGTATAGGGACGTTCGGCGCGCAGGCGGAGCGTTTCGTGGACTGGCTGATCTCGGCGGGACAGGAGTACTGGCAGGTGCTTCCGATAGGCCCCACCGGCTACGGCGATTCGCCGTACCAGTCGTTTTCCACCTTTGCGGGCAATCCTCTGCTCATCGACCTCGACGACCTTGTAAGGTCGGGTCTCATCACCGCGGCGATGTGCGATGCCGCCGACTACGGCGCGGATCCCTCCTTCGTTGATTATGAGAAGGTCTCCCGCACCAAGATGGAGCTCCTGCGCAAGGCGTACCTGAATTTCAGCGAGAACGCCGGATATCTGGCGTTCGTCAGGGAAGAGGCGTTCTGGCTCGAAGATTACGCGCTCTTCATGGCGATTAAGGAAGAAAACAACAACATTTCATGGCTCGACTGGGACGACAGCCTGCGGCTGAGAAAGCCCGAGGCTCTCAAAGCCGCGTCCGAGCGTCTCGCGAAGCAGACAGGCTTCTGGAAGTTCCTGCAATACACGTTCTACGCTCAGTGGGACAGGCTCAAGGGCTACGCGAACCGCAACGGGATAAAGATAATCGGCGATATACCGATCTATGTCTCGCCGGACAGCTCCGATATCTGGGCGAATACCGGCCTCTACGAGACCGATGCCGACTGCCGCCCGAAGCGCGTCGCAGGAGTCCCGCCCGACTATTTCTCGGCGACCGGACAGCTCTGGGGCAACCCTCTCTATGACTGGGAGGCTATGAAGAAGGACGGCTACGCGTGGTGGATCAGCCGCGTGGAAAAGGCGGCGAAGCTCTACGATATCGTGCGCATCGACCACTTCCGCGCCTTTGACACGTACTGGGCGATACCCGCCGGGGAAATGACCGCGGTGAACGGCAAGTGGGAGCAGGGCCCGGGCATGGATCTGTGGAACGCCGTGCGCGGGAAGCTCGGCGAGCCCCCGATAATCGCCGAGGATCTGGGAGATATCTTCGACAGCGTTAAGGAGCTGCTTAAGGAGTCGGGATTTCCGGGTATGAGAGTGCTCCAGTTCGGCTTCAACCCCGAATCCAGCGACAACGACCACCTGCCGCACAGATATCCTCAGAACAGCGTATGCTATACCGGCACTCACGACAACTCGACGGTGCTGGGCTGGTACAAGTCCGCGGACAGGAAGAGCCGCGCCATGTGCAGGAAATACCTTAAGCCCATGCTCTTCGAGAAGATGAACCGCACTATGATACGCGAGCTCTACAAGAGCGAGGCGGGGCTGGCTGTGGTGCCTATGCAGGACATCATCGGGCTCGACGACAGGGCGAGAATGAATATACCCTCGACTCTCGGCGGCAACTGGAAATGGCGTGCTGAGGCAAAGCATTTCAGCGAGAAGAACGCCGCCTTCATTAAAGACCTGGCGCAGACATATTACCGTCTGCCGGACAGGAAGATCGGTCAGTAAGCGGCAAGTCCGCAATAATATCAAAAGGAGAAAAATATCATGGACATCAAGGCAAAGATCGACGAAGTAGTTGCAAAGGTACAGGCAGAGCCCGACCTCATGGACAAGTTCCAGAAGAACCCCGTTCAGGCAGTCGAGGGCATCATCGGAGTTGACCTCCCCGACGACGTTATCAACGGAATTGTTGACGGCGTTAAGGCAAAGCTCGGCATTGACAGCGCCGCAGGGCTCATTGATAAGATCGGCGGTCTCTTCGGCGGCAAGAAGGACTGATCCGTCTGCTTAAGTAATGTGACAAAAATAACTGCGCCTTTCCGGCTCCCGGAAAGGCGCAGTTGTTTATTTCGTTTGAAACGGCATACGCATGTCGGACACGCGGGGCGTTTGTTCCAGCGCGGAGCAGGCTGCCGCGTTCTCAGACCGGGCGCTTACTTAAGCATACCGGAGACGATCTCACCGAGCGCGGAGAGCGCTTCGGGTATCTTCGAGAGGTCGGCGATGCCCGCCATAGCGCTGTCGGGCTTTCCGCCGCCCTTACCGCCGGCTATCGCGGCGATCTGCTTTACGATCTGTCCGGCGTTTGCGCCCTTTTCTATCGCTTCCTTGCTGCAAATGCAGAGGAAGTTGCCCTTGCCGTCGGCGTGACCGGCGAGAACGGCTACAAAGCTGTCATACTTCGACTTGATATCGTCGCCCGCCTTGCGGAGGTTATCGCCCACCGTGCCTTCAAGGGAAGCGGAGAACACCTTGATACCGTTTATCTCGGAGGCGTTGGCTGTGAGGTCGCCCATAGCGTTCGCGGAGAGCTTTCTGTTCAGCTTGTCGATCTCCTTCTTTGCCTCGGAGAGCTCGGAGACTACCGCCTCGCAGCGTCTGATAAGGTCATTCGGGTTCGGTACCTTGAGGACGTCGGCGGCGCCGGCTATCGTCTGCTTCGCGGCTTCAAGAGCTTCGAGGACTCCGTAGCCCGTTACGCACTCGATACGGCGCACTCCGGAGGCTACCGACGACTCGGAGATTATCTTGAACAGACCCGCCTTCGACGTATTGTCGAGGTGAGTACCGCCGCAGAACTCGGTGGAGAAGCCGTCAGCGGTGCTGACTACGCGCACCACCTCGCCGTACTTCTCGCCGAACAGCGCCATTGCGCCCTTCTTGCGGGCTTCCTCGATCGGGAGCTCTTCCGTTATAACATCTATTCCTTTCAGTATCTCGTCGTTTACGAGCTTTTCGGTCTTTGCTATCTCCTCGGGGGTCATCGCGCTGAAATGCGAGAAGTCGAATCTGCCGATCTTCTCGTCAACGTAGGAGCCCGCCTGATGAACATGGTCGCCCAGCACCTTGCGCAGAGCCGCCTGGAGCAGATGCACGGAGGTATGGTTGCGCCTGATCGCTCCGCGGCGCTCGGCGTCAACGGAAGCCGTCACGATATCGTCCGCGAAGAACTCGCCGCTCTCCACGCTGCAGTAGCATACGAACTGACCGCTCGCAGCCTTCTTTGTATCGACTACGTTCATTACGCTGTCGCCCGCGGTTATAACGCCGGTATCGCCTACCTGACCGCCCATTTCCGCGTAGAACGGTGTCTTTTCGATGACGGCTATCACGGAGTCGCCCTCGGCGCAGCTCTTTACAGCCTCGCCGTCCTTGATGATGCCGAGAAGCTTAGTCTCGGAGGTGAGGGAATTGTAGCCGACAAATTCGGTCTTAAAGCCCGATACCGCGTTCATCGAAGCCTCGTCCCAGCCGCCCTTGAACGCCTGATTTGCGCGGGCTTTCTGCTTCTGCTCGGACATGAG
>JAIKZF010000033.1 GCA_024682455.1 Ruminiclostridium sp. | reverse complement strand
GCCGACACCGCCGAGGCAATGAAGAAGGTCAAGGCAAAGACCGCCGAGACCGGCGAGCTGATAGTGATGATAGCCGAAGCAAGCGCCGAGCAGCGTGAATCTATCAGCGAGATAAACCGCGGCATAGAGCAGGTATCCCAGGTCGTACAGATGAATTCCGCCACCGCGGAACAGACCGCAGCCTCCTGCGAGGAGCTTTCCGGTCAGTCGAAGCTGCTCAAGGATCAGGTTTCGCGCTTCCGCGTGAACTGATATATGACGTTTTTCCTGCATAAACGATAAAGGAAGAGGACACAATATGATGAAAAAGGGAAGACCGAAGCCCCCGGAGGGCTATGCCTCGGGCGGATACGCGGTAGGCACAGCCTGCTTCACGGTCGTCGATAAAGGCAGAAACAAAGTGATCGGCAGCGGCACCGAGGATCGTAAGATCACGGTCAGAATGTATTATCCCGTAAACAGGGAAGACGCTGCGGGGAAAAAGTACGCGCCGATCTTCTCCGCTGCGAAGAAGGCTGCGCTCATGAAGGCGTACCATATAAAAGACCCCGGAGAGGAAACGAATTACGCCGAGTATTGTGAGAATGTCCCGATAGCTCCGGGAGTGAGATTTCCGCTGATAATGTTCAGCATGGGGCTCGATTCGTATGTCGAGGCGAACACCTACCTGCTGTGCGCTCTCGCAAGCCACGGTTACATCATAGCGTCCGTAGGACACGCCTATGAGGCGCTGGAGAACGACTACGAGGACGGAAGCACCGACCTGTTCGACAAGCGGATACAGAAAGCTATGTACACGAACATGGTCAGCGCTGTTGCAGCACAGCTCAGACGCTTAAAAGAGAAGTCCGGTCACAGGGAAGCTCTTGAAAAGTTCGACGAATTCCAGAACAAATATACCCCGTTCATTATCGTCCGCGCCGGCGAATGGGTAAAGGACATGGAAAAAGCGCTGGAGGCGGTAAAGGAGCGGTACGCGGAAAGCATAGACCTCAGCCGCGGCATAGGCGCGTCGGGACATTCGCTGGGAGGCTGCACGGCATATAATCTGTGCCGTTACAATGACGAGTTCTCCTGCGGCATAAATATCGACGGCGCTCTGTTCGGCGAGTACCCGGAAAAGACTATGGAAAAGCCGTTCTGCCAGATAAGCTGCCGGGAGTACGTAAACTTCGAGACGAGACCGTTCCTTGACACGTCGGCCGACACATACAGCGTTGTGTTTGACGATATGAAGCACATCGGGTTTACGGACGCCATATTCTTCATACCTTTGAGATTCATTGTCGGGAAGCTCCCGCCGGACGAGATGTTCCGGCATCTGGTGTACAGCCACAAGACTTTTTTCGGCAAGTATCTCAAAGGCGAGGATATCGCCTTTGACGGGCTGCCCTCGGATAAGGTAACATATACGAAGATCGTTCGGAATTAATGGGTATGCTCCGGAGGTTTTATGACCTCCGGGGCTGCTTTTTTGTTTTTTGGAAAAAATTTCAGAAAACTATTGACAAATTGAAATAAATGTGATATCATAATGATATCGAAAGGATAAACTTTCGAGGGAAACGGATAATACGGGCTCTGACCCGAAAGGAGTGCATAAAAATGACAGAAAAGATCTACACAACCAAGAAGAACGGTATGGCAATGCTGATATTCACGCTGCTGCTGTACATAGCTTCGATCATCGTATTCATCATGAGCATCATAAAGACCGATGCCGATGAGGGCGGCGTCTTATGGGTGATCACGCTGATAGTGTCGGGAATATGGATGTTCATAGGCTGGTTCCCGTTCTGCGGACTGCGCGTGCTTAAGCCCCAGGAGGCTCTCGTGCTCACGCTGTTCGGAAAATATGTAGGCTCGCTGAAGGAGGACGGCTTCTACTTTGTTAACCCGTTCTGCTCGTCGTTCAACCCCGCTGCCGGAACAAAGCTCCGTCAGAGCGGCGATGTCGGACAGGGCGGCGGAGCTGCCGCGGCTGCGGCACTGCTCAAGGCAAGCGGCAGCGAGGCTGCCGTATCGGTCGCCGCAGCTGCCGACAGGCGCATATCCCTCAAAATAATGACCCTCGACAATGCGAAGCAGAAGATAAACGACTGCCTCGGAAACCCCGTCGAGATAGGCATTGCGGTCATGTGGAAGGTAGTTGATACGGCGCAGGCGGTATTCAATGTGGATAACTACAAGGAATACCTCTCGCTGCAGTGCGATTCGGCTCTGCGCAACGTTGTGAGACTGTACCCTTATGATGTAGCGCCGAACGTTGACACAACGGGCGACGGTATCGCGGACGAGGGCAGCCTGCGCGGCTCCAGCGACGTAGTTGCGAACCGTATCAAGGATGAGATACAGGAAAGAGTAAGGAATGCCGGACTGGAGATAGTCGAGGCAAGGATAACATATCTTGCGTACGCGCCGGAGATAGCTGCCGCCATGCTGCAGAGACAGCAGGCCTCCGCCGTGGTCGACGCGAGAAAGCTTATAGTTGACGGCGCGGTCGGAATGGTAGAAATGGCGCTGGAGGAGCTGAGCAGGAAAAAGGTCGTTGAACTCGACGACGAGCGCAAGGCCGTTATGGTCTCCAACCTGCTCGTAGTTCTCTGCGGTAATCACGACGCTCAGCCCGTTGTCAACTCGGGGAGCCTTTATTGATGAGCGCTAAGAAGCAGGTCCCGCTCAGACTGTCCGAAAAGCTGTACAATGATCTCGCCGCGTGGGCGGAGGATGAGTTCCGCTCGGTCAACGGTCAGATCGAGTATCTGCTTACCGAGTGCGTAAAACAGCGCCGGAAAAATGGCGGCTGCACCGGCGGAAAAAACGACGCGCCGGAGAGCACGGACGGCGGAGCGTCCGGAGAAAACTGAGCTTCATCGGCCAAAAAACGCGGTGCCATAGAAAAATGGCACCGCGTTTCTTTTTTAGTCTATATCAGTATGCCGTCGCAGTGATCTATCTCGTGCTGGATTATCTGCGCGGGAAGCCCCGTGAATGTCTTTATCCTTATCTCGTCTTTCTCGTTCCGCCAGCGTACTTTTATGCTTCCGTACCGCTTTACGGGGCGGGGGTCTCCCGTGAGAGACAGACAGCCTTCGCGAGTGTCGTAGGGCTTGTCGGCTTTGATGATCTCGGGGTCGAACATTGTCAAATACTTGCCGTTATTGTCGAAAACTATGATACGTTTGAGCACTCCGATCATATTTGCAGCCATGCCGATGCAGGTATCCTTGTTCGCAGTCAGAGTGTCGAGCAGGTCGGCGGCAGTCTGCGCGTCGTCAGCGGCAGAGGCAGGCTCCGACTTCATAGCAAGAAATATCGGATCGTGGACTATCTCTTTTATCATAATGAACTCCTTTTCCGCCATTATCGACGGTATTTTTTTATGCAGCCTCCCGCGCGGATACGGTTGACATCGGACCGGACAGGTGCTATAATATCAGTAACAAATCCTGATGAAGGCGGTGTATGTATGTCGGCGGTAGCAATAATAACAGGCGCGACCGGCGGTCTCGGACAGGAATTCGTGCGCGGTGCGCTGAGTGACGGTATTGATGAGATCTGGGCGGTGGCAAGGAATGAGAAAAGGCTCGGCGAGCTGAGGGAAAGGTTCGGAGACAAGATACGTCCGGTCAGGTGCGACCTCAGCCGCGCCGACGATCTTGCGGAGCTGTTCGCTCTTATCGAAGCCGAAAAGCCGGATATCCGTCTGCTGATAAACAACGCGGGCATCGGGAAAATGGGTGCGAGCGCGGAGTTTCCCGATGACGTGATCGTTAATGAGGTAGACATAAACTGCAAGGCGGTATGTCTGCTCTGCAAACACGCGATACCGTTCATGAAGCCGGGTGCTCGTATACTGAACATTTCATCGGCGTCGTCGTTCCAGCCCGTCCCCTACATAAACCTTTATGCCGCGAGCAAGGCTTTTGTGCGCTCATACACGCGGGCTCTCAACGTTGAGCTCAAAGCCCGGGGCATAATCTGCACGGCGGTGTGTCCCGGCTGGATAGATACGGATATGCTTGAAAAGGAGCATAACGGCAAGCCCGTGAAATTCCCGGGGCTCGTGTCTCCGGAGCGCGTGGCTGCGCAGGCTCTGCGCGATTCCGCGAAGGGCAGGGATATGTCCGTATGCACGCTGTTCGTAAAGTACGAGCATCTTCTGAGCAAGATATGGCCTCATAAGTGGCTGATGAGGATATGGCTGAACGGGATAAAGGACTATGTATAAAACAGAAAGCGAGCGCGGCGCCGGAGCCCGCCTGAACATAAAGTTCACGCCCCGGCTTGCGGCGCAGGAGCGGTGCTATGATATTATATCACAGCTTCAGGCGTTTTGTAAAGTGATACCGCCGGTTTTTCCCGGCGGGTACAGCGGATATTGCGCCGCATGATAACAGACGCCCGGGCTATTATAATGCCTTCGGAAATATCCGCAGCCGGTATTCGGCACATTTTTGAGGACATAATGGCTGAGAGCACAGGAGTATGAAGAAATGAAATTATGTATCTTGTTTCCGGGAATAGGCTATCACTGCGAAAAGCCTCTTCTCTACTATTCATCGAGGCTTGCGAAAGCGAAAGGCTATGATGTGACCGCGCTCGTTTTTTCGGATTTCCCAGAGGGCGCAAAGGGCAATGCCGATAAAATGCGCAGGGCGGCTGCGCACGCTCTCGGACAATCGGAGGAGCAGCTCGCGGATATCGGGTTTTCGCGCTTTGACGATATAGTTTTTATCGGAAAGAGCATCGGAACAAAGGCGGCTCTCGCTTACCGCGAGAAACACGGCCTGAACGCGAGAGCGATACTTCTGACTCCGCTCGAAATGACGTTCGAGAATGATACGCGAGGCTGTATCGCGTTTCACGGGACATCGGATCAATGGGCGGACACTTCCGCGATCGAAAGACTGTGCGAAGAGAATAAGGTCCCGCTGTTCGAGTATAAGCGCGCGAATCACTCGGTCGAGAGCGACGACGTTTTTCTAAATATAAGCTATCTGCGGGATATTATGGAAAAGACGGATCATTTTCTCTCGGAAGCAGACTGAAAAACGCCCGCCGGCAGGTAATACCTGCCGGCGGGCGTTCCTGTACCGCAGACCACTCATATATCTATCGGTCTTTTCTCTTTTTTCAGTATTCTCTGCACCGCGAACTTACCGGACGCTGCCGCTACGGGCAGGCCTCCGGGGCTCATTATCCACTGACCGGCTATGTAAAGATCCTTCACGCCCCTGACTGTTCCGTCGCATTTGAGCTTTTTCACCCCGGGTTTTGTGATGAACGCCATGTATGCGCCGTGATAAGCGCCGCAGTAGCGCTCATAGGTGAGCGGAGTCCAGCAGTCGAGCAGCTCCAGCCTGCCGTCCAGTTCGGGGAATTCCTTTATGAGGCGTTTTGCTATACCGTCGGCAAGCTCCTGCTTTCTTGCCTTGTATTCCTCCTTTGAAAGGCTCTTCCAGTACAGATAATCCTCGTCATACTGCGAAATGTTTGTCTGGAGTACAGTCCTGCCCTCGGGAGCGAAGCTCTTCTCATAGCCGTAATTCTTCACCGATATCATATCAAAGCTCCTGCTTCCGATCTTTATCGGGTCACAGCCGAAGAATATCGTTCCGTCGCCGCTGAAACCGTTGTCGGCGGCAAAAGCGACCTGAAATCCGCTCATCACGGGATAGTCGGAGCTGCTGCCGTAGGCTCCCGCCCAGTCCTTCGGAGTGTACGCCCCGCCAAGCAGGCGGCCGTACAGAAGACTTGTATCTACCGCCGATATCACCGCACCGGCGGTTATTTTTTCGCCGTTTTCGAGCTCGATGCCCTTTGCCGCTCCTTTCTCGACAATGATACTTTTGACGGGAGCGTTTGTGAACAGCCTGCCGCCCATGCTCTTAAACCGTTCGATTATCCGGTTCGTCATGGCGAGGGAACCTCCGAGCGGTATCTCGCCGTTTCCTCCGGTCATTGTCGCGTAGGAAACGATGAAGGAGTACGCGGTATATTCCGCGGGCATATAGTCTTTGATGAGCATTTTCATCAGCGGTGAATGAAAGCGCTCCGCGAGCTCGTTCAGGTCGATATCCCCGTATTCCTTCATCACCTTCGGCATATTCGCCATGCTTTTGCCCATTTTTATGTAATCGCCCACACCCATCATATCCAGCGGCTTCTCGACGGGTATGCTGCAGCTTTCGGCAAACCTTACGTGCTGTATCATTCTGCGTATCTCGGACTCGTCCTCCGGAGCGAGGGCGACAAGCTCTCTTTCCGTTCTGTCGCGGTCCTTCCAGAGAGTGGCTTCCTTTCCGTCGAGGCGGCACGTATAGAACTTGTCGGTTTTCGCGTATCCCGTGTTTTCGTCTATCGCGCCGAGAGTCTTCCATAACTGCCACAGCGAGGTACCGCTGTCGGTGCCGGTGAGCCAGTGTATGCAGTTGTCTATATGGAAGCCCTTTCTGTTCCAGCCCATACATTCGCCTCCGGCGACCGGATTCTTTTCGTAGATCTCGGCGTCATAGCCTGCTTTCAGAGCATATATGCCCGCGGAAAGTCCCCCGATGCCGCCGCCTGCTATAACTATCTTCTTTTTCATATCGTTCGTTCCTTCCTGATGATATCAAGTATCCATTCCGTTTTCGGGAGAGGCATTTCGGGCATAGCCGCATGGTATTCCATGATACCCTGCACGCTGCACCAGAACGCGTTAGAGAGCGCCAGCGGGTCTCCCTCCCTTATCGAGCCCAGCTTCTGCCCTTGTTCGATAAGACCGGCGGAAAAGCTTATCTGATCCACCGTCAGGGCAAGCTGCCTTATCTCCTCCGGGATTCCCGGCTTCTGCGCCTGAGCCATAAGCACGAACATCATGCAGATCCACGGCTGTTCGGACGCCGTGGAGAGCAGTCCGTCAAGCACATTCCCGAAATAGCTCAGCGGATCGTCGAACGGCGTTTTTTCGGAACCGTTCGCTCCCTCAAGCCCCATTTTCACAAGCTCAAGATACAGCTTTTCCTTCGATTCGTAGTAATGGAACAACAGCCCCACGCTTATATCGAGAGCCTCCGCGATATCGGTTATCCTGGTCTCCGCGAAGCCCTTTGTAACGAAGAGCTCCAGCGCCTTGAACATTATCTGTTTCTGCCGCATTTCCTTCTGTTCTTTTCTTGTCACAGCACATCACCGCTTTCTTGAGCTCAAATATTAAATAAATATTCAATGAACGTATATTCAATATACTGCTTTTTTCCCGAATTGTCAATAGGCACAAACATCTTTTGTCACATCTCACAATCCGGCTGCTCCATATTTGTGTATTGTGTACAGGCTTCCCGAGGCGCAAAAAAAGTGCCCTCAACAGCTTCTGAGGACACTTTTTATTCTATCGCTTTTTTCGCGCAGCCGGTCAGTATGCAGCCTTGCTTCAACCGGCGAGCTCTCTGCTGCTCCGATTTGTTTAAAGAATATGCGCAGTCGTCGAACCCGGTATCCCCCGGTGAGCTCATATAGGCGTTGTAAATGCCGTCCGCGGTGTACAGCAGTATGCCGCCGCCCGACTTGTAATAAGGCATTATGTACTCGCCCGGCTCGTCGAGCGGTATCTTCGCCACGGGCTCGATGTAGATGAGATCATTTTCGTCGAAAGGCTCAAATTCCAGCTTGCGGACATAGATGTTCCCGCAAGGGGGAGCATAGCCCTCTCTCGCCCAGCTGTAGTCCGGGCGGCAGTAAATGACATACCCGGTCTTGGCGCTGCGGTCGAGCCCGAAGGTGTTGCGCGTTATCCCCATTGAGTACCGAGGGAACTGCGTGCCGTCCTCCGCGTTGTTGTTCCCGTATTCCACGAGCACGTCCGAGAGCCGCAGAGCCTCGGCGATGTCGGGGCAGGCGAGGAGCTGATGAGCGGCCTCTCGCCGTTCATGTCGGCGTACCACAGCGAGCCGTCGTTCATCTCGACCGTGACGCACACGCGGCTGCCGGAGCCCTCATCGAAGATATACAACCTGAACTCCCTGCCCGCGCCCTCGAGCTGGCAGACGAAATGCACAAGCCCGGGCGGCTCCTCCGAAACGCGTTCCAGCCTGTACGAAAGCATCTCGTCCTTATATGTGCTGATAAGAAACGTCACGCGCATCTCGTCGTAATCTATCAGCGCCGTCGGACGCCGCAGCGGCAGTCCGAATATCGTATCGTCGAGATACATATCGTTGCAGTAGTCTATCATATCGTCGGCAGCTTTGTAGTATTCCACGGCGAGCTCTGCCGTTCTGCGCTGTTCGTGCTTCGCTCCGATCAGCGCAGCCTCCTGCGCACCTACGCAGCCCGCGACAAACGCGAACGGCGGCAGCGCGAACACCACGAACAGTATTATGTACAGCGCTCTGAGCTTTGTGAAGCAGACCGCTTCTCCTGCGGCTTCGGGAGGTGAAGGCTTTTTCCGGAGCCTTGTGATGATAAGCGCTACATCGGCGATGAGCATAATAATCCCGGGCGCGGTGTACATGATCAGCCTCAGCGCCAGCGCAAGGCTTGAGAAGTTCAGCATGCCGCCTGGCGAATAGTCGAGGTGCGCCCATACAGTCTGCGCGGCGAGCAGCAGCGGCATTATCCCAAGGAAAACGGGCAGCACAGCGCGTCGCCCCGTGCGCAGCTCTATCGCCGTCCCGACGAACCCGCAGGAGCTCCATACCGAGAAGAACATCGCCCATGCCGCGGGAAATCCGACCCTCATCATGGTGCTTATCTTCATGTCCGTGAAGCTCCCGTCGAACCCCAATATGATGAGCGCCGCGGCGAGCATCGCCGCGCACACGATGCTGCCGATAAACCATGGCTTCAGTTTTTTGTTCATTTTCCCCTCCGCACACACGAGGTCGGCTGTGCTCCGCGTATCATTCCGTTCCTGCGCCCATTTGCGTTTCTATCCAGTACATAAGCACGCCGACTATATATTCCTGCTCATCTGCGTTCAGCACCTTTCCGGCCGGGATATGGTGCCATTTTTCAAGGCAGCCGCGGCAGCAGCAGGCTGTGGCGTGCTGCGCAATGAAGACGGGGTGCCCATTCATAGGGGTCTGCTTTCCGTCGTTCTCCGGGTTTTCCGCTGACAGACGCTTCTCAACAAAATCCGCCGCGTGTCTGCGTATGGTCTCCATGCCTTTTTCCGCGACATATCTCTTATCATCTGCCGACAGACGGAACCTGCTCCTGAAATCCGACCCGCGCAGTCCGGCGAACAGCTCTCCGCGCTCCGGAAGCTTATAGACTATCCCGTCGGCGCTGCCCTGTCCCGGTATATAGCTGAGGCAGGATTTCTTAGCCTGCGGCATCTGCATGGCGCGCTCGATGTGATAAGTCCTGCCGTCCTTTATGAATACCGCGCCGGTCTGCTTGAAGGTGAACGGTACGGCGTGACGCACACATTCTCTGCGCACCTCCCGTATCCAACGGAAATCGCACGGTCTCGCGCTGCTGCCGGACTCTCCGCCGCAGGTCACGTGCTCTATCAGACCGGAGGCAAGGTACTTTTCCATATCTATCGCGCCGAGCATAGGCTCGCAGATGACCTCGCGGTGCTTCAGCGGCAGGTCAAGCAGTATCGGCAGTCTGAGGTCGGTCCTTTCCTGATCCTCACAGGTAGAGCATATCGTTACGTGCTCCCAGCCGTCGCCCCAGTCCGGCGGCGCGCACAGTCCGAAGCGGTGTATCCTTTTCGTGATGATGTGAAAGTGCAGATCCTGCCTTTCGCGTATCATATCCCAGCATTCCTGCCGCCATTCGTCGGCGTCCTCCAGAAAGAAATCGGAGGTCATGCAGGTAAAGACCACACCGTCGTCAGCTGTCAGCTTGTGGAGGCCTTGCCTGTTCTTTTTCAGCGGCAGGACAAAGTCGCCGATCCTTGTGACCTCGGAGGCGTCCTTGCCTATGCTCTCGTCGCGCCTGTAAACGTAGCAGTTCGCACATCCCGGGCTTATCTTGTGGCAGCCGTGCCATGGGTTCCAGATAGAAATAAATATCACTCCCGCGCGGTGATCCGCAATTATTTTCTGTTATATCATTGACTTTACATAATATCTGCGTTATAATTTATCCATACCGTAGTTCACATGAAAGGAAGCGGCAAGAATGACGGACGGACCGATAATAAAAAGCATATATACAGCTGATCCCGCGCCCATGGTATATGACGGCACGCTGTATCTGTACACGACCCATGATGAGAACGAGCTGGTGAACGATTTCTACACGATGTACGACTGGCGCTGCTTCTCCACTAGGGATATGGAGCATTGGACGGATCACGGCAGGATATTCTCGCTCGACGATATAGAGTGGGCCGACGACCGCGCGTGGGCTCCGCAGTGCATAGAGCGCGGCGGGAAATTCTACCTTTACTGCCCCGTACACAGGAAAAACGGCGGAATGGCGATAGCCGTGGGTATTTCCGACAGCCCTGAGGGGCCGTTCAGTGATCTTGGATATCCGCTGATAGACGAGGGAGACTGGAACGATATCGACCCGACGGTGTTCATAGATGACGACGGCAAGGCATATCTGTATTTCGGCAATCCCGAGCTCCGTTATGTCATACTGAACGAGGATATGATCTCTTACGATACAGAAAAGGGCATAGTCCGTGTACCGATGACGACGGACTCCTTCGGGAAAGGCGGCCACATGACCGGCACAACGTACGGCGAAGGTCCCTGGTTCTATAAGCGCGGCGGCATCTACTATATGATCTTTGCCGCGTTTGCCGAAGGAAAGGGCAGGAACGAGCATCTTGCATACTCCGTCTCTGCGGGTCCAACGGGTCCCTGGGAATACCGCGGCGTACTGATGAAGGAGACCTCCTGCTTCACCAACCACCCCGGAGTCTGCGACTTCGGAGGCAGGAGCTGGCTGTTCTACCATACCGACGAGCTCCCCGGAGGCAGCCTTTTCCACCGCTCGGTGTGCGTGACGGAAATGCACTATAACGAGGACGGCACGATCCGGGAATGTCTGAGAGCAAGGTGATACCGGCGCTCATACGGAAAGCGGTTGTTCAGGATATATTGATTATAGCACATAAGAAAGAAAAAAGCAATGGGAGAAAAACTGTTGCGGTAAGGAACAATGAAACGCGTGTCACGTGAGATGCCGATAAACGGGAGACCACATGGATACGCTTTTAGGGACAGCGAACGTCAGGCAGGCGCCGGGCTTTCGCAAAAACACATCCGATGAGGAAAGAAAATGAAAACGCTGATATTCAACGGTTCTCCGCATAAGAACGGAGACACGGCATATCTGATAAACGGGCTTGTAAGGCAGCTGAACGATGACCACATTGTCGTAAACGCTTACGGCAGCGATATATCGCCTTGCGTGGACTGCCGGTATTGCAGGACGCACCCCGGCTGTTCGATACATGACGCTATGCAGGAGGTATACTCGCAGATCCGCGAGAGCGACAATATCGTGATAGCCTCGCCGCTGCATTTTTCCGAGCTCACAGGAAAGCTCCTGTGCGTCGCGAGCCGGCTCCAGATGTTTTATTGCTCCGACAGAGCCCTCGGGATAACGCAGCTTGTCAAGCCAAAAAAGGGCGGTATCATTCTTGTCGGCGGCGGCGACGGAAAGCCCGACAGGGCTGTTAAGACCGCGAGAGCTCTGCTGCACACGATGAACTGCGCAGATATATACGAGCCCGTGTTCAGCCTCAATACAAACGAGATACCCGCGTCGCAGGATAAGGCTGTGACGGAGAAGCTGCGGGAGCTCGCGGACTTTCTGAATTGATTTCCGTGGGGGCAATGCCCGAAGAAATGCGTGAATAACAAAAATACCCCCTGCCCGGTCATGAGAATATCGGGCAGGGGGATCGTTTTCTGTTTACCGATCATCGGCAATTCTTGTCTGCCAGAACGCCACCGCGGAGGCTGCCGCGACGTTCAGGGAATCCACGCCGCGCGACATCGGTATCTTCACCGTACGGCTGCACGCGGCTATCGTTTCAGGTTTAAGTCCGCTGTCCTCCGTTCCGAAGAACAGCGCAAGACGCGGCTCCGAGCACAAGGACGGGTCGTCTATGCTTACCGGGTCTCCGTGAAGCGCCATTGCCGCGCAGGAGAACCCCATAGAGGCGAGAGCTCCGACATACTCCGGCGAACGTCCCGGGATAACGCACCATGGCACCTGAAAAACCGCTCCCATGCTCACGCGGACTGTCCTGCGCAGCAGCGTGTCGCTGCAAGCCTCGGTGAGCAGCACCGCGTCGACTCCGAGCGCGGCGGCTGAGCGGAATATCGCGCCTACGTTCGTCTGGTTCATTATGTTTTCAAGCACCGCGATACGCGCGGCGCCGCGCAGAACATCGCCGGGCTCCGGGAGCTCCTTTCTGCGCATAAGGCAGAGGATTCCCTGCGTAAGTCGGTAGCCGGTCAGCGCTTCGAGCGTGCCGCGGTCCGCGGTATATATCGGAGCCTGTGAGCAGCCTTCCGCTATGTCGGCAGCCCGCCCGGTGATACAGCCGCGCTCCGCGAGCACTGAAACAGGTTCGTACCCGGCTGCAAGAGCCGTTCGTATGACCTTCGGGCTTTCCGCTATGAACACGCCCTGCCGGATAAGCTCGCGTTCGTCCGCAGTTCTGAACGGGGCAAGCTCCGGCGCGGAGAGGTCGGCGATCCCGATAATGCTCCCCATGACTTAACCGAAAAGCGGGGTAGAGAAGTATCTTTCGGCTGTGTCCGGCAGGATCGTCACCACAGTCCTGCCCTCGCCGAGCTTCTCCGCCAGCTTTATCGCCGCCGCGACGTTCGTTCCGCTTGATATGCCGCACATTATGCCTTCGAGTGAAGCGAGCTGCTTCGCGGTGTTTATCGCGTCCTCGTCGGTGACGATATGGATATGGTCGTAGATGTTCCTGTTAAGTATCGAAGGGATAATGCCGTCGCCTATGCCCATCTGCAGATGTGTGCCGACGGTCCCCCCCGCGAGTATCGCGGCGTGCTCGGGCTCGACAGCCCAGATCTCCATATCGGGGTACTGGCTTTTGAGAGTCTCGCCTATGCCGGTTATCGTGCCTCCGGTGCCTATGCCGGAGCAGAAGCCGTCTATCCTGCCCGCGGTCTGTTCGAGTATCTCCAGGGCGGTGTAGTATTTGTGTGCGAAGGTGTTGTTTTTGTTCTCAAACTGCTGCGGAACGAAAACGTTTGGGTCGCTGTCCCTCATTTCGAGCGCTGTCTGAACGCACTTCTCCATGCACTTGCCGATGTCGCCGTCGTCGTGGATAAGTATGACCTCCGCGCCGTAGTGATTGACGAGCTTGCGGCGCTCCTCGCTGACGGAATCAGGCATGATTATCACGGTCCTGTAGCCGCGTACGGCTCCCACAAGCGCAAGCCCTATGCCCTGATTTCCGCTGGTCGGCTCGACGATGACTGTATCGGGGCCTATTAGCCCTTCTTTTTCGGCGTTGAGGATCATGTTGTAGGCTACCCGCGTTTTGACCGAGCCTCCGACATTCAGACCCTCGAACTTCACGAGTATTTCGGCGCTGCCCGGTTTGTGCATACGGTTCAGCCGTATCATCGGCGTGTGTCCTATCGCTTCAAGTATGTTATTGCATATCATATTTATCCTTCTTCCCTTTACGAAAAAATACTGCGTTATTATAGCACAGATCGGCGCAAAAGTCAATGAAAACTTATAATATCCG
>JAIKZF010000001.1 GCA_024682455.1 Ruminiclostridium sp. | reverse complement strand
CGCGGCACGTGCCTCGACCTCACTCTGCTGTTCGCGTCCTGTCTTGAACAGGTCGGGCTCAATCCGCTGGTGATACTTGTCAGAGGGCATTGCTTCGCGGGCTTCTGGCTGGAGGACGAGACCTTCTCCGACTGCGCCGAGGACGATGTTTCCGCACTCACTAAGCGCGCCGCGGAGGGGATAGACAAGATATGCGTCGTCGAGTGCACCGATTTCGTCGCGGGCAGCGGCACGGACTTTGCCCATGCCGAGAGCCACGCTCTCACGAAGCTCGGGCAGCTCGACGAATTCCAATATGCCGTTGACGTAAAACGCTGCCGGGGCAGCGGTATAAGACCGATACCCGCCCGCGTTGCCGAGGACGGCACATACAAGGCTGTCGATTACGGCAGGCGCGATAGGGACGAGATCACTGCCGAGCCGAGACTGATAGACACTTCGCGCAGAGGAGAGACCGCAGCGGAGAGGGAGCTTACGAAGCAGATGATCTGGGAGCGCAGACTGCTCGACCTGAGCCTGCGCAACAGCCTGCTCAATTTCCGTCCCGCCTCGTCCAATGTGCAGCTCATGACCGCCGATCTGGGCAAGCTGGAGGACGAGATATCGGACGGCGAGAGCTTCAGGATAATGCCCGCCCCGTCGGAGCGTTCCTTTGTGCTGTCCGACAGCCGCATATACGAGACCGAGAACGATAAGGATCAGATATCCGCAATCGCGGAGTCCGAGTTCAAAAACCACAGGCTCCGCACGTTCATAAGCGAGACGGAGCTTGAAAAGACGCTGAAAAAGCTCCACCGCGACGCCAAGGTGAGCCTTGAGGAGAACGGCGCCAACACGCTGTATCTCGCGCTGGGCTTCCTGCGCTGGTACGAGACCGACAAGGCTGTGAAGCCACGCTACGCGCCGCTGGTGCTCGTTCCGGTCGAGCTGGTAAGGAAGATACAGGACAAGTCGTACTCTCTGCGTGTGCGCGGAGAGGAAACGCAGATGAATATAACGCTGCTGGAGCTGCTGCGGCAGGATCAGGGTATCGCGATAAACGGTCTCGACCCGCTGCCGACGGACGAGAAGGGCGTTGATCTGTCTCTGGTGTTCAGCACGGTGCGTCAGGCCGTTATGTCAAAGAAGCGCTGGGACATCGAGGAGATAGCCTTCCTCGGTCAGTTCTCGTTCAGCCGCTTTATTATGTGGAACGACATACGCAACCGCTCCGAAGACCTCGCGAAGAACAAGGTCGTGGCGAGCCTTATGTCGGGAAAGACCGAGTGGGAGGACGAAGCCGCCGAGCTCACGCCCCACGGCCTCGACGAAAAGCTGACCCCGGCGGATATGGCGGTGCCTATGAGCGCCGATTCCTCGCAGCTCGCAGCGGTGTACGAAGCGTCCCTCGGGCGCAGCTTCGTGCTGCACGGTCCTCCCGGAACGGGCAAATCACAGACGATAACGAATATGATAGCGAACGCGCTGTTTCAGGGAAAGTCGGTACTGTTCGTCGCGGAGAAAATGGCGGCTCTGTCGGTAGTGCAGAAGAGACTGAAAAAGATAGGGCTCGACGCGTTCTGCCTTGAGCTCCATTCCAACAAGGCTCAGAAGCGCGCCGTACTGTCGCAGCTTGAGGAAGCTCTCGGAATGAGCCGTATCAAGTCTCCCGAGGAATACGCCCGCACGGCTGAAAAGCTCCACTCTCTGCGCGTTGAGCTCAACGACACGATGTCGGCGCTGTACAGCGAGCGCGCGGCGGGAATGTCGGTATATGACGCGGTGGCGCGGTATGAGGCTGTAAAGGCATACGACGGCAGACTTACGCTGGACGGGGACTTTATCAATTCCTCGTCGGCGGCTGACTATGCCGCGTGGACGGAGGCTGCCGCGGATACAGCGGCGGCAGGGAAGGACCTCGGCGGACTGCAAGGCTCCGCGCTGAGGAACGTCTGCCTCACGGAATACACGATAGAGATAAGAAGCGCGTTCGCTGCGCTGTCCGAACAGCTCGCCGGCAAGGCTGCCGCCGCCGCGGAAGCCTACGCGAAGCTCGGCTCGGCTCTCGGCTGTCCGATGCCCTCCGACAAGAAGGGCATCGACGGAGCCTTCGGGCTTATGAGCGCGGTGTCGGAGCAGGAGCTTATCCTCGGCGGCATAGTCAACGGCGAGGATCCCGCTTCCGTGCGCGCGGAAATGGAAAAGCTCATCGACAGCGGACTGCGGCTGGTTGCGATATACGGCGAATATTCGGCGGCGTTTGAGCCGAGCGTATGGAACTACGATCCGGATACGGCTCTGCTGAACTGGAAAAAGACGCAGCAGAGCAACTTCATCAGCAAGGCTCTCGGCTCCGGCAAGCAGGTCAAGGAGCTCGCGGTCTACGCTAAGGACCCGAATCACGTAACAAAAGACAATATCGTTCAGATACTCGGCACTCTGTCGGAATACCGTCAGCTCGCCGCGTCGCTGAACGCAGCCGACCCCATGGTGACGAAGTATTTCGGCGAGTACTGGCGCGGAGTGAATACCGCGTTTCCGAAGCTGAAAACTGCGCTGCCGGCTTCGTTCGATATACGGAACATGATGCTGGACGCTCAGCCGGAATTCCGGAGCGCAGTCACGGCTCACGCCGCCGATCCCGCGGTGAGGGCGGCGCTGGGCGACGCCCGGGCGCGTTATAACGAGATGCTGGCTGACTGCTCGCGCATGAAGAACGAATTTGCCGCCGATGTACTGTCTGTCTGCGGCGGCGCCGACCTGTTCGGCAGCATAGCCGCGGAAGCCCGCGGTTACTGCGGCGCTGCGGAGAGTCTGCGTGACAGGGTAGTGCTCGAAAACAGCATCAGAAAGATGAATATGCTCGGTCTTAAGCCCGCCTCCGACGCGTACAGGAGCGGCGCTCTCGACGAGAACAGCCTCAAGCCCGCGCTCACTGCGGCGGTCTGCAAGTCCGTTATATCGCGCGCAGTAAGCTCCGAGCCCCTGCTGAGATCGTTCCAGGGAGCGGAATTCGAACGCACGATAGAAAAATACCGCAACTTCTCGGCGCGCTTCGAGGAGCTGACCATAGAGGAGCTGGCGGCGAGACTTTCCGCGAGAGTGCCTGACGCGTCGGGCGGCAGAACGGCGAATTCCTCCGAACTGGCGATACTCCAGAAGGCGATAAAGAGCGGCGGCAGGGGAATGTCTATACGCAAGCTCTTCGACAGTATCCCGAACCTTCTCGGAAGGCTCTGTCCGTGTATGCTGATGAGCCCCATTTCCGCGGCGCAGTATATAGACCCGTCCTATCCGAAGTTCGACCTTGTCGTATTTGATGAGGCTTCACAGCTCCCGACCAGCGAAGCCGTCGGAGCGATAGCGCGCGGCGAGAACGTGGTCGTAGTCGGCGACCCGAGACAGCTCCCGCCGACCTCGTTCTTCAACGCCGACCATACCGACGAGGAGAACATCGAGAAGGAGGACCTTGAGAGCGTGCTGGACGACTGTCTTGCGCTTGCCATGCCGCAGAGACATCTGCTCTGGCATTACCGCTCGCGCCACGAGAGCCTTATCTCGTACAGCAACAGCCGCTTCTACGACAACAGCCTGCGCACGTTCCCGTCGCCCGACGATCTTGTTTCCAAGGTCAGCTGGGTGCACGTCGAGGGCTTCTACGACAAGGGAGGCTCAAAGCAGAACCGTGCAGAGGCGGAGGCTGTCACGGCGGAGATCGTACGCCGTCTGTCCGACCCTGTGCTCCGTAAGGACAGCATAGGCGTGGTCACCTTCAATATCATACAGCAGATCCTCATTGACGATATGATAGCCGACGAGCTCCGCAAGGATCCCGGGCTCGAACAGGCGGCGAACGAGATGTATGAGCCGATACTCGTCAAGAACCTCGAAAACGTCCAAGGCGACGAGCGCGACGTTATACTGTTCTCCATAGGCTACGGTCCCGATAAGGACGGCAAGGTCTCGATGAACTTCGGTCCCGTCAATCAGGACGGAGGCTGGCGCAGACTGAACGTCGCCATATCCCGCGCGAGAAAGGAAATGACGGTATTCTCGACTATCCGTCCCGAGCAGATAGACACCGCGCGTTCGCGCTCCGAGGGAGTCGCGGGACTCCGCGGCTTCCTGGAATTTGCCGCGAAGGGCAATTCCGCGCTGCCGGTAAGAAAGACCTCCGGTGCAGGGAAGAAGGACAACGCGGCTTTCGCCGATACCGTCGCCGAAGCTCTGCGAGGTGCGGGCTATGATGTCAAGCGCGGAATAGGACAGTCCGACTACAAGATAGATATCGGAATAGTTAATCCTGACAGCGAAGGCACATACCTGCTGGGAATAATGTGCGAGAGCCGCAGCAACTTCGAGCTTACCAACGCCCGCGACCGCAACATAGTGCAGCCGTCGGTGCTGGCGGGTCTCGGCTGGAAGATACTGAACGTCCATATCCTCGACTGGCTGGACAATGACAGAAAGGTGCTGGGTCAGCTGACCGAGGAGACAGAAAAGGCTCTTGAGGCTTACCGCAGCGGCGAGTCTGTCGTCGAGGACACCGCTCCCGCGAAACGCGAGATAAAGTTCGAGAGGGAAGAGCCCGCCGCAGCCGCAGCCCCCGTTTACTACACGCCTTATATCCCGGAGACTGCCGGCGAACCGGAGTATTACTACGACAAGAGCTCCAATACGCAGATAAGGCGCGTGATAACGGATATCGTGAACGCTGAGGCTCCGGTCAGCAGGAATATCCTGCTGCACCGCGTGCTCGGAGCGTTCGGCATACCCAAGATGAGCGCAAAGGCTGAAACGCGCTTTGCCGAGGTATATGACAGCATGGAGCTGAAAAAGACGATGCGCGGCGAGCTGGTGTTCGTATGGCGCGCGGATCAGGAGCCCGCGGATTACACGGAGTTCCGCGGCACTGCTCCGGGCGGCGAAAAGCGGAAGCTCGACGACGTGGCTACCGAGGAGATAGGCGCGGCGGTCGTGGATATACTGCGCAGCTCCGTCAGCCTTGAAAGACCGGAGCTCGTAAAGAACACCGTGCAGACCTTCGGAGCGTCGCGGACGACCGAGGCGGGCGAGCTCGCCGTGTCAATGGGCATAGCTCATTCCGTAAGAAGCGGCAGGGCGAAGATAGACACCGAGACCGGCAGGATAATGTACGCGGATTAAACGAAAAAAGAGGAAATGACAATGAAAGCAATGAAGATATTCTATGACCTTAACGGGGCGCTGTACGCCAATATCACGAACAAGTGCCCCTGCAACTGCACGTTCTGTATCCGTCATAACGACGATACGGTCGGCGAGAACGACAGCCTGTGGCTCGAACATGAGCCGTCTGTCGATGAGATCATCGGGGCGTTTGACAAGGTCGACGCGTCAAAGTATGGCGAGGTTGTGTTCTGCGGCTTCGGCGAGCCTATGGAGCGTCCGTGGGAGCTTGTGGAAACGGCTGAGTACATCAAGCGCACGACCGGCATGAAGATACGCGTGAACACAAACGGTCTTGTGTCGCTCATGCACCCGACCTTCGACCTGTACTCTATGCGCGGCGTGATAGACAGCATTTCGATAAGCCTCAACGCTTCGGATCCGGAGAAGTATCTTGAAATAACAAAGTCAAGGTTCGGGCTCGCGTCCTACAACTCGATGCTCAATTTCGCCATAGTCACCCACTCGTTCATTCCGGACGTGAAGCTGACCGTCGTTGATGTGATCGGCGAGGAGGAGGTCGAGAAGTGCCGCGAACGCGCCGCGGACATAGGCGTGCCTCTGCGTGTGCGCGCGTATATCTCAAACAACAGGGAGTACGATTGAAATGCTTATAAGACTTGCGGGGCTGGTGCCGGAGTCGTTCGTGGACGGTCCCGGCATACGGTTCACCGTATTCACCCAGGGCTGTCCGCATAACTGCAAGGGCTGCCATAACCCGGAGACGCACGATTTTGCCGGCGGACGGCTTGCGGACACGGATAAGATCTATAACAAGATAAAGCAGTATCCGCTTGTGAAGGGCGTGACATACTCGGGCGGCGACCCGTTCTGCCAGCCCGAGCCTCTTTATGACCTGTCCGTGAAGCTGAGAGCCGACGGCTACCATATAATGAGCTACACGGGCTGGACATTCGAGCAGCTCCTGAAAAAAAGCGAGACCGAGGAGTTCGTCGGCAAGCTTCTGGGGCAGCTCGACCTGCTTGTGGACGGACCCTTCGTGCTTGCCGAGCGTACGCTGGAGCTGCCGTTCCGCGGCAGCCGGAACCAGCGCATAATAGACGTTCCGAAGAGCCTTGAAGCCGGGGAGGCGGTAACGGTTGAATTTTAGAAGGACTGCGGCGTATGCTCTGGCGGCATTGTTCGCCGTGACCGTCATTTCCGGAGCTTCCTCCTGCGACGGGAACAGGGACGAGGACCCGAAGAAGGGCTTCGGTGCGGCGTTCGCTTCCGTGATAACCGGAAGCCCCGCCACACTCGACCCGCAGACCTGTGAGAATGACTGCGCCGCGGAGATCATCGCCAACGTGTTCCTCGGTCTGTACCGGGTCGCGGACGGAGGCGAGATAGTACCCGGGCTGGCGGAGGAATGTACCGTGAGCGACGACGGGCTGGTGTGGGAGTTCAGGCTCCGTGAGGATATACGCTGGTACGGCACGGACAACTTCACGGCTCCCTGCACCGCGGACGATCTTGTTTTTGCTTTTGAGCGCCTTATGTCGCCGGAGCTCGATTCCGGCAGGGCGAAGGAATACTACTTCATAAAGAACGCCGAAGCGATACATAAGGGCAGGCTCAGGGATATGTCGCAGCTCGGGGTAGAGGCTGTCGGCGAATATAAGCTGAAAATAACGCTGAATGAGCGCCGCTCGGATATGAAGGCGATGCTCGCGGCGGCGCCCGCCATGCCGTGCAACCGTGAGTATTACGAGCTAACCGAGGGTCAGTACGGACTTGTCGGGGACTGGGTCGGCTCAAACGGCGCGTTTTACGTCAGCCGCTGGCACTACGACAAGTGGACGAAGAACGGCAACTTTATCGAACTGAAACGCAACAGCCTCAACGCCGAGGCTCTCGGCACCGCTCCGCGCTCCGTCACCTACAATATAAACGCCGACGCGGGCGAGTGGTTCGAAGCCGACGACGTTCAGGTATGCCGCACCGCCGACAGCGACAGGATAATGCGGTACAGCGGCAGATATCCGTATAATACATACTCGACCGCAGTGTGGGGAGTTATGTTCAATACCCGCGGCGTATTTGAGTCGTCCGACCTGCGCATAGCTCTCGCCGGGTGCGTTCACGCGGACTTCGGCGGTGAGATATATACAGCCGCGGACCGCATAGTTCCCGACGGCATAACCGTGAACGGCGAGGACTACCGCGCTCTTGCGGGCTGTCCCGACAACGGCGTTTACTCCCGCAGCGACATCATAGCCCGCGGCGAACGCGCCATGCGCGAGATAAAGCCCGGAGCTCTCTCCGGAGTGCGCATACTCATGCCCGAGGGCACGTCCCTGCGGCAGAGCGTGGGGAGCTTCATACAGGAGTGGCAGCATAATTTCGGCGTCTACTGCATGATCTCCGAGCTGCCTTACAGCGAATACATATCGGTGCTCTCATCGGGGGATTTCGATATTGCTCTTGTCCGTCTGAGCGGCGGAAGCGGAGGCGCGGTGTCCTATCCCGGGACATTTTCGTCCGCGTCCGCGCTGAATTACGCGGGCGTATCGAGCCGCAAGCTCGACGATATCCTTTCCGGAGCCCTTACAGCTCCCGACAGCGCCGCGGCGGCGAGATACTGCCTTGAAGCCGAGCAGCTCGTAATGGACAACGGCTGGTTCGCGCCGCTGTGCTTCGAGAAGGAATATGTATTCCGCGCCAAGGGAACGGAGAATGTAGGCTATGACCCGTTCTCGGGGATATATCTTTTCGGCGGGGCAGTAAAAAAATAAAAGGAAAAGCAGAAAATGGGAAAGAACAAGAACGAGATAAACAATTACTTCTTCGTGGATTATGAGAACGTGAAGAACGACTGCCTCACCGGGCTGGAAATGCTCGGCAAAACCGACAAGGTGAGGATATACTACGGCAAGGCCGCCGCGCATATCCCCTTTGAGACTCACCTGCGAATAGTGAGCTGCAGCGCGGAGTTCGAGTATATCAAGGTCGAATTCCCGATAAAGAACGCTCTCGACTGTATGATACTCTACGATATCGGTAATATGTCGGCAGGGCTCAGGGTCGGCTGTTACTTCATAGTCTCAAAGGATTCCGACTTCGACGAGCCGATAAATATCCTGCGCGAAAAAGGCGTGAACATACGCAAGATAACCGAGATCAAGGAATTCAGGGAAGACGCCGCGCCCGGGAAAAAAGCCCCGGAGGAAAAGAAAAAGAGCTCAAAGACCAAGGCTGCGCAGTCCGAAAAGGCGGCGGCTCCGGCAAAAAAGCAGAGCAAAACAGAAAAGAGCGTCGCCGAGGCTCTCTCGGGAACGCCCTATTCACAGCAAAGCGATTATATAGCCCGGTCCATAGCGGCCGCGCCCAACAGGATAGCGCTGAACAACGTGCTCCAGACCAAATATGAGGGCAAGCAGACAAAGGAGCTGTTCAAGCTCTTGAAGAACATACTTGCCGATATGCCCTCTCATTGACGAATGCCGTCGAAGCTTACCGCGCTCCCTGCGGCAAGGCTCTTTTTCAGGTCGAGCACCCTCTGGTTCGCCGAGCCGCGGAACGTGAGCGCAAGGCTCTTCTCGGCGAGTACGAACCTCCCGTCCACGAGCACGTCGGCGAGCGAGAGGATTTCATCGGTCACTTCTGTCCGGCACCTGCCGGCTCCCGACGTCAGCTCCTCGAACGTGAAGCCCGAGAATATCCAGATATCCTTGCCCGGGTAAGCCGCCCTGACGCGTTTCAGGAAGGGCAGTAGCTCACGCTGGTTCTCCGGCTCCATGGGCTCTCCGCCAAGTACGGTCAGCCCGTTGATGTAGTCGGGAGCGAGCATTCCGATGATCTCGTCCTGCGTTTCCGCCGTGAACGGTTTACCGTAGCCGAAATCCCACGTCTGCGGCTGAAAGCAGCCCTCGCAGCGGTTCCGGCAGCCCGACACGAACAGCGTGACGCGCACGCCGAGCCCGTTTGCGATATCGTAATTTTTTATTTCTCCGTAATACATGATATACCTCGTCCGAAAACCCCGCCGTCAGCTCTCTGACAGCGGGGATTTTTAATAACTCTGCATTCTGCATTATATCAGAGGTGGAGCACTCTTTCCTTTATCTCCTGCGTCCTGCCGGCGTTCCAGAATTGTGTGCCGATGTAGCCGCAGGTGCGTCTCGCGACGTTCATGGTGTTCTGGTCGGTATTTCCGCAGTTCGGGCATTTCCAGATAAGCTTACCGTCGTCCTCGACTATCTCTATTTCGCCGTCCCAGCCGCAGTTCTGGCAGTAGTCGCTCTTGGTATTGAGCTCGGCGTATATGATGTTGAGATATATGAACTTCATCACCTGGAGCACAGCCTCGATGTTGTTCTGCATATCCGGGACCTCGACATAGCTTATCGCTCCGCCGGGTGAGAGAGCCTGGAACTCCGCCTCGAAGCGCAGCTTTGAGAACGCGTCGATCTTCTCGGTCACATGGACGTGGTAGCTGTTTGTGATATAGCTCTTGTCCGTGATGCCCTCGATGATTCCGAAGCGTCTCTGGAGGCACTTCGCGAACTTGTAGGTGGTGGTCTCCAGCGGCGTTCCGTACAGGGAGAAGTCTATGTTCGTCTCCGCCTTCCATTTTTTGCAGGCGTCGTTCAGGTAATTCATCACATCGAGCGCAAAGGGCTTTGCCTCCGGGTCGGTGTGGGATTTGCCGGTCATATACTTTACGCACTCGTAAAGTCCCGCGAAGCCGAGGGAAATGGTCGAGTAGCCGTTGAACAGGAGCTTGTCGATAGGCTCTCCCTTTCCGAGTCTCGCCAGAGCTCCGTACTGCCAGAGTATCGGCGCCACATCGGACGGTGTGCCGAGCAGTCTCTTATGTCTGCACATCAGCGCGCGGTAGCACAGATCAAGCCTTTCGTCGAATATCCTCCAGAACTTTTCCTTATTGCCGCCGGAGGACAGGGCTATGTCGGGCAGATTTATCGTGACCACGCCCTGGTTGAAACGCCCGTAGTACTTGTGCTTGCCGGGAACGTAATTCTTCGCGTTGGCAATATTGCCTATACCCGCGTCGGTGAAGCGGTCGGGAGTGAGGAAAGACCGGCAGCCCATGCAGGTGTACACGTCGCCCTTGAGCTCAAGCATCTTCTTTTCGCTGATATAGTCGGGCACCATGCGCTTTGCCGTGCATTTCGCGGCAAGCCGGGTGAGGTAGTAGTATTCGCTGTCGTCGGTGATGTTGTCCTCTTCGAGCACGTAGATGAGCTTCGGGAACGCGGGCGTTACCCAGACGCCCTTTTCGTTCTTCACGCCCTCAATGCGCTGACGGAGCACTTCTTCGATTATGAGCGCGAGGTCCTTTTTTTCCTGTTCATCCTTCGCCTCGTTCAGGTACATGAACACCGTGACAAACGGAGCCTGTCCGTTAGTGGTCAGCAGGGTCACTACCTGATACTGTATGGTCTGTACGCCGCGCTGTATCTCCTCGCGCAGGCGGTTCTCCGCCATTTTCGCGACGGTGTCGTCGTCGAGAGTCACACCGAACTGCACAGCCTCGTCGCGGATATCGTTGCGAAGCTTCCTGCGGCTGACCTGTACGAACGGCGCGAGATGAGTCAGCGAAATGGACTGGCCTCCGTACTGGTTCGAGGCGACCTGGGCAATGATCTGTGTCGCGATGTTGCAGGCGGTGGAGAAGCTGTGCGGGCGTTCGATGAGCGTGCCGGTAATGACCGTACCGTTCTGTAGCATATCCTCAAGGTTCACGAGGTCGCAGTTGTGCATATGCTGCGCGTAATAATCGGAATCGTGAAAATGAATGATGCCCTCGTTGTGCGCCTCGACGATATCGCGGGGCAGGAGCAGGCGGCTGGTGATGTCGCGGGAGACCTCGCCCGCCATATAGTCGCGCTGGGTGGAGTTCACTATCGGGTTCTTATTCGAGTTTTCCTGCTTTGCTTCCTCGTTGCTGCACTCGATGAGGGAGAGTATCTTGTCGTCGGTGGTGTTCGACTGACGTATGAGCTGTCTTGTATAGCGGTAGGTGATATAAGCCTTTGCGGCCTCAAAGGCTCCGTGCGCCATTATCTGGTGCTCGACCATATCCTGCACCTCTTCGACGCTGGGCGAGCGTCCGAGCTCTCCGCAGGAGATGACCACGCTTTCTGTTATGCGGTCTATTTGCAGAGCCGTCATTCTCGCGCTCTCATCGACCGCCTGATTTGCCTTGGTGACGGCAGCTCTGATCTTTTCGGCGTCGAACGGTACTTCCGAGCCGTTTCTCTTGATGATCTTCATTTTCGTTCCTTTCCTTTGCTCGCGTATATCTCTGTGCTTTTGAGGCACCGGCAAACGATAAATCTGCCCGGCAACAATATATTGTGCCTGCAAGAGATTATTATAGCATATCTTGTGGTGAATGTCAATATTTTTTTGATTTTATTTTTTCCGGCCGACAGCTTTGGTATGTATAAAAAATTGACATTAACAGGAAAAATGCACAAATATATAAAAAACACTTGATTTCCTGACGTTATTATTATATAATAATCTGTGTATGTGTTTTTTGCCATAACGATCAAATGTTTAGGGGAATGAAATATGAAAAAAGCAGCCCGAAGAATGATCTCCGTGTTTTTAGCGGCCGTAATGCTCATAGGCTGTCTCACCGTACCGGCAGGCGCTAATGTGGTGATCGACGAGCTTGCTCCCGCGATGATCGCCGGAGCCTTGAAATTTGAGGAAAATATCGACATATCCGATATAGTGAACAAAAACAAATGGAGCCTGAACGAGGTCACGGCACTGCTTGCGAACGCTTATCTCGTATGCCCGGAGCTTTTCTTCGTCAGCAACAAGATAACGGTCAACAACAGGGGCAGCAATTACTATATACAGCTCGACTATACTATGTCGAAGACCGAGCAGGCGGAGGCGAAGAAGAAGATAGACGCGGCCTGCGAGAAGATAGTCGCCGGCATCACCCCGGATATGACCGATGTGGAAAAGCTCCTTTACGTCCATGATTATCTCATACTGAACTGCAAATACGACTACGACAAGAAAAACTACGATATGTACGACTGCCTGTTGTCACGGTCGGCGGTATGCCAGGGCTATTCGCTGGCGTATATGTATATCCTGAAGCATTATCTCGGCATCGAATGCTCCGTCGTGATTTCCGACGCCATGGGGCACGCGTGGAATTACGTCAAGCTCGGGAACAGCTGGTATCATGTAGATGTCACCAAGGACGACGCCGCTACCGTATACAAGAACAAGTCCTACGATAACTACGGCTTCGCCATGCACGAAAATTTCCTTATGAGCGACGAGCTCTGCAGAAATACATCTCAGCCGCACTACAAATGGAAGGTCATAGGCGACCTGCCGGCTGCGGACGACACCTCGTACGACGGCGCCTTCTGGAGAAACGTGAACTCTCCCATTATCCTGAACGGCAAGACCGGTTACTACGCGGTCATGAACGAGAAAGAGACCGCGGTGGACATCTGTTCCTACAATTTCAAAAAGGATACCGGCAAGCCCATACTCAGGGTCAAGGCAAGATGGTATTCGAGAAGGAACGACAGCGGCAGCGAGAACTATTCCTACGGCAAGTATTACTACAAGCAGATATGGACCTCGCTCGCGCTCAGGAACAACAAGATATATTTCAATACGAACAAGAACGTCTATTCCTACGATCTCAGCACGAAAAAATCGAGCAAGCTGTATACGCTTGACAAGGACGACCGGCAGATATTCGGAATGATGTTCACAAGCTCGGATATGCTGCGTCTCGCTTACAGATACGACGTTACTTATCCCGAGAGCTATCTCTCGCTCAGACTGAAATGACAGTCGGCGTATCAATCAAGGCAAAAAATTTGATCTGGAGGGCGTTATGGAAGCAGCTGTTGAAATAACGGAAAAAAATCAGATATTCGGCGAGATACCATGCGCCGCGGCGACGATCGTATATGAGGGGAGCTACGGCAGACTGAAGTGGGCGAACGACCGCTTCTTCTCACTTTTCGGCTGCACGAAGGCGGAATATCTCGACCTTGAGCCGAACGAGTTCGGTTTCAGACTGCTCGGGAGAGAGTATTCGGCGGCCCTGACCGGTCAGATCGAGGCGCTGAGCAGGAACCTGAGCGTGTTCGAGCTGGATATAGAGACCAACAAGGTGGACGGTACGCACATCACCCTGCACGCGGAGATGTCGGCGGAGATGATACACGGCGGCAAACGCCTGAACGTGCTGCTGCACGATATGTCCGAGCTGAACGAGGTCTCTTCCAAAAACAACGATCTGGTGGATATGATGTTCTCCGTAATGGCAATATCCGCCGATTACATATTCAAATACGACAACCGCACAGACAAGCTCGACCTGTACAAGAATGTGGGAGGCACATTCGTGAACAGCTTTTCCTCCGTTGATTTCGAGGCGGGCTTCGTGACGGAGAATATGGTATATGACGAGGATGAGGAGACCTTCGGCCTTATCTGCAACAACCTCAAGACCGGCATAGACAGCGGCGTTTTTGAGCTGCGCATGAAGCTTCCGGACGACACCGATTACCGCTGGTACAGATTTACCATAAAGACCGGCAGAAGCGGCTCCGAGGGCGAATATAACGGCGCGGTCGGCAAGATAGAGGATATAAGCACCATAAAGATAGCCAACCAGCGCCTCATCGAAAAGGCTGAGCGCGACCCGCTGACAAAGCTGTACAACAAGGCCGCAACCAAGACTCTGATACAGAACTATCTGCGCACAGACAGCCGCGATACCTTCGACGCTTTCATAATAGTCGATGTCGATGATTTCAAGCAGATCAACGATACTCTGGGTCACCTGTTCGGCGACAGCGTGCTTGTGGATCTGGCTCAGGAGATGCAGGATCTTTTCCGCTCAAACGACGTTATAGGACGCATAGGAGGCGATGAGTTCATCGTGTTCCTGCGCGGCATGAATCACAAATCCCACATAGCTTCGAAGGCCGGCGATATCTGTAAGATATTCAATCTGATATACAACGACGATGAGGGTATGACGGTCTCCGGAAGCCTCGGCATAGCGCTTTTCCCGACGGACGGCGAGACCTTCGACGAGCTGTACAGAAAGGCGGATATTGCTCTGTATACCTCCAAGCGCGCGGGCAAGAGCTGCTTCACGTTCTACACGGGCGAGAACGATATCCCCGCGGAGGAAAAGCCCACCTCGCGCGTTGAGCGCTATCAGAAGGGAATGGACTTCTTCATGGGAGGCTCGGGCTTCGGCAGCGAGGTGCTCGCCAGCGCTTTCGATATGTCCGAGGCGGGCTTTGATATGAATGAGGCTGTCAGCCGCGTTCTCGAAAAGGTCGGCAAGCATTTCCATTTCGGCAGGATAGTCGTCTCCGAGCAGACCGACCATATAGGCGAATTCAGGGATACCTATATATGGCGCTCGAAGAATGCCGAAGCAGCCCGCACCGATACGGTGCTTTTCTCCAACAAGGAGCTTAACGATTTCTGCGGCAGGTTCGACAAGAACTTCATAATGAGCATAGCCGCCGACGGCGAAAAGACGCTTAAGGACAACGCCTATGTGTCGTATCTCAAGGCTAACCGCATAGGCTCGGCAACGATATGCGGCTTCTTCCGCACCGGAAGACTTGTGGGAACGGTCAGCGTGCAGGACAGCGCGGGCTCGTACCAGTGCTCCATTGACGAGGCCAAGGTGCTCAAGGAGATGACCCGCATAATTTTCGCCTATCTCATCAGGATACGCGAGATAGAAAAGTCTCTCGATAAGGCGGAGTACGACGCTAATTACGATGACCTGACCGGGCTCATGAATTACAGGTGCTTCAAGGAGCACGTCGTAAAGTATATGGAGACAGCCTTTGATAACGACAAGTTCGTGTTCCTCATGGCTGATTTCACCAATTTCAGCTACATAAACAGCCGCTTCGGCCATGAGACAGGCAACGGTATGCTGAAAAATTTCGCTGCGGCGTTCTCGTATTTCTCCGATAAGATAAGGTATGTATGCCGTGTGGGCTCGGACAGGTTCTGTGCTCTCGCGGAGTACGACAATAACATAATCTCGCAGTTTGAGAGCTTTACGAGCCGCTTTTCGGAAAATGAGAATCTGATCGGCGGCGAGGTGAGCTTCGGCATAATGTCCAGCGCCTATATCCCCGATATGACAACGGCGTTCGTTTTCGACACCGCGTTCAGCAACGTGAACCTTGCTCTGCGCTATTCCAAGCAGCGCAATATATCCAAGTGCAGCGTATATCAGGCGGTCATGCGCGAGGAGCTCAACCGTTCCTATGAGATCGCTGCGGACGCCAGGACAGCGCTGCGCAATAACGAGTTCAAGGTATACTTCCAGCCCAAGGTGTCGATCTCCAAGAGCGAGATAGTAGGCGCCGAGGCTCTTGTGCGCTGGATAAAGCCCGACGGCACGGTGCTGCCCCCGGATAAGTTCATACCGTTCCTCGAAAAGAACGGCTACATCGTGAAGATAGACTATTTCGTATATGAGGAGGTCTGCCGCTATCTGCGCCGCCGTATCGACGAGGGCAGAAAGATAGTGCCGATCTCGGTCAACGTTTCCCGCATACACATGCTCACGAACGACTTCATCACACGCGTCAATGAGATAGTGAGAAGATACCGCATAGATCCGTCCCTGATCGAGATGGAGCTTACCGAGAGCGCATTTGTCGTGAACGAGAACGACACTATGGATACCATGAAAAAGCTTAAGGAGCTCGGCTTCAAGGTGTCGATAGACGATTTCGGCACGGGTTATTCATCTTTGTCCCTGCTCAAGAATATGCCTGTCGATATCCTGAAGATAGACAAGGGCTTCTTCTCCGGCGACCGGGTGGAGAATAAGGACGGCATCGTACTGTCGAGCGTTATGGACATGGCGAACAAAATGAATATCGAGATCATCTGCGAGGGCATAGAGACCGAGGAGCAGGTGGACTTCCTGAAAAACAGCAGATGCGACACCGCTCAGGGCTTCTACTACGCCAAGCCCGTACCGTCCGGCGATTTCGAGGATCTCCTTGAAAACGGCATAAAATAAGCTGCCGGATATCATATATACAGGTTTCTCCCGCGTGGGTATGAAAGGTCATACCCACGCGGTCCTTTTTTTGTTCTATCCTTGTCCGCGCTCACATAGAATTGAAAGACAGAAAACAAAAAAGAAAAGGACCGATGAAAATGGAACAGGCAAAACGCTATTACGACGCAATAACGCTTCTCCCGCCGTTTGTGAACGTGCTGCAGGCTGTGCCCCGGCAGATAGCCGAGAACGCCTGCGAGGTGCGTGTACGTGCGGGCAGACCGATAACCGTGGAGACCCCGGCCGAACGTCATATCTGCGCCGGAGTGAAGGCCACAATGGTGGATATCGGCAAGTGCATAAGCTATTTCTGCGACTATTCGCTGTACAGCTGCGAGAAGGAGCTCTCCGAGGGCTGGATAACGCTGCGCGGAGGTCACAGGGCTGGCTTTACGGGGACGGCTGTTATGCGCGCGGACAAAATGACCACAATAAAGGACATCTCCTCTATCGACCTTCGCATAGCATCCGAGCGCAAGGGCTCCGCCGAGAAGCTCCTGAGCCTGACGGCGCTGGAGAAGGACTTCCGGGGGCTGCTGATACTCGGGGCTCCCATGAGCGGGAAGACGACAGTGCTGCGTGATTACGCGCGGCTGCTGGCTTCGTTCGCGAGGGTCGCGGTGATAGACGAGCGCGGCGAGCTTGCGGCTGTGTATAACGGCATACCGCAGAACGATATCGGACTAAACAGCGACATTCTCGACCGTTTTCCGAAGGAGACCGGTATAATGCAGGCGCTTCGTTCCCTGTCGCCCGAGTACATAGTGTGCGACGAGGTGGGTCCGGAATACGAGCGGCTCTCGGAGTGCGCCGGCAGGGGCGTGAAGCTGATACTCACCGCGCACTGCGGCAGTATGAGCGAAGCCGCGGACAACCGCGCCGTGCGTTATCTGACAGACTGCGGAGCGGTGAATTACACGGCTCTGCTCATGAGCGGGGAGAATACCGGAAAGCCCGCTGGACTGTGGAGGACAGAAAAGAGTGAGGATATTGGCGGCTGTGGCTGCGGCAGCGATCTGTACCGCTGCCGGAGTCGTGTTCTCGGCGGCGCTTGAACGGCGCTGCTGCGTACTGCGTGAGATATCGGCGATGCTTGCCGAGATGCAGGTGAAAATACGCTACCGCTCGGTAAGGCTGTCGGAGCTGACCGATGAGCTCGCGGAGAGCGGCGTGTACCCTCATTGCTCCTTCATACGCGCGGCGGCCGACGATATACGCGCGGGCATGCCGGTCAGCGAGGCGTGGGGAGCCGCTGTGTCAAAGGCGCTCTTCCTGACCGCGGGAGACAGGGATATCCTGCTCGGTATAGGCTCGGGGCTGGGCGGCAGCGATACAGACGGTCAGCTCTCGCTGCTTGCCCTCGGAGCCGCGATGATCGGCAGGGCGCTGGAAGAAGCCGAGCGTGAGCGCGCCGCGAAGTCGCGCATGCTGCTGGGCGTATGGACTCTCTGCGGGATAGGCGCGGGCATAATGATATTGTAGGAGTCTGCTTGTTATGAATGTTGATCTGATATTCCGCATAGCCGGGATAGGGATAATAGTCGCGGTGCTCAATATGCTGCTCCAGAGGTCGGGGCGGGACGAGCAGGCTATGATGACCACGATAGCGGGTCTTGTGGTCGTGCTGATGATGCTTGTCGGCGAGATAGGAACGCTTTTCGATACGATAAGGGAAGTATTTGGATTATAGGATATGGATATAGCTGCGATAGTGGGTATCGGTATAGTCGCGGCGGCTGTTTCGTCTCTGCTGAAGCGCTTTCACGTGGAGCTCGGGCTGTTCGTGTCGGTTGCCGCGTCGCTGCTGATACTGCTTGCCGTGCTCGGGTCGCTGGCGCCTCTGACAGGGCTGATAAACGAGCTTGCAGGGGAGGCCGGGACGGACAGCGCGTGCATCACGATACTGATGAAGGCGCTGGCTGTCAGTCTGATAACTCAGCTCGCGGCGGACAGCTGCCGTGACAGCGGCGAGGGCGCGATAGCGTCAAAGATAGAGCTTGCCGGAAGAACGGCTGTACTGCTGCTGGCGGTGCCGCTGTTCGAGAGCATACTCGGGATCGTGAAGGAACTGATAACGTGAAAAGAATGATATGTCTCCTCGCAGCGGCGCTCGTCTGCATAGCGGCTCTGAGAGCCGTCTGCTTTGCGGAGAGCCCCGGTGACGAGCTTTACGGCGCGGTCCCGCCGGAGGTGCGCGAGGTGCTGGACGAGAGCGGAGTAACGCCTTCCGGCGGCGCGTCGGAGGTGGGGCTCGGCGAGATACTATCCGGGCTTACGGAGCTTGTGGCGGATAATATCGGAAAGCCCCTGAAAATGTTCGCCTCGATGACAGCTCTGATACTTCTCGCGTCGATACTCTCCGGAGTGGGCGAAGCTGCGGGGGGGCAGGAGCGTCGGGGTATACAGGCTCGTCACGTCCGCGTCGGCAGCCGTGATGATCTCGGCGTATCTGAGCGATATCATAGCCTCCGCGCAAACGGCGTTTGAAGCGGCTTCGGACTTCATGCTGGCATATATCCCCGTAATAGCGGGAGTGACGGCGGCGGGAGGACACACGGGCTCGGCGGCGCTGTTCAGCTCGGTCACGCTGACCGGCATACAGCTGCTCGCGCGGCTTACCACGGCTGTTATCATACCGCTGACGGGCTGTATGCTGGGCATCACAGCGGCGTCGGGAGCGGATCCCGACCTTAAGCTCGACAGACTCGGCGAGGGTCTGAAAAGGTTCACGGTCTGGGGGCTGGGGCTTACGATGACGCTGTTTCTCGGCATACTGTCGGTGCAGAGCATGATAACGGCATCGGCGGACAACGCGGCGCTTAAAACTCTGAAATTCGCCGTATCGTCAGCCGTCCCGATAGTCGGAGGCGCGGTATCGGAGGCTCTTTCCACGGTATCAGGCAGCATAGCTCTGATGAAAACGAGCATCGGGGGCTTCGGGATAGCCGCCGGAGTATGCGTGCTCGCGCCTCCGGTCGCAGCTGCGTTATGCTGCAAGTTCTTCCTGTTCGCAGCGGGAGTGATAAGCGACCTGTTCGGCTGCGCGGAGACCGGCAGAATGATAAAGTCGGGGGAGAATGTGATGACTGTGATAATAGCCGCGCTGGCGTGCTTTTTCGCGTTCATCACGGTTTCCACGGGAATACTGCTGGCATTCTGCCGTTCATAAGGAGGCTGCGCCATGAAAGAAATGCTTGTCTCTGTCTGCGCGGCGGCATTATTGACCGCGGTATACAAGGCACTCGTGCCTGCCGAAAGGTCGGGAGCTCAGATAAAGCTGCTCACGGCGTGCTTCTTCGTCGTGACTGCCGTGAACGCGTTCATGGGAGCCGCGGGTCTTGCGGAGCTTCCGGAGCTTACAGCCTCCGCCGGGACATATAACGACTATACGGTGCGGGTCACGGAAACGGTGAAGTCCGAGACTGCCGGCGCACTACGCCGCGCGATAGAAGAGCGGCTCTCGGAGGAAGGCATTTATCCGGAAAAAATATACATTGATGTACATATCGCGGACAACGACCGCATATCAATTAATGAGATACGGCTCGTATTCGCCGGGGACGACGGAGCGCCGTACAGTGAGAGAGCTGTCGCGGCAGTCCGCGGACTGGTCGGCGCGTCGGTCAGGGTAAGCGCACAGACCGATCCGCGCACCGCGAGTCGGGGAGGAAGTCAATGAGAGCGGTAATGAGTCTCGGTGAGATAAAGGAGCTTCTGCGCTCGGAAAAGGCGATAAAGATAATTTTTGCCGCGGGTGCGGCTCTGATAGTGATACTTGCTTTCGGCGGGCTTTTCGGAGGCAGCCGTTCTGGGAATACCGTGACGGCTCTGACCGCCGCGGAGGAGCTTGCGGGCTATGAGCGCGCGCTGGAGCAGCGGCTGACCGATATACTGGGCGAGATCGAGGGAGTCGGGGAGCTGCGGGTCATGGTCACTCTCGATACCACCGAGCAGACCGAGTACGGCAGGAGCGCGGATATGCGTCTGTCCGTCACCGCTCCGAGGGTAAGGGGCGTGATCGTCGTCTGTGACGGCGGCGACAGCGTTACCGTGAAGGAGAAGGTCATAGCCGCCGTAACGGGAGTGTTCGGGATAAACACGCTCCGGGTAAGCGTTATGAGATAATGTTCATCTGTATGATAAATATGCACATATAAACGGAGGAATTTCTATGAAACAGAAAAGAAGACTGAATCTCATCATCGGAAGAAAGCAGATAGCTGTCGCGGGACTGGCCGTGCTGCTGGGTGCGGCGGTCTACGTCAACTATCTGTACTCGACGCCAAAGAAGGTCGAGACTGCCGAACCGCGTCCGGCGGAGACGGAGACAGCAAAATACGGCGAGATACGCTTTGTTGACGCGAAGAACGGTGACACCGGCGTGACCGTGGCTTCTTCATCGTCCGACGAATACTTTGCCCAGGCGCGCCTCGACAAGCAGAAGAGCCGCGACGAGTCCATAGAGGTGCTCCAGAGCTTCTACTACGGCGGCGACAGCACCGGTGACGAGCTCGCCGTGATAGCCGAGGACGTAAGGGCTGTGAGCGGTTACGTCGAGACTGAGTCGAAGATAGAAAACCTGCTGAAAGCGCAGGGCTTCTCCGACGCGCTGTGCTATCTCACCGGCTCCACCGCGAATGTTATCGTTAAGACGGAGGGTCTCGATATTGCGCAGGCTGCACAAATCAAGAGCACACTTTTAGGTGAAATTGCTATACCTGCCGAAAATATTACAATAGTTGAAATAAAGTAGTTGTACATTTTGGATTTTTGTGATATAATATTCAATAATGCCTTTCTGGTATTTTGATATTGCAGAAATTCGGAGGTCACTATGGATAATCAGACCGAAAAAACAAACGGCACACTCAAGGTCTCCGCTGCCGTCATCGTAAGCATAGCCGAGACGGCTGCCGCGGAAACGGAGGGTGTGGCTGTAAAATCAGCCAACAGGCTCGCTTATGCCGACGACGCTCCCTTCATCTCGCACTTCGTGTCGCCGATAAGAGTAAAGCTCAGCGGAGATTCCGCGGCGATAAGCGTGTCGATAGTCACGCTGCCGGGGTTCAGGGCTTACGAGGTCGCCAGAGCCGTTCAGGAGCATGTGAAAGCCTCCGTGCAGAATATGACGGGGATAGCGGTTTCAAAGGTAAACGTAAGGATAACAGCAGTAAAAGCAAAATGATCGGGCTGCCCGGCGCATACGGTACATACCGCAGCGGTGGGCGGTTTGTCATTCGTAAGTTTGTAGGATAGGAACAAAAAGCTATGAGTGAAAAACTGACAAGACGCGAAGTGAGAGAGGGCGTATTCCTGCTGCTCTTCCAGAGCGATCTCTCGGGCATAGATATCGGGGAGACCGCCGAAGCCTGTGAGGAAGCCTATGAGATGAGCGTTACTCCCGAGATGATCTCTACCGCGAAGGCCGTGGGTGAGAAATACGCGGAGCTTGACGAGATTATCGGTCAGTACAGCGTAAAGCGTGCCGTGAACCGTATCTCGGAGGTGAACAAGACCATACTCCGCCTTGCGCTGTATGAGATAATCTACCGCTCGGACAGCATACCTCCGAGAGGAGCCGTGAACGAGGCGGTGGAGCTTTCCAAGAAGTACGCCGAGAAGCAGGACAGTTCCTTCATCAACGGTATCCTCGGCAATTACATAAGGGCGGTGGGCAAAGATGCCGAATGAACCTATGACCGTTACCGTGTCGCAGCTCAACCGGAAGATAAGCTATATGTTCCGCGGCGAGAGCAGCTTTGCCGATATCTGCGTGCGCGGCGAGGTCTCCGATCTCAGAAAGAATGAGAAATCGGGGCATTATTATCTTAAGCTCGGCGACGAGGGGGCTTCGGTCTCCGCGATCATTTATTCGTGGAACAAGGACGCCGCAGCGGGTCTCGAAAACGGTACGGAGATCATCGCCCGCGGCAAGGTCAGCGTGTACGAGCCATACGGCACTTACTCGCTCCAGATAGCCTCTGTGCAGACCGATGGTATAGGCGCGCTTTCCGACGCGTTTGAAAAACTGAAGATAAAGCTCGGCGAGGAGGGTCTCTTCGAGCAGAAGCGCGATATCCCCGCGTCGCCGTCGCATATATGCGTAATAACCTCCGAGACGGGCGCGGTGCTTCAGGATATAAGGAATGTTCTCAGCCGGAGATGCCCGCAGGTCAGGGTGACTCTGATCCCTGCGGCGGTGCAGGGCGATAACGCTCCCGCGTCGATAGTCTCCGCTTTCCGTATCGCGGATACTCTGGACTGCGATACCGTGATATTCGGCAGAGGAGGAGGCTCCTCCGATGATCTGTCGGCGTTCAATAACGAAGCCGTGGTACGCGCGATATATGCCAGCAAGGCTCCTACGATATCCGCGGTGGGGCATGAGACAGACTTTACGCTTGCGGATTTCGCGGCGGACAAAAGGGCTCCCACGCCCAGCGCGGCTGCGGAGCTGGCGGTTCGCGACAACAGAGAGCGCATGGCGGAGCTCACGGAGAAGCTTTATTCGATCGACCGCGCGCTGCACCGCCTGATCGACGTGAAGCTGACAGCCGTGAATTACGCCGAGCGTGAGATAAAGCTGAAAAGCCCGGAGATGCGCCTTGTGGACGAGCGGCTACGGCTCGATACGGTCAGCGGCAGGATAAAGGACCGTCTCGATACCCTGATAGAGTCGAAGGAACGCGCTTTTCTCGGAAAAACGGCGGTCATCGAGGCGCTGAACCCGCTCGCGGTGCTGCTGCGCGGCTATTCGATAACATACAGCGGCGAAAGGGCAGTAAAAAGCGCCGATGAGCTGAGCCCCGGTGACACCGTGAAGATAAGGCTGTACGAGGGCAGTGTGACTGCCGAAGTGAAAGAGACCGGAAAATAAAAGGACCATATCGGGAGGACTACATAATATGAAACGACTTTCCTGCACAACTCTCATACTTGCAATGCTGCTGGCGCTTTCTGCCTGCGGCAAGAAACCCGAAGCTCCCACGGCGGCGACTGCCGCGCAGGATACGACCGCGGCTGCGACCGCTGCGCCGGACAACGCCGGGGCAGGAAGCAACGGCGGCGCGGATGCCGGAAGCTCCAAGGAAGCCAAGGCTCCGGTGATACCCGGTGTGCTGTACGCGCTGAACTTAAAGGACGGCGAAAAGCCTGTCGTAAGGGGAGTGACGCTGTACGGCAATGTAGCCGGTTCGACTGAGGAAGAGTCTTCCGTAAATGACAAGCCGCTGTCCGACAGCGATATCCGCTTCATTTTCGAGCTGAACGAATGGATATCCGTGACACCGGATACGGACAAGACTTCGGGGCTCTGGGTATATATCGTCCCGCACCGCGAGGATCCCGAGGATTTCACGGAGAGCTTCATCTCCGCGCTGGCTGACGAGACTCCGAAGGTCGGACTGGAAAAGCCCGAAGAGGACGGCTTGTCGTGGGGCGACCTGTATGTGCACCCGGACTACTGGAGCGCCGGAGACTATGACCTTGTGTTCGCGGACGGTTTAAAGCCCGTGGCGAGGGTATACCTGAAATTATACAGCGAAAATGAGCTTACGGTGAAATCCGACAGCGAGCTTGAAAAGATGATGGCGGACGCGAAGAAAGCCGCAGAATAAAACAGAGAGAAGGACACAGCAATGAGCTTTGACGAGGCAATGAAAAGACTCGAAGTGATATCAAAGGAAATGGACAACAAGGAGCTGCCGCTTGAGAAGGCGGTGGAGCTATATTCCGAGGCGGCTGCGCTCGTGGAGACCTGCAGGAAGGAAATAGCGGACGCGAAGCTGAAGATAGAAAAGATAGAGAACGGCGGCGCTGACAAATGAGCCGCAATATCGAAGAATATATAAGCATGATTGAGGGTAGGCTCCCGGAGCTGTTCCCGGCGGATAAGCTGCCGCAGGGAACGGTCATAAAAGCCTCCGAATACAGCCTTGAGGCGGGCGGCAAGCGCATACGCCCAGTGCTGACCCTCGCGTTCTGCGAGATGTGCGGAGGCAGCGCGGAAAACGCTCTTGACGCAGCCTGCGCCGCGGAATATCTGCACACGTACTCGCTGATACACGACGACCTGCCGTGTATGGACGACGACGATATGAGGCGCGGCAAGCCGAGCTGCCACAAGGCGTTCGGCGAGGCGACGGCTCTGCTGGCAGGCGACGGTCTGCTGACGCTCGCGTTCGGCGCGGCGGCGGGAAATAAGCGCGTATCGCCTGCGGCGGCGGTAAAGTGCGTTTCGGCGCTCGCTGAGGCGGGCGGGTTTACCGGAATAGTCGGAGGTCAGCAGCTCGACAAGGATATGGAGAACGGCGGTTTTGAGACAGCGCCGCTGATCCTGCCGATGTACTCGATGAAGACCTCGGCGCTGATAAAGGCGGCGTGCCTGTGCGGGGTATACTGCGCGCAGAGCCCCGACGAGCCGCGCCGGGCGGAAGCTGCTGCCGCATACGCGGAGAACCTCGGCATCGCGTTCCAGATAGTGGACGATATACTCGATGTAACGAGCACGGAAGAGGAGCTTGGGAAGCCTGTGGGCAGCGACACGGAGCAGGGTAAGAACACCTTCGTCAGCGTCTACGGACTTGAAATAGCCGAAGCCGAGGCCGCGGACTACACCCGCAGGGCTCTCGCCGCGCTGGAGAGCTTTGATGACAGCGCATTTTTGAAGGAGCTTACGGAAAAGCTGCTTTCTCGGAAAAAATAAGGAAGATTAAAGGGATATACCGGAGATATGATATGTCTGAACTGATTAATGTTGTGCTCGCCGCGGGAGTATCGGCGTGGTTTGCCGCACAGATACTCAAAACGATAATATACGCGGTAATGAACCGTACCCTGAGACTTGAACGTATCTGGGGCGCGGGAGGTATGCCGTCGTCTCATTCGGCGTTCGTATGCTCGCTTGCGATAGTGACCTGCCGTGTGCACGGCTTCACGTCCACCGAAGCGGCGCTGGCGATGTCGCTGGCATTCATAGTTATGTACGACGCCTGCGGAGTAAGGCAGGAGGCGGGACGTCACGCAAAGGAGATCAACAGGCTTCGCCGCGTTGTCGATAAGCTTGACGACGAAATAGTCGAGAAGCTCGATGAGGAAGTTGATATCGAGGCCGAGAATGATGAGAACGAGCCCGACAAGGAGCTTAAGGAGTTCCTCGGACATACGCCGATACAGGTGATATGCGGGGCTCTGCTGGGCATAATCATAGGCATACTTTTCCCGATATAATACTCCGAAAGGACAGATATCATGATCCTATCCGAAAAAATAAATTCCGATATCGTGAAACAGCTTTCGCTTGAAGAAAAGAAACAGCTCTGTGAGGAGATCAGGGCTTTTCTTATTGATAATGTTTCCAGGACGGGAGGTCATCTTGCGTCGAATCTCGGCACAGTCGAGCTTACCGTTGCTCTTCACAGCGTTTTTACGACTCCGGAGGACAAGATAGTTTTCGATGTCGGGCACCAGTCATATACGCACAAGCTGCTTACGGGACGTTATGAGAGATTCGGGGAGCTGCGTGCCAAGGGCGGGCTGTCCGGCTTCCCGCGCAGCTCCGAGAGCGAGCATGACGCGTTTATCGGAGGCCACAGCAGCATATCCATATCCGCGGCTCTGGGAATAGCCAAGGCAATGGAGCTGGAGGGAAAAGCAGGGAACGTGATAGCCGTGATAGGCGACGGGGCTCTTACAGGCGGTCAGGCGTATGAGGGGCTCAATAATGTCAGCAAGCTGTCGAATAATCTGATAATCATACTCAACGACAATGAGATGTCCATTTCCCGGAGCAAGGGCTCGGTGGCGGACTATCTCACACGTATGCGCTCGTCCCGCTCGTACTACGACAAAAAAGCGGCGGTCAAGGATTTTCTTTCCCATTCCGAGCTCGGCAAGGAGATATCCAAGTCGATCAGCGGCACGAAAGACCTCGTCAAGTTCGCCATTTATCAGAGCAATATCTTCGAGAGCCTCGGGCTCAAATACTACGGTCCGGTGAACGGACACGATCTCGGAAAGCTCATCGAGATACTGGAGATCGCGAAGCTTACGAACGAGCCCTGCATAGTCCACGTCAAGACTAAGAAGGGCAAGGGCTATAAGCCCGCCGAGCTCAATTCCGGCGAATATCACGGGCTGTCCGGAAAAAACAGCACCGCGCGAAAGGCAGCGTCGTTCTCGGAGGCTGCGGGCACGGCTCTGCAGGAGTTTGCGGCTTCCGACGAAAAGATATGCGCCGTGACCGCGGCGATGAAATACGCCACGGGGCTCGAACATATCGCAAAGAATTATCCGGAGCGCTTTTTCGACGTAGGCATCGCCGAGCAGCACGCGCTGACGTTCTGCTGCGGTCTTGCGTCACAGGGTATGCTGCCCGTGTTCGCGGTGTACTCGACCTTTCTCCAGCGCTGCTGCGACCAGCTCATACATGACGCGTCGATCGAGAAGAAGCACATAGTCCTGATGATCGACAGGGCAGGATTTGTCGGCGAGGACGGCGAGACTCACCAGGGGCTCTTTGATGTCCCTATGCTCTCCTCCGTGCCGAATACGGCAATATATTCGCCCTTTGACCGCAATACTCTTAAGCTGTGCCTGGAAAAGGCGCTGTACGAGGAGGACGGCATTGCTGCCGTGCGCTATCCCAAGGGTGTCTGTCCTGCGGGAGCGCGCAGAAAATACAGAGATTTCTACTATTCGGGCAAAACGAACCGCAAGCTTATAGTCACCTACGGCCGTATCGCTCACTTCGCGCAGGATATCGCGGGTGTGGACAGCCTCACGCTGCTGAGGATATTCCCGATAAGCTCCGAAGCCGTACAGGCTGCCGCGGACTATGACGAGGTGTACTTCTTCGAGGAGGGTATGCGCAGCGGAGGCATAGCGGAGAAATTCCTCTGCGCCGCGTATGAGCGCGGATTTTCCGGGAAGTATCATATCATTGCGGTCGAGGGAGCGGCAGGCGCCGCCGATATCGAGACCCAGCTCGCCGACGCGGGGCTTGACCGTGCGGGCATGGAGAAAAGGATAAGCGATGAGTGAGCGGCTTGATCTGATACTCGCGGAAAAGGGTCTCGCGAAGAGCCGCACGGCTGCACAGGCTCTCATTAAGGAGGGCAGCGTCACCGTGAACGGAAGAGTCGTCTCAAAGCCCTCGGAGCTCTGCGACCCGGAGAGCGACGAGTTCGCCGTTGCGGAGGAAACGGCGCTGACGAGATATGTGAGCCGCGGCGGGCTGAAGCTCGAAACGGCGCTGGAGCATTTCGGCATAGATCTCGGCGGCGCGGTGTGTCTTGATATAGGCGCGTCAACGGGAGGCTTCACGGACTGTATGCTAAAGCACGGCGCTGCGCGCGTCTACGCGGTCGATGTCGGCACTTCTCAGCTCGACCCGCGGCTTCGCTCGGACAGCAGGGTGATATCGCTCGAAAACCTCGACATACGCGAAGCCGGAGAGACCGAGATACCGGAGAAGGCGGGCTTTGTTTCGATAGACGTGTCCTTCATCTCGCTGACAAGGATACTTCCGGTAACGGGACGGTTCACGGCTCTGGGAGCACGCTGCGCGGCGCTGATAAAGCCGCAGTTCGAGCTGGGCAGACAGCGTATCGGAAAAAGCGGCGTGGTGAAGGATCCGAAGCTCCGCGAAAAGGTGAAGAACGAGATCGCCGCGTTTGCGGAGAGCCTCGGCTTTAAGAATGCCGGCGTGATACCCTCGGGGATAGCGGGCGGCGACGGTAATATCGAATATATGATGTGCCTCACGATACCGTAAGGAGAAGCGTGACGATGAAAATATTTGTAATACCCTGCGAGAGCAAGGAAAAGAGCATAGCCGTGCTGCCGTCGGTGATAACGGTGCTGCTGGAGGCGGGGATAAAGCCTCTGCTGACCGAAGCCGCCGCAGAACAGTGCGCGGAGAGCAGGGCGGAATGCCTTGACGCGGATGCCGCTATATCTGTCTGCGATATGCTGATGACGATAGGCGGCGACGGAATGATACTCAAATGGGGCAAGCGCGCCGCGCCTGCCGGTAAGCCGGTGATAGGGATAAACACCGGACGCGTGGGATTTATGACCGCGGTGGACTCCGACGAGCTCGACAAGCTGAAAGCTCTCGCGGACGGTATGTATACGCTCAGCAGGCGTATGATGCTTACCGCGGAGCATACCTGCGGCGGGGAAGTAAGACAGCTCACAGCGCTCAACGACGTGGTGCTGTTCAAGGAGTCCGGCTCGAAGCTGCCCGAATTTGAGGTGCGCATAAACGGCGCTCTCGTGAACAGAGTCCGCGCCGACGGTCTGATATTCAGCACACCCACGGGCTCTACCGCTTACGCTCTTGCGGCGGGAGGTCCCATTATCGAGCCTACTGTTGAATGTATACAGATGACGGCGCTTTGCGCGCATACTCTGCTGAACCGCCCGATGATATTCGGGGCGGGCGATGTGGTGTCGGTCGACCATATTCCGTACGAAGGCAGCCGTGTATATATGAGCGTTGACGGCAGCGGAGGCACGGAGCTCAGCCCCGACGACAGCCTCGTAATAAAGCGCTCCCCGATACATCTGAATATCGCGGAGGTCGGTGTACGGAGTTTCTTCACGAACGTGGGCGAGAAGCTTATGACACCGCTGAAATGACGCTCCGCACAGCTCCCGTTCAGAATGAGCGTGAACGGAGGCTCGCCGAAAGGGAAGGATATGAAGAGACAAAGACAGAACGAGATTCTTGCCATAATCTCGGAATTTGAGATAGAAAACCAGGAAATGCTGTGCGAGAAGCTGCTGGAGCGCGGCTTCAAGGTAACGCAGGCCACCGTGTCGCGAGATATAAACGAGCTCTCCCTCGAAAAGGCTGTGTCGGAAAACGGCGTGAACTGCTATATGCGCGCGAAGGTCGCCAACAAGCGGCACTTCGGTACAATATTCGGTCAGTCGGTCACGCGCATCGACTGCGCCGGCAACATAGTCTGCGTGAAATGCCACAGCGGACTTGCGAACGCGGTCTGCGCCATGTTCGACACGATGAATATAGAGGGAGTCGTCGGCACTATATCCGGCGACGACACCATATTCATCCTCGCGAGAACGGAGAATGACGCGAAAAAGCTTGCCGTGCAGCTTAAAGATATGGTATAGGGGATAAGAATGTTAAAGGAACTGTACATTGAAAATCTTGCCGTAATAGAAAAAGCGGATATCGCCTTCACGGATGATTTCAACGTATTTTCCGGCGAGACCGGAGCGGGTAAGAGCATACTCATCGGAGCGATAAACGCCATACTCGGCGGGAGAGTACACAAAGACATTATCAGGACGGGAACGGACCGAGCCACGGTATCGGCGGTATTTGATACGGTCCCGTCTTTTGTCGCGGAGAAGCTCGCGGCAAACGGCTATGCCGCGGAGGGCGAGCTGCTGGTCAGGCGCGATATCAACACCGACGGCAAGGGTCAGGTGCGCATCAACGGACAGCCTGCCACAGCCGCTCTGCTTAAGGAGATAATGACCGGGCTCATAGACATACACGGTCAGCATGACACAAGGATACTTACCGATCCCGCCAACCAGCGCGAGCTTATTGACGGCAGAGCAGGGCTTAAGGACAGGTTGGAGGAATACGCGGCGAAGTTCCGCGAGTTCTCGGCTCTCAGCAAGCGCATAAAGCGGCTTGAAGCCGAAAACGGCGAAAAGGACGAGCGTATCGGGAAGCTTAAAAACGATATAGATTCTGTGGAGAAGCTTAAGCTGAAAAAGGGCGACGAGGCGGCAGTCTCGGAAAGGCTCGAACGCGCGCGCAATATGGAGGATATCGTGAATGCGCTGTCCGGCGCGTCTGTGGGGATAAGCGGCGACGACGGCGAACAGGGCGCTGCGGATATGACCGAGGCGGCTGCAAAGCTCCTTACCGGCATAAAGCGTTTCGTGCCGGAGTGCGAGGAGCTTGCGGAAAGGCTGAACTCGCTGACCGTGGAGCTTCGGGACATCAGCGCGGATATAGGGGCTCTGCTGCCGGATACGGACGGAGATGAGAGTCTCGGGGCTCTGGAGGAGCGAATGAGCGCCATACTGTGGCTCAAACGCAGGTATTCGCTTGAGACCGACGAGATAATAGATCTTTGCGAGGAATGGAAAAAGGAGCTTGCCGAGCTGTCCGAGTGCGACAACACTCTCGCGGAGCTGAACGAACAGCGCCGCAGGCTTGCGGACGAGGTCAAGGCCGCGGCTTCCGGGATATCGGAGCTGCGGAAAAAGGCTGCCGAAAAGCTGACCGACGAGATAACCGAGCAGCTCAGGTTCCTCGATATGCCCGATGTAAGACTGCGCTTTGACATCACACAGGGCAAGATAACCGTCAACGGCATGGACAATGTGGAGCTTATGATCTCCGTGAACAAGGGCGAGGAGCTGAAACCGATATCAAAGGTCGCGTCGGGCGGTGAGCTTTCGCGCATAATGCTGGCGATAAAGAGCGTTTCCGCGGAGAGCGACGACACGCCCACGATGATATTCGACGAGATAGATACGGGTATCAGCGGCAGGGCTGCCCGCAAGGTGGGGAAGAAGCTGTCCGAGATATCGGAAAAGCGGCAGGTGCTCTGTGTGACGCACCTCGCGCAGATAGCGGCGCTTTCGGACAACCACCTGCTGATACAGAAGAATACGGACGAGAAGCGCACCTACACCACGGTACGTTCCCTCTCGCATGACGAAAAAGTGAAGGAGGTCGCGCGCATGATCTCGGGCGACAACAGCGAAATATCGCTGAAAAACGCCGAGGAGCTGATACAGCGGCGCGGCGCCGATGAGTGATATGGAGCTGAGAGCGTGGGTATATTCCGCCGTGCAGCTCGACGAGGCGCTGGATAACGCGGACATCGCGGCGGTATACGCCCCGATGAGGCTGCTGAGCGAAAAATACGCCGGCAGGGCGGACAGGCTGATACTGCTGCCTCCCGAATTTCTCGGCGGGGCGGAGAACGAAACGGAGCGCGGGCTTCTGCGGCTGCGGGAGCTCGGGTTTTCGCGTGCCCTCGCGCATACCTCCGGGCACATCGGGCTTCTCGGCAGGACAGGCTTTGAGATCTGCGGCGGAAGCAGGCTCAACTGCACGAACAGCGAGGCGATGCGCTTTTTCGCGGATTGCGGGCTTTGTGATATCATCGTTTCCACGGAGCTTACCGTACAGCGGATAAACAGGCTCAAAAAGCCGATAAAAACGGGCTTTATGGCATACGGCGCAATGCCGCTCATGCTGAACAGGCGCTGCCCCGTTCGTGACGGCAGACCCTGCGGAGGCGCCGATAAGAAATGCGGCAGGCAGATGACCGACAGAAAGGGAAACCGGCTCAATGTGCTGTGCTCGGAAGATTCGGTGGAGATACTTAACAGCGACACGCTGGTGCTGAGCGATAAGCTCGGGGATTTCGGGACGGACTTTGCCGTGCTGAGGTTCACATACGAAACGGATATCCGGCGGGTCATAAATGCGTATGTTAACGGCGAGCGCCCGGACAGCGGGCGCTTTACCCGGGGGCTTTATTACAGAGGAGTGCAGTAATGAACATAAAAACGAAAAAACTGAACGAAAACGCGAAGCTGCCCTACCGTGCGACCGAGGGCAGCGCCGGAGCCGACCTTTTTGCCTGTATCGGCGAGGATATCACCATAGCTCCGGGCGAGCGGATACTGATACCTACGGGCATAGCGATAGAGCTTCCGGACAGCGGGTGCGGAGCGTTCGTTTTCCCGCGCAGCTCGGTATCGAGCAAGTACGGCGTATCTCTCGCGAACTGCGTCGGCGTTATCGACAGCGATTACCGCGGCGAGATAAAGGTGCCGCTCATAAACCACTCGGACGAGCCCTACACCGTCCGTAACGGCGACAGGATAGCGCAAATGGTGATACTGCCGGTGATCGTTCCCGAATACACGGAGAATGAACAGCTCGGCGATACGGAGCGCGGCGGGGGAGGCTTCGGCTCAACCGGAAAATAGCCGGCCCCGGGCTTTGGCGGAGATATATGCCTTGTCCGTAAAAGTGCCTAAAACAATCCCATAATATTCCGTAAAATTTTCTGCTTTTGCAAGTTGTAACCGACCGTAAATCGTGATATAATACTATGTATCAAATGGAAATCTCGGAGGAGTTATGTTCACCAAGGATATAGGTATAGATCTGGGTACGGCCAATACGCTCGTGTATATGAGAGGAAAAGGGATCATAATCCGTGAGCCCAGTGTTGTTGCGGTAGATGTTAAATATGAACGGGTAAGATATGTCGGTCAGGAAGCCAAGGACGTGATAGGAAGGACCCCCGGCTCGATAGTTGCGGTTAGACCGCTCAAGGACGGAGTTATCGCGGACTTCGACATGACGACGAGTATGCTCCAGGAGTTTATCTCCAAGGCAGTAAAGGGCAGGAAATTCATAAAAACGCGTGTCATAATCTGCATTCCCTCGGGTGTTACCGCGGTCGAGCGCCGCGCAGTGAAGGAAGCTACCCAGAGCGCGGGAGCGAAACGCGTCTCGATAATCGAGGAACCTATGGCTGCGGCTATCGGCGCGGGTCTGCCGGTCGCGGAGCCCACAGGCAGCATGATAGTCGATATCGGCGGCGGCACCAGCGAGGTCGCGGTGATCTCCCTCGGAGGCATAGTGACTTCCCGCTCTGTGAGAGTTGCCGGAGACGAATTCGACAACGCGATAATCAATTATATCAAGAAGAAATACAACCTTCTCATCGGCGAACGCACTGCCGAAAACATCAAGATCGAGATAGGCTCCGCATACCCCTACGCGGATAAGGAGCCGGTCATGGATATAAAGGGCCGCAACCTGCTCAACGGACTGCCGGAGAACATAACGGTCTCCAGCGAGGAGATACGCGAGGCTCTCGCGGAGCCGCTCACCCACGTTATAGAGGCTATCAAGGTGACTCTGGAGAAAACCCCTCCGGAGCTCTCCGCGGATATCATAGATCAGGGCATAATGCTCGCGGGCGGAGGCGCTCTCCTGAAGGGACTTGACAAGCTCATCAACAAGGAGACCGGTATGCCCGTAAAGGTCGCTGAAAGGCCGCTGGACTGTGTTGCCGACGGCACCGGCAAGGTGCTTGAGAATATCGACAAGCTGATCGATGTGCTCAGCGACGACGATTCTAAATATTGATCTGATGTGCTTTGGAGCCGTTCTTCAAAGCACTTTTTTATAAAATGCAGAATGCAGAATTAATTGATATCGCTTCGCGATATATTTTGATCGTGACGTGATATGAAGAATTCTTCTCCGTTTGTCACAATTCAGATAAGCGGCGCAGCCGCATCAGCAATTCTGCATTCTGCATTAAAAAACCGGGTGGGTATTATGAAGGAATTTTTTCAGAGCGTAAAATTCAAGATTATAATATGCATCTTCGCCCTTGTTTTCGGGATAATGATACACGCCGCCGTGGCGGGTGACAATATCATTTTCCCGCGGAGCGTGCTCGAAACGATATCACAGCCGTTCGTGACCGCTGGAAAGGCGGTAAGCGACTGGACGGCGGATACGATAGACACACTCGTTAACGCCGCGAGATACCGCGAGGAGAACGAAAAGCTCAAACAGATGCTCACCGAGATGTACGGCGAGCTGATAGAGAAGGAAAAGACCGACGCGGATAACGAGCAATACCGCAGCATACTCGGCATAGCGGAGGAACATTCCGACTATACATGGTCGCCGCCCTGCACGGTCATAGCAAGAAACGCCGGCGATATATTCGGAGGCTTCACGATAGACCGCGGCAGCGCCGACGGGATAGAGCTCTACGACCCGGTATTCACGTCTGTGGGGCTGGTCGGGATCATAGGCGAGATATCCGAGCATTATTCGGTGGTAAAGACCATACTCTCGCCGGACGTCAATGTGGGAGTGATAACCGTCGAAAGCAAGTCTGTGGGCGTGACCGAGAACGATGCCGAGTACGCCGCCGCGGGCTACTGCCTTATCAGCTATGTGTCGAAGGGCGGCGAGCTTAAGGCGGGCGAAACGGTGCTGACCTCGGGCAGCTCGGTATTTCCGGGGAATATAATGCTCGGGCGGGTGGAGAGCGTTTTCGACGATAAGAACGGACTTACAAAGCACGCGGTGATCTCGCCTGCGCAGGATATGTTCAGGATAACGAGCGTGTTTGTTGTCACCGGATTTGACGGACAGGAACAATGATATGAAATACAATATGAGGAATCGTGACGAGCTTTCGCGCGGCGAACGCCGCAAGCGGCTCGCGGGACATCTGATCTATATAGCGCTTATGCTGTTCTTCTACGTTATAATGAGAGCGGGCATCTTCGGCGCCTGGCAGCCCGTGCTCATCATACCGCTGGCGACAGCCGCGGCGATGTACAGGGACGAGCTTTCGGCGTGTCTTTTCGCGCTGCTCTGCGGTTATATGATAGATATAGCCTGCGGGTATGTGTTCGGGTTCAGCGCTGTGTGGCTGATGACGGTATGCGTCGGAGCCGCGCTGCTTGTGCGCAATCTTATCCGCGTAAACATCGTTAACTTTCTGATAATAACGGCTGCCGCGATACTGCTGGAGTTCTCAATGGACTACCTGTTCAATGTCCTGATATGGAATATCCCGCGCGGAGACGTGATACTTACGGCTTCTGTGATACCTACCGCGGCTGCTACCGCCGTGGCGTCGCCGTTCGTATATCTGCTGGTGTCCTCGGTCGAGCGAAGACTGGCAGGAACGGATATAGATATCGTGTACTATGACGCGGACAAACAGACCGATGAGCAGGAGGATAAGGCTTGAACGGTATTTCAGTTCTGATACGAAGAATAACTCTCATAATACTCATATTCGTGTTCCTCTTTCTGTGTATCGTGAGGCTCATAAGCATGCAGATAGTCGAGGGCGAGGAGTATCTGGCGCAGACCGAGAAGAGCTATACTGCCGTGCAGGAGATGATAGCTACGCGCGGGCAGATATTCGACAGCGAGGGGCTCCTTATGACCGGAAACAGGGCGGTATACAGGATAATCGTTCAGAAGGCATTCCTGCCGGCGTCCACGCAGAACGACGTTCTGCTGGGAGCCGTGAATGTGCTGCGCGACTGCGGGGAAAAGTGGAACGATACCGTTCCGATAAGCTATACCGAGCCCTTCGAGTTCACCGAGGACAACGCCGATAAGCTGCGCGCCTTCAAAGCCTTCATAATCGTCAATCCCGCCGCGACCGTGGATAACTGCATATCGGCGCTGGCGAAGAAGTACAGGATAGATACCGAAAAATTCACGCCCGAGCAGGTAAGGCTCATCGGCGGCGTAAGATATGAAATGGAGAAGCGGGACTTTTCCTATGACAACCGCTTCACGCTGGCGGACGATGTTTCCGTGGGTACTGTCATAAAGCTCAAGGAGCTAAGCATAAAGCTCCCGGGTATCGACGCAGCGGAGGAAAGCGCGAGGGATTATATAGTCACCGGAGCGGCTCCGCACGTTCTCGGCTCGGTGGGAGCCATTTCCGCGGAGGAATACGCCTCGCTCAAGCCCGACGGTTACAGCTATAACGACATAATAGGCAAGTACGGCGTCGAGGACGCTATGGAGAGCGTTCTGCGCGGCACGAACGGCGAGCGGACGATAATCCGCGATTCAAAGGGAGTCGCCGTATCCGACACGGTCACAAAGGAGGTCATCGCCGGCAACAGCGTGAAGCTGACCATAAACTCCAAGGAGCAGCTTGTGCTACAGGAGATACTCGCGAATCATATAAACTGGCTCAGGAATACTGCGGACAGGGGAAATGACTGCGACGCGGGAGCGGTCGTGGTGCTGAACGCGAAAACGGGAGCCGTGCTGGGCATGGCGACATATCCGACCTACGACCTGAAGCAGTCCGTCGAGGATTACGCCTCGGTCATCGCTCTTCCGGGCAGCCCCATGCTCAACCGCTGCACCTACGGGCTTTACCGTCCCGGCTCGGCGTTCAAGACCATAACCGCGGCGGACGGTCTGATAAACGGGCTGATCGATATCAACACCCGCGGCATCTGCACGGGAAAATACACGTTCTACGCCGATTATCAGCCGAAATGCACCGGCTACCACTATGGCTACAATGTCGTTAACTGCCTGAAATGGTCGTGCAACATCTTCTTCTACGATCTCGGCAGAAGGCTCGGTATCGAGGAGCTTTCCTCGTTCGCGGCGCGCTTCGGGTACGGCACGTCGCTGGGGCTGGAGATAGGCGGATATTCCGGACAGATGTCGTCTCCGGAGCTGTACGAGAAGCTGCACGGCGAAAAGTGGGACGACGGAAACACGCTCCAGGCGGCGATAGGTCAGCTCGATACCATGATAACCCCGCTTCATCTTGCGGTGCAGGCTCTTACGCTTGCCAACGACGGAGTCCGGTATAAGCCCTATGTGGTCGATTCCGTGTGGGACTACGATATGAACGAGATGCTTTACAAGACCGAGCCCAGTGTCGCGGAGGTCATAGAGGACAAGAATGACGCGTTCTCGATAGTCCGTCAGGGTATGATCGCGGTCTCGACCCTCGTTAACTGGCCGACGAGCTCGGCGCTCTGGAACTTCGAGGGGCTTCCTTACGGAGTCGCGATAAAGACCGGTACCCCCGAGGCAGGCGCGGACGGGACCTATAATTCCACGGTCATGGGCTATTATCCCGCCGAGGATCCGCAGATAGCCTTCGGCGTCGTCCTTGAGAACGGCGAATACTCGCGGTATATGGTGCGCAATATCATCGACTGCTACATCTATCACGATTATCAGCCCGATATAGACGAGAACGGCATTGTCCTGACGCCGTGGAAACGCAGATGAGCCCCTGAAATTATACAATATGCACAAAATATAGACCTTTTTTCATTGCAATTTTCACGAAATTGAAAATAAATTGAAAAAAGGTCTTTAAAAATCCTCAAAAATATGATACAATATGACTATGTTAATATGAGTGAGTATGCGTATCATGTTATCAGTTCAAATTACGTACATCATGGAGGGCGTTTTTATGTCACAAATTATTGCCGTGACCGCCGGCAAGGGCGGCACCGGAAAATCCACTACCTCTGCCAATATAGCTTCCTGCCTTGCTTATCAAGGTAAAAAGACACTTATCGTTGAGCTTGATTTCGGTCTAAGATGTCAGGATATCATTCTCGGTATCAACGGCAGCGTTAAGCATGATATGGGTGAATATCTCGAAGGAAAGATCGATATCCTCAACGCTGCTACCAGGGTCGACAGAAGCGAGAACCTCTCCCTCGTCTGCGCGACAAAGAACCCGTTCATCGAGATCAATCCCGAAAAGGTCATCGGCGTCTGCGAGCAGCTGAGAGAGCATTTCGATTACATCATCATGGATACAGCGGGTATTGGAAGCTCCGTATTCAGCGTTATCAAGGCAGCCGACCTTATCATCATGGTTACGACCCCCGATACCGTCTGCGTAAGAGACGGTCAGATGCTTTCGGACTTCCTCTATGTGAAGAACTGCGTTAACCAGAGACTCGTTATCAACAAGGTGCCCGTGAAGTTCAAGGATGAGGAGATACTGTATGACCTCGATGAGGTTATGGATACCGTAGGTATCCCGCTCATCGGCGTTGTTCCCGAGGACAGCGAGATAAGAGTATGCGGCTCGAAGGGCACTCCGCTGCCGAAGGGAAGCGCGGGCTTCAAGGCTTACGACGCGATCTCAAGAAGAATACTCGGCGAGAGAGTTCCGCTTTCGATCAATATCGATTGATCGCTTTGACGGACAGACCAAAAAGAAAAGGCGGTGTCCAAATTGAATATTGCACTTATAGCACATGACTCGAAAAAAGAACTGATGGTGCAGTTCTGCATTGCTTACTGCGGCGTTCTGAGCAGACATAATCTCTGTGCGACAGGAACGACCGGAAAGCTTGTAGCCGAAGCAACAGGACTCAATATCCAGCGCTATCTCAGCGGTTCACAGGGCGGCGATCAGCAGATCGGCGCGCGTATCTCCTGCAATGAGATAGACATTCTCTTCTTCTTCCGCGACCCGCTGAATGCTAAGGCTCATGAGCCCAACGAGATGAACCTGTTAAGGCTGAGTGATGTCCACAATATCCCGGTAGCTACCAATATCGCGACCGGTGAGGCTCTTATCCACGCTCTTGAGCGCGGCGACCTTGACTGGCGCGAGATCATCAGGAACTGACCGCTCCGGCAGTCCTGCCCGGGCATGGGAGCACAAAGCAAAATCAAAGGAAACGGTTTTTCGCCGTTTCCTTTAAATTTTGTCTCAGATGTTGACAATTTGCTGTTTTCGTGGTATAATAATAACGTTTTAAATATGCCGCTGTGGTGGAATAGGCAGACACAAGGGACTTAAAATCCCTCGGAGTAAAATCCGTACCGGTTCGACCCCGGTCAGCGGCACCATTTCCTTGTCCCCGGAAGCGCCTGAAACAGGCACTTTCGGGGCTTTTGCATTTCTTGGGTCAAGGCTTTGGTCGTTATTTGGACGTTATTGTGAATTACGACACCATTAACGGCCTGTTTTTGCCGGCATCTGACTTCGGGCTGAACGACAGTGCGTTGGCGACTGCTTCGGAAGCTGCCGCCTGAGCAGACTGAAAGGTATGCAAATATACCTTCATCGTGGTTGTCGGACTGGAATGCCCTAAACAAGTCTGAACAGTTTTCACATCAACACCGGCATT
>JAIKZF010000044.1 GCA_024682455.1 Ruminiclostridium sp. | reverse complement strand
GGCTGTCATTATCTACGTACTGCTGTCAATATGGGCGTTGGTAGTGCTGTTCCCGTTCTACTGGATGCTGCTGACATCGGTGAAGGACTACGGCGCTTACAGCACGGAATACGTTCCGCGCTTCTTCACCGCGGAGCCTACCCTGGAGAACTACGCCGAGGCGTTCACGGCGGTGCCTCTGGCTAAATACTTCTTCAATACCCTGCTGTTCACGGTGCTGACAACGGGGATAATGATGATCGTGATAATACCCGCCGCGTTCGCGTTCTCGCGTCTGCAGTTCAGGGGAAGGAATCTGGTATTCACGCTGTTCCTGTCGCTTATGATGATACCGAACGAGCTCGTCATAATCACGAACTTCCAGACAATAACCGACATGGGACTGCGAAACACGTTCACGGGTCTCATACTGCCGTCGGTGACGTCGGTGTTCTACATCTACCTGCTGAAAGAGAACTTCGAGCAGATACCCGACGACCTCTACAAGGCCGCAAAGGTGGACGGCACTTCGGACTTCAAATATCTGATAAAGGTTATGATACCGATATGCAAGCCCACGGTCATCACGATAATGATACTGAAAGTCATCGAGTGCTGGAACTCCTACGTCTGGCCGCGCCTCATCACCGACGACAAGGCTTACTACCTCGTATCCAACGGCATAGAAGAGATACGCGAGAACGGCTTCGGCCGCGAGAATATCCCCGCTATGATGGCGGCTGTGGTGGTCATTTCCCTGCCGCTTATCGTCATATTCGTGATATTCCGCAAGAAGATCATGGAGGGAGTATCGAGCGGAGGAACAAAGGGATGAGAAAGATCATAAAGACCGCAGCTGCGCTCACGGCGGGAATAACGGCTCTCGCAGCGCTCGCGGGGTGTCACGGCTCGCGGGAAACCGACTCGTTCGTCATGCCGGGGAGCTTCGACGAGAGCGTGAAGCACGAGATAACCTTCTGGGCGAAGAACGATACCAACAAGGCGCAGACTAACATCTACGAAAAAGCGATAGCCGACTTCGAGGCTCTGTACCCGAGCATAACGGTGAATATGCGCCTGTACACCGACTACGGCAAGATATACAACGACGTCATCACCAACATTCCCACGCGCACAACGCCGAATGTCTGCATCACCTACCCCGACCACATCGCGACCTACATGACCGGCGAGAATACGGTGGTAGAGCTGGACGGACTGATGAACGACCCGAAATACGGGCTCGGAGGCAGCATGGTAAGGTTCGGCTCGCCCTCGTACGGCGAGATGATACCGAAGTTCTTGAACGAGTGCAGGCTTGCGGGTCACTATTACGCCGTTCCTTATATGCGCTCCTCGGAGGCGTGCTACATCAATAAGGACTTCGTGGAGAAGCTGGGCTATACCCTGCCGGACACGCTTACGTGGGACTTTGTCTGGGAGGTGTCCGAGGCCGCGACGGAGAAGAACTCCGACGGCACCTACAAGGTCAACGGTCAAAAGGTGATGATACCGTTCATCTACAAGTCCACGGACAATATGATGATAACCATGCTGAAACAGCTCGGAGCCGGCTACTCCGACAGCAGCGGCAATATCGGGCTGTTCAGCGAGGAGACGAAGAACATACTGTATCAGGTCTCGGAACACGTGAAGAGCGGAGCCTTCTCCACCTTCAAGATATCCAGCTACCCCGGCAACTTTCTGAACGCCGGACAATGCATTTTCGCCGTAGACTCCACCGCAGGCGCTACATGGATGGGAACGAAGGCTACTCACCACGACATCAGCAAGGACACGATAGTGGACTTTGAGACCGTCGTAATGACCATTCCGCAGTACGACCCGGCTCACCCGCAGATGATATCCCAGGGACCGTCTATGTGTCTGTTCAATAAGGACGACCCGCAGGAGGTCCTCGCTTCGTGGCTGTTCATGCAGTTCCTGCTGACGAATGATGTGCAGACCGCCTACGCAGAGACCGAGGGCTACGTTCCCGTGACGAGCAAGGCTCAGACTTCGCCGGAATATACCGAGTATCTCTCGCTCGGCGGCACGGACGACGATGTGCACTACTCCGTCAAGATCGACGCTACAAAAATGGTGCTGAATAACATCGACAATACCTTCACCACCCCCGTGTTCAACGGGTCGGCTTCTCTGCGGGACGCCGCGTCGCAGCTCGTCGAGAGCACCGCGAAATCGACGCGCCGCAAGGAGACGATAGATGAGGCGTACTTCGAGAAGCTGTACGCGGATACGTCCTCACTATACAGGCTGGACAGCATTTCCGTCGAGGGCAAGGCGGAGCTCGGTGAGCTTCCCGCCGAGGCCGTGGCTCTGATAGTCACGCTGATATCCGTATGGTGCCTGATACTGCTCTATCTCGGTATTTCCGCGCTGTCAAAACGGAAAAAACGGAAGAAAGCCCAAAACTGATATTCCGCCGCACAGAAGTCCCGAACGGTCTTCTGTGCGGTTTTCAGTAAATCCTACAAACATCGTTATACGAAATGCCGAAAAAAACTAATTTACTTTCCGCTTATTGACGGTTGACCGCGAATATGATATAATAAATTTATTATACCCTCGAAAGGAAGAAACCACCGAATGGCAAACAGAAAATATTCGGCACGAGCCACGGACGGCTCAAAGGCAAAACCCGTTATAATCGGCATAGCGGCGGCAGCTGTCATCGCTATCGGGATACTCGTATACCTTGCGGTAAAGGCGAACGAGGATAACCGTGCAGCCGCCCTGCGCTACAACTTCAACAAATTCTACCCTTCCACATACAACTCCGCGGAGGAACTTAACGGAGACGCCGACCAGGACGGTGACTGCGTGAAGAACTCGGAGGAGGCTTACGCAAAAACAAGCCTCATTGCCGCCGATTCCGACGGCGACGGTCTCATCGACAGCAAGGAAAAGGAATACGGCACGGATCCCACCAATCCCGATTCCGACGGCGACGGTCTTAAGGACGGCACCGAGGTGCTCGCCGCGCTTGACCCGCTCTCGCTCATCAGCGACGGCAAAACCAAGGACTCCGACAGAACGTTCGTGAGGGAGATCGAGTTCCCGGACGGAAAGGTCACCCTTACCGGTCACGGCAATATCTACGACGCCACGGTCGACAAGCTCTCCCTGAGCTCCATAGCAGCCAACGCCGGCGTTATCTCCGCACCGTACGAGATACATTGCAGCGGAGACTTTGAAGCAGGCAAGCTGAGCTTCAACTTCGATACCAAGGCAGCCGAGCTCGCCGGCATAACACCGGCTGACCTCTGCGTCTTCAAATTTGACCCCTACTCAAAGAATTACTCCAAGATCGAAGGAGCCCTGTTCACCGACAACGACACGGTATACTGCAATTTCACCGAGAACGGCGTATACCTGCTGGGCTCGGAAAAGACCATTTACTCCTCGGCGGAGGCGTACAAGAGCGGTCAGATGAACGTGAGCCTGCTGATAGACAACTCCGGCTCCATGTACTCAAAGGCGATACAGTCCACCTCAAAGGAGAACGACGTAAACTTCAAGAGACTCTCCTTTTCGCAGAATTTTGTCACAGCGCTCAGCGGTCAGGTGAAGTTCTCGATATCCTCGTTCACGTACGAATTCAAGAAGCTGTGCGGCTTTGAGTCCGACAGATCTACCGTAGTCAATGCGATACAGTCGATACGCACCCTCGGACCCGGCTTCGACGGCACAAGCGTAGAAAGAGCTCTTATGCTCGGGCTCGCGGAATTCGACGAGTCCACGCTCAGCGAACGAAACGTCATTGTCCTGCTGACAGACGGCATCTCCACCGACACGGCGGGCTACACGCTGTCCGATATCGTGTCTCTCGCAAAGGCGAAGAACGTCACTATCAACACGATAAGCCTCGGAAACGAGATAGACCGCGACCTGCTCCAGAGGATAGCCTCAAGCACCGGCGGTCAGTATTACCCGCTTGAACAGGCCGAGGTGCTTGAGGGTCTGTACTCCACGATGATCGCGTCCATGGACGACGATATCGTAGACGACGACTTCGACGGCAAACCCGACAGCTATACCCTCTACGATACGGGCTTCGATCCCGACGTGAACGGGTTCAGCTTCTACAACTTCAAATCCAAGGACTGCCCCACCCTCGATTTCGGTATGGTAATGCTCGCCCGCGACTGGTTCCGCGGACGCGTGCCCGGACAGTATGAGAGCGGCAAGGAGCTCTCATACACCTTTGAGGGCACCACTATCATGACCTCTGAGCCCCTGCGAAAGGTAATTCTCCAGACCATGCAGACCCAGTGGCTCAATCCGCAGAACTACCTCAATTTCGCAAGCACAGGCAAGATACTTCACGTAAAGGGCGAGGACGCGAGCGAGGCTCAGAACAAGGGCTGGCAGAAGATTACCATTCCGTACAGCGAGCCCGGTGCGGGCTGGGAGCAGGCGGAGATACTCGTACCGAACTATAACTCCAATACGCTCCGCACCGCGTACAGCGAGAACGACTACGCGATGATACGCGCGATACATTGCTACAACGCTCTGCGCGATACCGGCACAAGCTTCGCGGTCAACAACGAGAACGACCTCAGCAAAGCCGAGAAGATACTCGCCGCGGGTACACCGGTAGTCACAAAGATGCTCTGGTCGGACAGCGACGGCAAATGCTACAGCAGATATGTACTGCTCACGGCTCTGCGCCGTGACCTCGACGACCCCAACGTGTTCAGGATGAAGATCTACGACGTGAACTCCGAATCGTCGTCTACTGTCGTTATGAACCGCACGCTCAGGGTAGGCAGAAACGGCAGGAACGATTTCTCGTATACGGCAAAGTGGGATAATAAGTCCGTTTCCCTCACCTGCTGGCTCACGGAGCTGAAATAACGGAGATATGCGGTTCTGCGCACTGTTGTTCATTGCAGCTTCTGATGCGAACATATACATCCCCTTTTTCGGTCTGATACCGGAAAAGGGGCTGTTTTTTGTATAAATCAAAAAAACACTTGCAAAATAATATAGAATATAGTATAATATAGAAAGATATTGTTTGCTGAAGAATAGGGGTCATATATGTTAAGTGCTTTGATGTCGGGCAATATGCTCACAATTATACTTACCGCGTTCTCCATACTCGTTATGCTGTTCGTCGTCTTCCCGCTCCACGAAAGCGCTCACGCCCTCACGGCGAAGCTGCTGGGCGACGATACCGCCGAAAGACAGGGACGCATCACGCTGAATCCGTTCGCGCACCTCGACCTGATCGGTACCATAGGCATCGTAATATTCCGTGTGGGCTGGGCAAAGCCTGTTCCTGTCAACACTAGAAGGTGCACAAAGATAAAGAGCGAGAAGGCAGCCATGGCTCTGACAGCCGCGGCGGGGCCCATGGCGAACGTGCTCTCGTCGCTGGTATTCCTGATAATACAGAAAATTCTGCTCGTATCGTACAACGCCGGAGGACCCGAGATACTCTACTACCTCATACTGGCGCTGGGGCTGATAATACAGATCGACCTGTACAACGGCGTATTCAACCTGCTGCCTATACCGCCGTTCGACGGTTCGAGAGTATTCTTCGCTTTCCTGCCGCAGAAATACTACTTCTCGATAATGCGTTATGAGCAGTATATCATGATAGGCCTGCTGGTGCTGATGTACACAGGTATCCTGTCGATACCATTCCAGTTCATAACTGACGCGATATACTCCCTGCTTGACCTGATCACGAAGTTCATCTGCTGATATGGAAGAATTAAGCTTCAAGCTGGAGATTTTCGAGGGTCCGCTCGACCTTATGCTGAACCTGATAAGCAAGCATAAGCTCAATATCCGGGATATCGAGATATCCATACTGCTCGACCAGTTCCTCGATTATCTGGACAGGATGCAGCAGGCGGATATCGACGTTGCGGGAGAGTTCGTCGAAATGGCGGCTCATCTCATATACATCAAGACCGCGGAGCTCCTGCCGAAGCAGGAGGTCGAGGAGCTAAAGAAGGAGCTCTCCGGACGGCTCATCGAGTACGCGATGTGCAAGCGCGCCGCCGAGCGCCTGAAAAGGCACTATGTCGGCGATTCGGTGTTCGTGCGCGAGCCGCTCGACATACCGGTGGACAAGATCTACCGCGGACGGCATGACCGCTATGAGCTGCTGGAAAACTATACGGCGGTAAGCACAAAGAGCAGACGGCTTAAGCAGGACGCTAAGCTCGTTCTTCAGCCGATAGTCGCCCAATCCTACGTCAGCGTGTTCGCGAAGCTGATATTCGTGCTGAGGCGGCTGCGCACAGGCGAGGAGATCGAAGTGCGCTCGCTGTACAAGGGTCAGAGCCGGTCGGCGCAGGTGGCGGTGTTCCTTGCGCTGCTGGAGCTCTCAAAGCGCGGCAGAGTCAGGTTCTCCGAGGACGGCGAGACGATAATAATGTCCGACGGAACGGAAAACCGTGAAGAAAACTATGACGAAAGCACAACGGAAGGCGGGGTGACGGAGGAATGAATTACGCGGAAGGCATCGCGGCGGTCGAGGCTGTGATGTTCGCATACGGCGACCCGATAAGCCCGGAAAAGCTCGCAGAGGCTACGGGTCTGGACGAGGAGACCGCCGTGAAGCTCGTCGATCATCTCGAAAGACAGTACAACGTCCGCGAGAGCGGGCTCACGATACTGCGGATAAACAACGGCTTCCAGATAGCCGCGCGCAGGGAGTTCTCCGACAACATCAAGAAGGCTCTCGAGACCAAGCGTCAGCAGCCGCTCTCTCAGGCGGCTATGGAGGTGCTCGCGATAGTAGCATACAACCAGCCGGTCACCAAGTCCTTCGTGGAGCAGGTGCGCGGCATAGACAGCAGCAGCGTGGTAAACAGCTTATGTGAGCGAGGGCTGCTTGAAGAGGCGGGACGGCTCGATCTGCCCGGAAGACCTATCTCCTACCGCACCACGGACACATTCCTGCGGTGCTTCGGGCTCAGCAGGATCGCCGAGCTCCCTCCCCTGCCCGACCAGGACGGTCAGCTCGATTTCGACGAGCTTGCCGAGCTCGAAAAGGAGCGTGAGCTGGGCTATCCCGACAGCTCCGATACCGGGGACGCTGGCTATGACGGCAGCGGGATATCCGATGAAGAGACAAACAACGACGATGAAGAATAATATACCGGAAAGGTAAGGCATAATGACAGGCTGGATCATATTCGGTTCTATCCTGCTTATCCTGATAATTCTTTTCGCGCAATCGATACGGGTGAAGCTAATTTACGAGAAGGGCGCCGAGGTCACTGTGAAGATACTGTGCTTCACGCTGTACAGAACTCCGCTCGACCCTAAGACCGCCGAAAAGCGAAAGCGCAAAAAAGCGAAAAAGGCTGAACAGCAGCGCAAAAAAGATGAAAAGCAGCGCAAAAAAGACGAAAAGCAGCGCCAAAAAGCGGAGATAACGGACAAAAGCGGCTCCGAAAAAGCCGACGAGGCTCCCGACAGCGCTCCGGAGACTGCGGACAGCGGCAAGGCTGATAAAAAGTCCGGACACAAGGTCGGAAAGCAGTCAAAAAAGCCGAAGATGAAGCTCTCCGCTGATATGATAATGGATTATGTCAGAAGCGCTTCACCGCCGATAAAGCGGCTTTTCAAAAAGATCAGGATAAGGGACGTGTATATCGACTGGTTAGTGGGCTCCGACGACGCGGCAAAGACCGCTCTCAAATACGGAGGTCTGTGCTCCGCGATATATTCGGCGCAGGAATTTCTGACCACATATCTCGATACCAGAATTGGCGAGATAAATATAGAGGCGGACTTCGGCGCGGAGAAGGACGATATCTTCGTCTACCTCACGATGAAGCTGCGGATATCTACTCTGCTGGGAGTGGCGCTCTGGCTGGGAGTCAGGGTACTGAAAACGTACCTGAAATACAACAGCAAGCCAAAACCCGCAAAGAAGAGGAAAAACAACGTAAAGGCAAGACCTGCCGCAAGCAGGTAATGACAAATATTCAGGAGGAAAACTATGGCACAGCATCTTGAAGGACTTATGAGCACCTCAATGGAGAAGATACGCGAGCTCGTCGATGTGGATACTATCATCGGCAAGCCTATCTCCACACCGGACGGCACGACTATAATACCGATCTCAAAGGTATCGTTCGGCTTCGTATCCGGAGGCTCGGATATCCCCTCGACAAGCCCGAAGGAGGTATTCGCCGGAGGAGCCGGCGCGGGTATCTCTATCAAGCCCCAGGCTTTCATCGTCATCAATAAGGAGGGCGACTCGAAGATCCTTGAGCTCGGCGGCAAGTCCAGCCCGATCGAGGGTATCATCGAAAGCGCTCCCGAGCTCATCGGCAAGCTGAAGAATATGTTCGGCAAGAAGGGCGACGGCGAGGAAGCTCCCGAGGAGCTTGCGGACGTGACCGAGAACGCCGAGGAATAATTTTCCGTCAATGTTCACCGTATAAGTGCCGCCCCTGCGGTACAGAATACCTGCGAGGTGAACATATATGAAGATAATTTCCGTTACAGCCGCTCTCGCAGCCGCGCTCGTGATGCTGAACACGCCGGTATCGGCTCTGCCCGACTCTCCCGGTATCTCCGCCGAGTGCGCGGTAGTCATCAACGCCGACACGGGTACGGTGCTCTATGAGAAGAACGACCACAAGCAGCACGCCATGGCGAGCACGACGAAAATAATGACCGCTCTGCTGACCCTGGAGGCGGGAGATCCGAACAGGCTCTTCGTCGCGGACAGCACCGCGATCAAGGTCGAGGGCACGTCAATGGGGCTCAAAGAGGGCGACATTGTCACCCGCAGGGCTTTGTGCTGCGGTATGCTGCTGCCCTCGGGCAACGATGCCGCGAACGCCGCCGCAGTCAGCATAGCCGGGAGCCTCAGCGGCTTCGCGGAGCTGATGAACAGGCGCGCCGCACAGCTCGGAATGAAGGATACGCACTTTGTGACGCCCTCGGGACTGGACGCCGAAGGACATTACTCCACAGCCTACGATATGGCTGTTCTTACGCGCGAGGCGCTGAAAAACGAGGAATTCCGCAGGATTTGCGGCTCCGCGTCCATTGTGACCGAGTTCGGCAATCCCCCCGCTAAGCGCACGCTCTACAACTCCAACAAGCTGCTGGGTATGTACGAGGGCTGCATCGGCGTAAAGACAGGCTTTACTGACAACGCACGCAGATGCCTTGTGTCGGCGGCGGAAAGGAACGGCTGCACGCTGATAGCGGTGACTTTAAACGCCCCGGACGACTGGAGCGACCACAGAAAGCTTCTCGACAGCTGCTTTGAGGGAATGAGGAGATACAGCATAAGACTGAACTCCTTCTCAGCCGAGGTGGTGGGAGGCACGGAAAGAACGGTCTCTATCGTGCCGGAGGAGGAGCTTGCTCTCGGTCTGACGGCTGAGGAAGCAAGACGGATATCCGTAAAATACACCGTACCCGATTTCGTGTACGCCGAGGTATCGAAGGGCGACAGGCTCGGGCGCGCGGACGTGTACCTTGACGGACGGCTGCTGGAGCGCGTGGCGCTGACGGCATTCGGGAGCGTTAGCCGCGAGGAGCCGTCACGCGGTATGTTCGACTGGCTGAAAAATATACTGAACGGCGGGTTTATGACCGCTTTCGTAAAGGAATGACAGATATGGAGCTTGTAAGGATCCAGAAAATAATAGCCGACAGCGGGTACTGCTCGCGCCGCAAGGCCGAACAGCTCATCGCCGACGGCGAGGTAAAGGTGAACGGTCACCCCGTGAGCCTCGGAGACAAGGCAGACCCCCGCAGCGACCTGATAACCGTCTGCGGCGAGAAGATAAGCGCGGAACCCACGGCTCTGCGCTACATAAAGCTGTATAAGCCACGGGGCTATGTCACAACCATGTCCGACGAGCTGGGCAGGAAGTCGGTGACCGAGCTGATAAAGGATATCCCGGAGAGGGTCTACCCCGTCGGAAGGCTCGACAAGGACTCGGAAGGGCTGCTGCTGCTCACAAACGACGGTCAGCTCGCAAACGACATCATGCACCCGCGCAGGCATATAGCAAAGACCTACCGCGTCACCGTGGCGGAGAAGGTCTCGGAGGACATGATAAATACGCTCATGGCGGGCGTTGAGATAGATGAGGGCGTTGTTACGGCTCCCTGCGTCGTCACGGTAAAGGCTGACGAGCCGGAGCGCACTGTTCTCGAATTCACGATTTATGAGGGCAAGAACCGCCAGATACGCCGTATGTGCGAAGCCGTGGGGCTTACCGTAAAGCGCCTGAGGCGCACCGCTGTCGGCGGCGTGAAGCTCGGTATGCTGCGGCCCGGAGCCTACGCTGATCTGACAGAACAGGAGCTGAGGGCTCTGCGCACAGCTGTCGGAGGTCCTACGCCCCCGAGACGCCCGAAGGGAGGTAAACGCAGATGATAACGATACTCAGAGACCCCGAGATCGCCGATAAGCTGGTCTACATAATGAAGGACGACGGCAGACGCGTAGGCGGCATAACAGCCGTGCTCACGGGTGACGGGGATCTTATGATAACAGCGCTAGACAGCGAGGTCGAGCTTTATTACGACGGGCTTGTGCGGACCGTTCTCGCGTACGCGGAGGCAAGAGGCATCGACAGGGCGATATTTGATATCAGCGACGAGAGACAGCTGCGCAGACTCAAAGGCTTCGGCTTCATAACCGACGAAAGCCGGGTGCTCGAAAGCATTTCCGCGTTCTTCTCGGCGGGCTGCAAGAGCGAATAACAGGATCGGACAGCGAAGGGTGGTGCGGACATTGTCCGAAAACAACACAATTGCCATACTCAATGAGTACATAGAAGGGGCAAAGGTAACAAACGACAGCGCGGCTCTTAAGGAACTGAACTGTAAATTCAGGCTGCTTGTTCCGGGAACGGAGGACGACGAGGAGCTCGAGCACCTGCGGAAGAACGTGTACGCGGTAGTATCCGAGGTGGTCTATCTGCGCGAGGAGCTCAAAAAGGCCGATCTGCGCAACAAAAGCGTTCTGACCGAGACTGAACACGCCGAGATCCTGAAGGTCCAGCAGCTTATCGACTGCAATCTGTTCACCTATCACTTCCAGCCTATCGTGCGCGCGGACACGGGCGATATATACTCCTATGAGGCTCTTATGCGCGCGGGAGATATGCAGGGCATCACGCCGTTCCATATCCTGAAATACGCCGAGCTCACGGACAGACTCGACGAGGTTGAGCAGTACACGTTCCTGAATGTGCTCGGCTTCATCGACAAGCACCGTGAACTGTTTGAAGACAGACCGGTATTCATCAACAGCATGCCAAGCACTCGCGTCGCAAGCGAGAGCTCGGCGGAGATAGAGCGTATGCTCGAACGGCTGTCGGACATGGTCGTGGTGGAGATGACCGAGAACTCGGAATTCAACGACGACGAGCTCAACGAGATAAAGAAGAAGTACAGCCGCCTCGGAGTGCGTATCGCGATAGACGACTACGGCACAGGCTACTCAAATATAAGCAACCTGCTGCGCTATAAGCCGAACTACGTGAAGATCGACCGCACCCTGCTGAGCGGTATTGAAAATAACCCGAACAAGAAGCATTTCGTCCGCGAGATAATCGACTTCTGCCACGAGAACGATATCCTCGCGCTGGCGGAGGGCGTTGAGAGCACCGAAGAGCTGCGCACCGTGATACTGCTCGGTGTGGATCTTATACAGGGCTTCTATACCGCGAGACCCTCCTCCGAGATCATTCAGGCTCTGCCCTACGATCTGCGCACGGAGATACGCTCGCACAGGCAGGAGCGCGACGACGGCAAGCGCATGAAGATATACAGCGCTCAGGACGGCGAGAGGGTCGCTCTTGACAAGCTTAACAGAGAAGGCTATGACCGTATCATCATCGGCAACGGCTACCTTGAAGGCAATGTCGCGGTCACGGGCTCGCAGTATCTTGAGACCAATATACACATCGAGACCGTCGAGAGCTTCCGCGGCACTATTTGTCTCGATTCTGCCGTGCTTTCCAACATTCCCGGCAGACCGTGCATCGATATCGGTTCCGACAGCTCCGTCACTATCATACTCTGCGGCAGCAACAAGCTCGAAAACGGCGGCATAAGGGTCCCCGCATCATCAAAGCTATGTATGCGCGGCAAGGGGAGCCTTGACATATCGCTCGGCGGAGCCAGCTACTTCGGCATAGGCAACGATCTCAGGTCGCCGCACGGAGAGCTGCTGTTCGAGCAGGACGGCACGATCTCCATAACCGCCGACAGCCACGACGGCGTCTGCATAGGCTCCGGGCTGGGCGGTACGATACGTGTGGCGCGCGGAAGATATCTGCTGCGCGCAGAGGGCAGCATGAACGTCTGCATGGGAGCGTTCAGCGGCACGGCGAATATCGACATCATAGGCTGCGATTTTGACGGGTTCGCCTCCGGCGCGCGCAGCACGGTCATCGGCTCGCTTGAAGGCGAGGCGAGCATAAATGTGCGCTACTCCAGCATAAAGTGCGAATCTCACAGTCTGCATACCGCCGCGCTCGGTACTCTTGACGGAAAAAGCGCCGCGATAAACGCCGAGAGCGTCAGCATAAATATTACCACGAGCGCCGAGTTTCTCACGACCTTCGGAGCTCTCGAATATGATTCCGACATTCGCCTGGAGCGCTCCGCCATAAGGCTCAAATGCGAGGGAGCGAACGCTCTCCTTTTTGGCGGTATGAGCGGACGCACCTTCCTGACAGCCGCCGATATCGACCTCTCCGCCGAGCTCTCGACCCAGTACGAGGACTGCTTTATCCCCGAGACTTCGGACATTACCGTTTCCGGCGGCAAATACCGCATAAATGTCAACGGCGTCGTGCGCGAGGAACTGACCGCGTCACCTGATTGATCGTTCGACCCGGCGGTATAGTTTTATAGCATAACAAAAACCGCTCCCTTCGTCAAGGGAGCGGTGAGAGTGTCAAAGAAGCCGCTTACGCTCGAGTGCCTCCGGCGGCCGTCTGTCGGTCAGCCCCTCTGCCGTTTTTGGCAAAGCCAAAAACTCCACCTCCCCGCTAACGGGGAGACCACCTTTTGAAAAAAGGGCCGGACCCTAAAACAAACCGCTTCGCCTTGCAGCGGTGGTAGGTAGTGCTCCTTTTGATAGTAAAAGAAACATAAATAACCAAAAACCGCACTTTTTGACAGACTGACCGCTCCCTTCGTCAAGGGAGCGGTTTTTTTGTATGATCGTTCACAACGTCGTAACGGAATCAGCCTTGATGTAGGAATAGTACTGACCCTGTTCCTCATACCGGTCGAGCACTCCGCGAACGCGTATATCCGCCTGTACTGCGGGGTAATCGTCGGGATAGGTGCCCTTCCCCGGGAGTATGAATTCCAGCCCCTGCACACAGCAGGCTGTCGCGTCCGGCACAACCACGAAAAAGTAGCGCGTACCCAGCGCGTCGTCCGTCATCGTATCGAAATAGCCGTCCACCATGAGGCTCTTGCCGTAGTAATTGTCCGGGTTCACCATGATATCGTAAATGATAGAATATATCATCGTCGAGTTCATTACCGTCAGATCAAGATCGACCTCCGAGCCGGCTCCTGCGGAGGCTTGCTCCGAAGCAGCTGCGGTCTGCGGAGGCTGCGTCGTCTGCGAAGTCTCCGATGTCTGCGGTGACTTTGTTGTCTGCGCCGCGGCAGCCTCGCTCATTATATTGCTTATAAGGGCGTCGGGGCTGTCCGGAGCCTTCGGCTGCTGCGCGCAGGAGCCCAGTACAGCCGCGCTCATCAGCAGCGCCGCGAAACCCGATGTTCTTTTCATTTTGCCTTCCCCCTTGTGAACAGAGACGCTATACAGAATATGAAAAATACCGCGATATCGGTGACTACGATAGTCGAGCCTACCGGAGTTCCCGCCATTATGGACGTGAATATGCCCGTGCCCGCGCAGAACACGGAAATGACAGCCGAACAGACGATGACACGCTTGAAGCTGCGGAACACCCGCATAGCCGACAGCGCCGGGAATATTATCAGCGCCGATATCAGCAGCGAGCCCACAAGATTCATCGCAAGCACGATGATAAGCGCGGTTATTATCGCTATCAGCAGATTGTAGCCCTCCGCCTTCACGCCCGCCGCCTTTATGAAGTTCTCGTCGAAGGTGACTGCGAATATCTTATGATAAAACAGCAGGAACACGGCTATGACTATGACCGACATAATTATGCAGATGATCACGTCCGCGGGTTTCAGCGTCAGTATCGAGGTCGAGCCGAACAGGGTCGTGCAGACGTCGCCGGAAATGTTCGCCGACGAGGGGAACAGGTTCATCAGCATATAGCCCACCGCGAGAGCTCCCACCGAGATCATCGCTATCGCCGCGTCGCCGTTTATCTTTGAGTTCTGCCCCGTTCTGAGCAGCAGAACAGCCGATATCAGCGTTATCGGCAGCACGATGTACATATTGTTCGTGAGCCCCAGAATGCCCGCTATCGCCATAGCTCCGAAGGCTACGTGGGAAAGCCCGTCGCCGATGTAGGAGAAGCGCTTAAGCACCAGCGTGACCCCCAGCAGCGAGGAGCACAGCGCTATCAGCAGTCCGACTATCAGAGCGTACCATACGAAGGGATAGCTGAAATATAACTGCAGCTTTGCCGCGAAATCACTCATTTTCGCTCACCGCCTTTTCTTCAAAGAGCTTTCCGACATCACTTGACAAATAGTCGGCGGTCGTGCCGAAGAAAAGCTGATGCCGCGCGCCGATATGCAGGATATGGGACGCGTACTTCACCGCCGCCGCGAAATCGTGAGAGACCATTATTATCGTCACGCCGCTCTTGTTCAGCTCCGCGATAAGGTCATAGAGGTCGAGCTGAGCCTTGGGGTCGAGACCTGTCACCGGCTCGTCGAGCAGCAGCACCTTCTGCGCCGCGCAAAGAGCTCTGGCTATGAGCACGCGCTGCTGCTGACCGCCGGAGAGCTCACGGTAGCAGCGCTTTGACAGCTCCGCTATACCGAGGCGCTCCATGGTGCTTCGCGCAAGCTCCTTTTCAGCCTTGTTGTAAAACGGCCTCAGACCGCATTTCGGCAGACAGCCGGACAGCACGATCTCGCGCACCGAGGCGGGAAAATCTCTCTGCACCGCAGTCTGCTGCGGCAGATAGCCTATGTCTCCGGCTTTCATATCGGCGGGCTTTATCATCATTCCCGACATCGGCTTGTTCAGCCCGAGCAGCGCCTTTATCAGCGTGCTCTTGCCCGAGCCGTTCTCGCCGAGTATGCACAGATAATCGCCCTCGGATATGTTGAAGTTCAGCCCGCTCACCACGGCGCTGCCTTCCCAGCCCAGCACTATATCCTGACAATGCAGAACATTCCCCATTTATGTCACATTCCTTTATTTCAGAGTATCACCGAGCACCGCAAGGTTCCCGCACATAAGCGAGATATAGGTCGCGCCCGCGTCGGCATCGGAGCTTTTCACCGACTGTATCGAGTTCAGTACGGCTATGCTCTGATCCTTGTTTTTGGTGCTGTTTATTATTGTCCGGGCTATTGAGCCGTCGGAGTTTTCTATCGTGTATATCGTCTTTACGCCAAGCTCGTCGACCTTGTTCGCGAGGAACACTATCGTCTCGAAGCTCGCCTCGGTCTCTGCCGAGCAGCCTGCGAACGCCGCGTAGTAATCGAGCCCGTAGTCGTCGATAAAGTAGCGGAACGGGAATCTGTCGCCGAACACCACAGTCTTTACCGGAGCCTCCGATATCACCGCCTTGAAGTCGCTGTCGAGCTTGTCGAGCTCCGCTGAGTACGCCGCCAGATTCGCTCTGTATGTCTCGGCGTTTTTCGCGTCAAGGGCGCAGAGCTTGTCGGCGATCTGCCCGCATATCAGCTTCGCGTTCCTTACGGAGAGCCAAACGTGTTCATCGTACTCGATCTCTTCTTCGTCCTCATGGTCATGGTCTTCTTCCTCATGCTCCATGCCCTCCTTCAGCTCCTCGGCTTTCGCGGAATCGCCCACGGCTTTGAGCAGGCTGAGGGTCTGCATATCGGCGTTCTGCGCGTTTCCGACCGCGTCGTCCACCCAGCTGTCGGACTCGCCTCCTACGTACATGAGCAGGTCGCAGTCGCATATCTTTATTATGTCATCGGCTGTGGGCTGAAAATTGTGCATATCCGTCCCGCTGCCGAGCAGGTAGGTTATATCAGCGTCAGCCGCCCTGTCTCCCATTATCTGTTTTACCCAGTCATATTCCGGGAATATAGTGCAGACTATTTTCAGCCTGTCGGTAGTACCGGTATTTACCGCCGCCGCAGTCTGTCCGCAGGCGGAAACTCCCGCCACAATGAGCGCGAGCGCTCCAATAAACGATATAAGCTTGGTTTTGTTCATAAATCAATTACCTCCGTGATAAGATACTGCTTTTTCGTTTCGTGAAAGAAAAAGCTTGCTAATCACGAAGCTCCGTTCTAAGTGTTACAGGCGTTACCGCGCAGCGCTTGCGGAAAGCGCCGGTGATAAAAGCAGACGCCGCCGTGACAGTTACCGCGGCAGCAGCCGTATAAACGACAGCCGTACAGATCTCCGATATGATCCTGACGCAGCAGGCTATTACGCGGCAGACCCCGCAGTCGTCGCCGTGAGTGCATTCGTGATCCGCGGACACCGTAACGAACAGAAAGAGGCACAGCACCGCGCAGCATACGCATATCACGATCATCTTCAATAAAAAACGCTTTTTACCCGGCATCATCATATTCAGCTTCTGCATTTCTTGCACTTCACAAGAAGCTCTATCTCATCGCCGGGAGCAACGTCTCCGCAGCCCGCGATATCTTCCTTTATCCGGCGGCTCGTCTCACTGTCGGCGCTGTACACCTTGCCGCAGACCTTGCAGCGCATATTTACCGGGGGTTCTCCGTCCGGGGTAAGCGTATATACGTATTCCCTGTTCTCGGGGTCTATCGTCCGCGTTACCGTACCGGCGTGCTCCAGCTCACGGAGCAGTCTGTATATCGTGCTCCCCGAGGTCAGATTCTGCGTTTCGGGGTGCTTCTCCATTTCGGACACTATCTCCCTAACGGTAAACGAGCTTTTGGGATGGTTTTTCAGAAATTCAAGCAGGCTTTCACGTCTTGCGGTCTTATATGTTGCCACGGCGGTTCTCCCTTCGGTGAATTTGAAATCGGTTTTCAATTTCATTTTTACATTATAGCAGAATTGTTCGGTTTTGTCAACAGCAAAATTAAAATAATCTGCCCCTTTTGTCACCAAAAGGGGCAGATCAGCCTCATATTATCAACAGATTATTTATCAAGTCTTGCTTCGATCTTGTCGAGCTCATCATAGAGAGCCTGCGGGATATTGCCGCCCTTGGCCTTGATGTCCTCGTCATAGTATCTGCGCATTTCCTTGATCTCCTTCTTCCAGAGATCCTTGTCTACCTCAACGAGGTGCTTTACGGTATCGAGAGATACCTCGCCCTCAAGACCCTCGATATTGATATCCTCGGGCTTCGGAACGTAGCCGATAGGAGTTTCTACCGCGTCAACGGTTCCCTCGCAGCGGTCGATGATCCAGTCGAGGACTCTCATGTTATCGCCGAAGCCCGGCCACATGAAGTTGCCGTTCTCGTCCTGTCTGAACCAGTTTACGTTGAAGATCTTCGGAGCCTTGTCGCCGAGCTTCTCGCCCATTTCGAGCCAGTGATTCCAGTAATCGCCTACATTGTAGCCGATGAAGGGCTTCATAGCCATAGGATCGTGACGGAGCACGCCTACCGCGCCTGTAGCCGCAGCCGTTGTCTCGGAGGATACCGCGGAGCCTACGTATGTTCCGTGAGTCCAGTCAAAGGACTGATATACCAGCGGGGTTGTGGAAGCGCGTCTGCCGCCGAATATCATAGCGGAGATCGGCACGCCGTCAGGATTGTTGAACTCGGAGGACAGGCACGGGCAGTTCACCGCGGGAGCCGTGAAGCGGCTGTTCGGGTGAGCAAGTACCTTCTTCTTGCCGGTCTTTTCGTCGATCGTCGCTGTCCATTCCTTACCGTTGCAGTCGATACCCGTCCATTCCTGAGCGTTCTCCGGCGGGTTCTTGTCAAGACCCTCCCACCATACTGTCATATCGTCCTTATTGATAGCAACGTTTGTGAAGATAGCGTTCTTCTTGGTGGATTCGAGAGCGTTGAAGTTGGACTTCGCGTTGGTTCCGGGAGCTACGCCGAAGAAACCGTTCTCGGGGTTGATAGCGTAGAGTCTGCCGTCCTTGCCGGGCTTCATCCAGGCGATATCGTCGCCGACCGTGAATACCTGATAGCCCTTCTTCTTATATCCCTCGGGCGGGATAAGCATAGCAAGGTTCGTCTTGCCGCAGGCTGACGGGAACGCGGCGGAGATGTATACGATCTTGCCGTCGGGCTTCTTTACGCCGAGGATAAGCATATGCTCTGCCATCCAGCCCTCGTTCTTTCCCTGATAGGAAGCGATACGCAGAGCGAAGCACTTCTTGCCGAGCAGAACGTTTCCGCCGTAAGCGGAGTTTATCGACCAGATCGTGTTGTCCTCGGGGAACTGCACTATGTAGCGCTTCTCGGGGTCAACGTCTGCCTTCGAGTGCAGGCCGCGTACGAAGTCATTGCTGTTCTCCGGGAACGCTTCGAGCACCTTCTTGCCCATTCTTGTCATTATAGCCATATTCAGAACAACATAAATGGAGTCTGTGAGCTCGATACCTGTCTTTGCGATGTAGGAACCGATAGGACCCATGGAATAAGGGATAACGTACATCGTTCTGCCCTTCATAACGCCGTCGTACATGGGGGTCAGCATAGCGTACATTTCCTTGGGATCCATCCAGTTGTTGGTCGGACCCGCGTCTTCCTTCCTGCGGGAGCAGATGAATGTTCTGTCCTCAACACGGGCAACGTCGTTGGGCTTTGTTCTGTGATAGATGCAGCCCGGGAGCTTCTCCTGATTGAGCTTTATCATCTCACCCGTTTTGAAAGCCTCCTCACGGAGCTCGGCGAGCTGCTCATCGCTGCCGTCGATCCATACTACCTTGTCGGGCTTACAGAGAGCCTTCATTTCCTCAAACCACTTGAGGATGTTCTGATTGTTTGTCATCATAGCTGTTTTCTCCTTACCTTTTAAGATATTGTAAAAAAAGTTTTACCGTTATATTATGCGGAGATGCCGTCTCCGCTGCACACATTAATATTATACTATTTTTTCTTTCCGAGGTCAAGTGTTTTTTGCCACTATCTCAACATTTTTTGCAGGATTCGTGCAATTTTCCTGCACGCACAAAAAATGAACGGACAAGTCCAGCCTGTCCGTTCATATTATGCTATTTTACCTTGATCTTCACAGAGTCCTTGCTCGTGAGAGTTGTCCATTTTCCGTTCACATAAGCGCGGACGGCGAACCTGTAAGTGCTGCCCGAGGTCAGCCCCTTGATCGTATATGTGGTTTTGGTGACCTTGGATTTTACAGACTTATAAGCCCCGTCTACGTACTGGTAAACCGCGTACTTCGTCGCGCCCTCGACCTTGTCCCAGCTAAGCGTCACCTTGCCGGCTGCCGTGGACTTTGCCGTCACCTTCGGACCCGCGGAGGACGTATCCGCCGAGGTCTTGCTGCCGCTCAGGGCGGGAGCTCCGTTCTTCGTGATCGCCTTTACAAGCTTCGGCACGATAACGGTAGCGGTCTTGCGGTCTATGAACTTGTGACCCTTCTGCCCTTTATTGCCGTAATTGTTGTCCCAGATCACAACGGATACGCCGCGGTTCCTCGCGTACGCGAAGAATTCTCCCATGCGCTCGGTCGCCGTATCCTCCTGATCGACGTACTTATAGCCGTTCTCATTAAGACCGTACTCCGTCACCATGGCGGGTATACCCTTTGAGGTATACTTGTTGTACATGCCGTCTATTACCTTCGGCGAAGTCTTGACTCCGATACCGTAGTAGTGACAGTCAACGATAAGCCTGTTCTTTACGGTATCATCCGGGAGCTTATAGTAATCGGACAGCACGCCGCACTCGTCATTCTTGCCCGCGTAGCCGACTATGAGCAGATAGCGGTTTGCGTTCTTCCCGCCCGAGGCGCGGACTGTGTCAACAAACGTCTGGTTGAACAGATTGATGTTTTCGAGAGCTGCCTTTACCTCATCGTTCATTTTTTTCGTGTCGAACCACCACTCGTAGTTCGTCCCCGTAAGGCGCGGCTCGTTCAGACCCTCGAACACGAGCTTTTCACCGTAGTTTCTGAAGGTCTTGGATATCTGCTTCCAGACCGAGCTTATGTACTTTACTGATCTGTCCTTTTCCTCGGCGCTTGGCTGATAGTACGCGTAGTCGTTTTTTCCGTTGTCGTGATGTATATTGATGATAACGTAAAGACCCTCCTCCAGGCACCAGTCAACGACCTCCTTGACGCGGGACATCCACGCGTCGCTGATATTGAGATCCTTGTCAACGTGGTTATGCCATGACACGGGTATGCGTATAGTCCCGAATCCCGCCTTTTTCACGGCCTTTATGAGCTCCCTGGTGGTCTTTGCTCCGCACCAGAAGGTCTCCAGAGTCATCTCGTCAGCAGGGGTCTTGTCGGATATCGCATCGAAAGCGTTGCCGAGGTTCCAGCCTGCGCCCATTCCGTCAACGAATCTCATTGCCTGATTGTCGGGGAGCTTCTGTCGGGAATCGTCGGCAAAAGCAGGAACAGCCGCCGCGGACATAGCCAGCACGGCGGTCATAAGAAAGCTTAAAGCCTTTCGGATTATTTTTTTCATAGTTCCTCCCGGCAAAATCAGAGAGCGTTGTCCTCCGCCGCGGCATTTTCCTCCGCACCTGCGGCAAAGGGCATGGAATTATCGTTGCCTATCTCATAATCGGAGTCGTCCTCGGAGAAGAACTCGTCCTCATCAAAGAACTCGTCGTCGCCGATCATATCAAAGTCCTCGAATTCATCAAAGTCATCGTCGTCCGCAAACTTCTTACGGATAATGAGGAACGCCGCAAGAGCGCCCGCCAGTACTGCGATGATACCGATAAGGACTGCAATTACATTTTTGTTCATGGTCTGATCCTTCCTTTTCAGAAAAAATTTATATAATTATTATATATCATTTTCCGTGTTTTTTCAAGTAAATTTTCAAATTTGTCACTTTGCACAAACGATTCACATATTATTTGTTATATTCATCAAGACAGCTATCACCGCGACGGGCGCTGTCTCACAGCGCAGTATCCGCGTCCCGAGGGTAGCGGGGACTATGCCCGCGGAACTCGCCAGCTCAGCCTCGGCGGGCTCAAAGCCGCCCTCGGAGCCGATATAGATATCAGCCTCGGCGCAGTCCGGGCTCACGATGTCGTTCAGGCGCGCGCCTCCGCATTCGTAAAAGAACAGCCCTGCCCCGGCCGTGTGCGCCTTTACCGCCTCGCCGAAGCTCATCAGCCCGCCCACCGCTGGTATCCTGCCGCGCCCGCACTGCTTTGCGGCTTCCTCCGCTATACGCTGCCAGCGCTCGCACTTTTTCGCCGCTGTCTTCGCGTCCGGGCGCGAGACACAGCGCTTCGATATCACCGGGATAATTTCGGCGGCTCCCAGCTCCACAGCCTTCTGAACGATGAAGTCCATTTTGTCGGCTTTCGGCAGGCATTGGAACAGCCTCAGCTTAAGCGATGGCTCGCCATCGGACGGCCTGCGGTCGAGTATCTCAAGCGTGACTGCGGAGTCGGCAGCGGAGATCACCCGGCTCAGGCAGTCGGTACCCGCCCCGTCGCACACAACCGCAAGGTCGCCGTTCTTCATTCGCAGTACCCGCGAAATATGAACAGCGTCCGTTCCCGTTATCACAGCGGTATCTCCCGAATTTTCGCCGAAGAAGCGCGGGTATCTCCAGCGCTCAACGTCCTCGGAGGTTATCGTCTTTTCAAAGCTCTCGTTCAGTTTCATAACGTCCCATTCCTTCGCCGCCGCACACAAAAGCCGCGGAGAGCTGCTCCGCGGCCTTATATGTATCAATACTTGTTATCCGGGATATCCACAAATTCCGCGTTCGCGTAGCTGCTGCCGCGTCCTCCGGGAGTGATCGACGGAGCTATGACATTAGCGGAAGCCGTCTGAACGGGCGCCGGAGCCGGAGCGGGTCTCGGAGCGGGCTTTTCGACGGGCCTCGGAGCGGGTCTCGCAGCAGGCTTCTCGACGGGCTTCGGAGCCGGTCTCGCAGCAGGCTTCTCGACGGGCTTCGCAGCGGGTCTCTGAGCGGGCTTCTCGGCGGGCTTCGCAGCGGGTCTCTGAGCAGGCTTTTCGGCGGGCTTCGGAGCGGGTCTCTGAGCGGGCTTCTCGGCGGGCTTCGCAGCGGGTCTTTCCGCGGGTCTAGACGCGGGCTTCTGAGCCTGAGACGACTTTGCGGACGATCTCGCAGTTCCGTTTGCGGACTTACTCTCGACCTTGCTAAGGTTCGAGCTGTCGAACCTGAATCTGCCGACTATCTCACGGAGATCTCCCGATCTTCCGGTGAGCTCTGCCGCGGACTGCGCGCACTCGTCGGCCGTCATAGACGTGCTCTGGATAACGCCGCTTATCTGCTCAACGCCGATATTGATCTGAGTAATAGCCTCGGACTGCTGCTCGCACGCCTCGGAGATGACATTCAGTCCCTCGCCTATCATCGCGGACTTCTCGGCTATCGTAGTGAATACGCTGGCTGTCTGACGGGTCTTTTCCACGCCGTCGCGCACGCTCTCGACGCAGCTCTGGATGACCGTGCTGGTCTGGTGCGAGGCCTCCTGCGACTTGACGGCGAGATTCTTGACCTCACTCGCAACGACCGCGAAGCCCTTGCCGGCGTCGCCCGCGCGCGCCGCCTCAACGGAAGCGTTTAGCGCAAGTATATTAGTCTGGAAGGCTATATCTTCGATGACCTTATTGAACTTAAGTATCTCATTTGTGGATCTGCTGATGTCGTCCATTGCTTTAAGCAGCTCCTTCATTCTCTCCGAGCCCTCGTTCACAGCCTCGCTCGCTTCCTCGGCGTTCCTGTGAGCGGCACGGGCGTTCTCCGCGTTCTTGACTACCGCGTTCCTGATCTCATTCACCGTTGACGCAAGCTCCTCGACTGTGCTCGCCTGTGCCGAAACGCCCTGCGAGAGGGTCATCGACGCCTGGGAGACGCGGGCTCCGTCGGCATTGACCTTTTCAGCGCCTCCGGAAAGGTCGCTGAATGCCCTGGACAGATTGACATACAGGCTTTTCAGCCCTTTCGTCACCTCGATATTTTCCGGAAGAGCGGAGATATCACGTGTGAAGTCGCCCCTTGCTATGTCATAGACGATCCCGGTTATCATACCGTCGGTATAAGCTGCGGCGTTTATCGCCTTTGCGGCCTCATCGAGCTCGGTGCCGCTGTCCAGCCTGACAGAAGCCTTGTCATACTCTCCGGAGAGATATGCCGAGACCGAATCCGCAAGCTTTTCGGCGGGTTCGATTATCCGCGCCTTATACCGGGAAAGGCTGTAAAAGCAAAAACCGGCGCTGAATGCCGCGCCTATAAGCGACAGGATAAGCACGGCGGTATTGCCGCCCGTTATGCCTATGATCATCAGTATGATGAAAAGTACGGCGCCGACGCCTCCCAGAAGGTAAGTATTCCTCTGCAGGAGAGCCCTCAATGAACCCTTCATATAAACATCCTCCGTTTCGGACAGTATAAGCAGTACCATATCATTGCTATATTACCATAAAAAAACGGTTTTGTCCATACTTTTCATATAAAATCTCCACAAAAATGCAAAATTTCTGCGTTTTACACAAAGATTGAGAAAATTAAACAGCATTAGAGAAATATTAAATCTCCAATTCGTACAGAACAGCGTCGTCATCGGGGTAGTAGCCCTTACGAACCCCTATCCGGATAAAGCTTTTTCGTTCATATAGCGAAATTGCGCGAACATTTTTACTGCGTACCTCAAGAAACACCCGTGAAGCCCCCCGTCCGGCGCACTCGGAAATGAAGCGGTCAATTATAAGACCTCCGAAGCCCCGTCCGCGCCGTCCCGGAACCACGGCAATGCGGTACAGCTCCGCCTCGTCAGCGGCGAGCTTTCCGAGCGCATATCCCGTACCCTGCATATATACGCATATCCCGTCCGGGTCGTCGGCTACCGTTCTTACGGTCTGCGCGTCCCACGGCTCCGCGAAACATTCGTACTCCAGCGACGCTATGAACGCTATATCATTCTCAGTGTGCATCATACCAGCTCCTGCCCGTCTTTGCCTCGACTGTCAGCGGCACGGAAAGCTCGGCGGCGTGCTCCATTTCCGAGGCAATTATCTCCCCGACACGCTCCGCGCAGTCCTCGCGCGCCTCGGCGATCAGCTCGTCGTGCACCTGTAATATCAGCCGCGCGTCGAGATCCTCAGCTTTCAGCCGTTCATGTACCCTTATCATAGCCAGCTTTATGATATCGGCGGCTGTTCCCTGCACCGGCGCATTCATCGCCATTCGCCGCCCGAGCGCCTGAACGTTCTTGTTCGAGGCGTTCAGCTCGCGGATATAGCGCCTGCGCCCCCACATCGTCGATACATAGCCGTTTCGTGTGCCGTCGGAGACCGTCTTTTTCATGAAATTGTCGACCCCGCGGTACTTCGCAAGGTAGGATTTGATATACGCGTCCGCCTGGAGCACGGACACGTTGATGTCCTTTGAGAGCGAGAACGCCCCTATGCCGTACACTATGCCGAAGTTTACAGCCTTCGCGCTGCGGCGCATCTCCGGGGTCACCCACTCCGCGGGCATATCGAATACCTGCGACGCCGTGACCGTGTGTATGTCCTCGCCCTCGCGGAACGCCTTTATCATGTTCGGATCGCCGGAAAGATGCGCCAATATGCGAAGCTCGATCTGCGAGTAGTCCGCGTCGACCAGCAGATACCCCTTTTTCGCTATGAAAAAGCGCCTGAACTCACGTCCGAGCTCTGTTCTTACCGGGATATTCTGTATATTCGGCTCGGCGGAGGATATGCGCCCTGTACGGGTCTCGGTCTGCTTGAAGGTCGTGTGTATGCGCCCGTCGTCGGCTATCTCGGCGAGAAGCCCCTTCGCGTAGGTGGAATCGAGCTTTGTCACGGCTCTCCAGCGCATTATAAGGTCGATTATCGGGTCCTTGCCGATGAGCTGCTCCAGCACCTCGGCGTTGGTCGACCAGCCCGTCTTGGTCTTTTTCCCGTGAGGGAGCCCCAGCTTCTCGAAAAGGATATTCCCGAGCTGCTTCGGCGAGCCTATGTTGAACTGCTCGCCCGCGTACACATAAATCTGCTGCTCCAGCTCCTCCGCTTCCTGCGAGAGCCGCTTTCCGAAGCTCACCAGAGCCTCGCGGTCTATCGCTATGCCCTCGCGCTCCATTGAAACGAGCACTCCGGCAAGAGGTATCTCTATCTCGCGCAGCAGCCTGTCCATGCCCTGCGCGCAGAGCTCGGCGTTCAATGCGCGGTTGAGCCCGCTTACAGCCTTTGCTCCGCCCTCTCCGAAGGGCACCTTGTACGCAGCGCAGAGCCTTTCCGGCGAGTAATCGGCAGCGTCCGGCTCCAGCAGATAAGCGGCAAGCGTCGAATCGAAGACCACGCCGTTGATCTCACAGCCCAGCGCGGTCAGCATCGCCTTTATATCGAATGTGCGCTTGGGGCTGTTATCGGACAGCTCCGATACGTCGGCTTCCGAGACCTCGCCGTTCACGCACTTCCACAGCCTGCCGCCAGCGTCGAGTATATAATCCGGCACGCTTAAGTCGAGCTCCGGGATATCTGCGCGGACCTCGGGCTTTTCCTCCTGCGCGGCGGCTTCCGCCGACACCGCGTCTATCGCCTCGGCGGAGACCTTCAGCTTTTTGAGCACGGAGAACATTTCAAGCCCGGTAAGCACGGAAGCCAGCTTCGCTTCGTCACGCTCCCCGAACAGATAATGCGTGAGGTCCTTGTCTATCGGGGCTTCAAGGCATATCTCGCCCAGTCTGCGGGAAAGCTCGGCGCTTTCCCTGCCCTTCGCGAGCTTTTCCTTCACGCCCTTTGAGATGTCGAGCGCGTCAAGGTCGGCATAGATATTCTTTATGGAATGATATTTCCGTATCAGCGTGAGTGCAGTTTTCTCGCCTATTCCCGGTACGCCGGGTATATTGTCGCTGCTGTCGCCCATGAGAGCCTTGACCTCGATCATTTCGGGAGGCGTCACTCCGTATGTCTCAAGTATCTTCGCCGTGTCGTACAGAATGTCTTCCTTGTTTGAAGCGAGATTTACCGAGACGCGGTCGCCGATGAGCTGGAACGAGTCCCTGTCGCCCGTGGCTATCACACACGTGCCGTCCGCAAGCGATACTTCGTGCGAAAGCGTACCGAGGATATCGTCCGCCTCGTAGCCCTCGCATTCCACGACCTTTACGCCGAGGGCCCGCAGTATCTCCTTAACATAAGGCAGCTGCACGGCAAGCTCGTCCGGCATGGCGTGTCTGCCCGCCTTGTAGCCGTCATACATTTTATGCCGGAACGTGGGCGTTTTCAGGTCGAAGGCTGCCGCGGCGCCGTCGGGCTTATAGGCTTCGATAAGCTTAAGATAGATATTCATAAAGCCTGTAACGGCATTTGTATAGACTCCCTTTTTATTGGAAAGGAGCCTTATGCCGTAGAAGGCTCGGTTGATTATGCTGTTTCCGTCTATCACCAGAAGTTTCAATCTTATGACACCCCTTTTATAAATGCAGAATGCAGAATACACTAAAGTTATTATAGCATATTTTTTTCTTTTTTTCAACTCAAATTCGGAACAATTCACTCATTTACAAAGAAAACGCAAAAAAGTGTTGCATTTTTACGGAAAATGTGTTATTATATAGTGTACGAATTTTTTCACCAGACTTGAAAGGAAGGAAAAATATGGCCAAAAGATGCACAAAGTGCGGCAATTTTCTTATGGACGACGAGCGCTTCTGCACAAGATGCGGAGAAAACGTCAGCAACATAGCTCCCGATCAGCCGCAGTACGTAAACGCTTCCGGACAGGCGAACTATCAGCAGCAGCCGGGAGCCCCTGTGCCCCCGCCCCCGCAGTATAATTACGCTCAGCCTGTTGCTAAGCCGAAGGAGGAGATGTCTCTGGGCTCCTGGGTCGGCGTTATCATAGTTACGACCTTCTTCGGCATAATAAGCCTTATATTCCTGTTCGTATGGGGCTTCGGCGACGGACCCGAGTGCAGGAAGAACTACTGCAAGGCTATGCTGATCGTTGAGGCTATTTCCATTGGTCTCGCAATAATCGCAATGATAGTATTCGGCGGCATTTTCGGCGTGATCATGTCCTCGCTGACCGACTATATCGGCAGAAACGGCGGCTATCGCTACGGTCAGGGTACTATGGCGATAATGCAGATGTTCGGGATAATGTGATGACTCATAAGAAGCTCACGGTCGTTACCGGGCATTACGGCTCGGGAAAGACCAACCTATCGGTGAACATCGCTCTCGATATCGCGGAAAGCGGCGAAAAGTGCACGGTGATCGACCTTGACATCGTGAATCCCTACTTCCGCACCGCAGATTTCAGGGGGCTTTTCGATAAGCGCGGCATTGATATCTTCGCGCCCGTCTACGCCAATACGAACCTCGATATCCCTTCGCTGAACATCCCCCTCGAAAGCCTGCTGAAAAGCGGCACCCATATCGTCATAGACGTGGGCGGCGACGACGAGGGCGCGAAGGCTCTCGGACGCTTCGCACCGCTGATTAACGCCACCGCCGACAAGGACGTGCTGTATGTCATCAACAAATACCGCTACCTGACCAAGGAGCCGGAGGAAGCCGCGCAGGTGATGCGCGAGATCGAGACCTCCGGAAGTGTGCTCTGCACCGGGATAGTGAACAACTCCACCCTCGGGGCGCAGACTACCGAAGACGATGTCCGCGGTTCTTTCGGGTTCGCGGAGAAGGTCTCGGAGCTCACAGGGCTGCCGATATCGGCTACCTGCGCGATAGAGAGCGCGATGCCGGAGGAGGCTCCCGCTCCTTATACCGTAAAGCGGTACGTCCGCACGGCATGGGAGCAGGACTGATCTAACCTGAAAGGAGGCAGCAGTATGGCTAAAAATGAGAATCGCTTCATGGTAGTGCATAGAGAAGGCTCCGATTTCAAGGAGACAGGCAGCTGCATGATACTTGTTGACAGAGAGACGGGTGTCGCTTATCTCACATGGAAATCGGGATACGGCGCGGGATTGACCCCGCTGCTCGGACCCGACGGAAAACCTATAATCTACAGATTCCAATAAAAGCTAATATATAAAAAAGAAAGGAAGTATGGTCAATGGCAAAAATGACAGTTGAATTCGACCGCTGCAAGGGCTGCGGGCTGTGCGTCACAGCCTGTCCCAAGAAAATAGTCGAGATCCAACAGGAAAAGCTCAACAAGAAGGGCTACTACACCGCTCACTGCATCGACGACGACGCCTGTATAGCGTGCGCGATGTGCGCGATGATGTGCCCGGACTGCGCTATCACGGTAAAGGGAGGTAAGGACAATGGCTGAAAAAAGCTTGATGAAGGGCAATGAGGCTCTCGCGGAGGCAGCTCTGCGCGCAGGCTGCAAGTGCTTCTTCGGTTACCCCATAACCCCCCAGACAGAGATCGCGGCATATCTCTCAAAGAGAATGCCCAAGGTCGGAGGCGTGTTCCTCCAGGCAGAGTCCGAGGTCGCGGCCATCAACATGGTATACGGCTGTGCAGGCTCGGGTATCAGATGCATGACATCCTCGTCCTCGCCCGGAATATCCCTTAAATCCGAGGGTATCTCCTACATCGCGGGTGCTGACCTGCCCTGCGTAATTATCGACGTAATGCGCGGAGGCCCCGGCCTCGGCGGTATCCAGCCCTCTCAGGCGGACTACTATCAGATCACCAAGGGCGTAGGTCACGGCGATTACCACATCATCGTGCTCGCTCCCTCCACAGTTCAGGAAATGGCTGACTGCGTGACACGCGCTTTCGACCTCGCCGACAAGTACAGAATGCCCGCAGTCGTTCTCGCGGACGGTCTGCTCGGTCAGATGATGGAGCCCGTGGCGTTCGACGACGCCGAGATCGTTATGTCCGACGCTTCCGGCAAGCCGTGGGCTGCGAACGGTCACAAGAACAGCCGCGAGCACAATATCATCAACTCCCTCTATCTCCAGGCTCCCGAGCTTGAGCAGAAGATCAGGGCCCGCTATGAGCGCTATGCGAAGATCGAAGAGAACGAGACTCTCGCTGTCGCCGACTACTGCGACGACGCGGATATCGTGGTCGTAGCGTACGGCTCTACCGCGAGACTCGCAAAGTCCGCTGTCGATGAGGCGCGCAAGCAGGGCATCAAGGCGGGCGTATTCAGACCCGTTACCCTGTATCCGTACCCGGTAAAGGAGCTGAACGACGCCGTAAAGAGCGCAAAGAAGCTGCTCACCGTGGAGATGTCCATGGGTCAGATGATAGACGACGTAAAGCTCGCGATCAACTGCTCGAAGCCCGTTGAGTTCTTCGGAAGAACGGGCGGCGTTATCCCCGCGCCCGCGGAGATACTCGCAAAGATCAAAGAAATGGGAGGTAATGAGTGATGCCCGATTTTAAGAGACCTCACGCGCTCACAGACGCGTATCTGCATTACTGCCCCGGCTGCACACACGGTATAGTTCACCGCCTTGTCGCCGAGGTCATCGACGAAATGGATATCGAGGGCGATACGATAGGCGTTTGCCCCGTAGGCTGCTCGGTAATGGCTTATGACTACTTCAACTGCGATATGATGGAGGCTTCCCACGGACGCGCTCCGGCTGTCGCTACCGGTATAAAGAGAGCTAATCCCGACAAGTTCGTATTCACCTATCAGGGCGACGGCGACCTTGCCGCTATCGGTACCGCAGAGACCGTTCACGCTGCAACACGCGGCGAGAACATCACCGTCATATTCATCAACAACACCACCTACGGCATGACAGGCGGTCAGATGGCTCCGACCACCCTGCCCGGTCAGATCACACAGACGACTCCCTACGGCAGAAACACCGATATCGAGGGCTTCCCGGTAAAGATGTGCGAGATGCTGTCCCAGCTCGACGGCGTTGCTCTCGCGCAGAGAGTCACCGTTATCGACCCCGCCAATATCCGCAAGGCAAAGGCGGCTATCCGCAAGGGCTTTGAGTATCAGAAGAACAAGCAGGGCTTCTCGATCATAGAAGTGCTCTCCACCTGCCCGACCAACTGGGGTCTTACTCCGGTACAGGCTATAGAGAGACTGAAAAACGATATGATACCCTACTATCCGCTCGGCGTTTACAAGGACGGCGCGGTAAGGAACAAGGAGGCGGCTGCACAATGACGAACGAATTTCTTCTTGCGGGCTTCGGCGGACAGGGCATACTGTTCGCGGGCAAGCTCTTGGCTTACGCGGGACTCTACGCGGGCAAGGAAGTATCGTGGCTCCCGTCATACGGTCCCGAGATGCGCGGCGGTACCTGCAACTGCTCGGTAACGCTGTCCGATCTTCCTATCGGTTCCCCGCTGATCCTCAACCCCACCGAGCTCATGGTAATGAACACGCCGAGCTTCGACAAGTTCATAGGCGCTGTAAAGGCGGGAGGCATGGCGTTCATCGACAGCACGCTCGTTGAGGGCACCAGCGACCGCACAGACATCAAGTGCTTCTACATCCCCGCAACGGGAATGGCGAACGAGAACGGTCTGAAAGGCATGGCGAACATCATACTCGCCGGAAAGATGCTCAAGGAGATCGGTCTCACGGACGAAGCCGTTATCGAAAAGGCAATGAAAAAGTGCATACCGCCTAAGAAGGCGGATAAGCTCGAAGCCAATATGAAGGCTCTCAGGCTCGGTATGGACTTCAACGGTTAAATAAAAATGCGGAGCGCATAGTTTTTCTATGCGCTCATTTGCGATATGGAGAAATTATGAAAGTCTGCCTTTACACAGAAGGAATAAAAGTGTTCAAGATATCCGGTCTCGGCAGAGCTGTGATGCATCAGCAGAGAGCTCTTTCAAGCATCGGCATACCCTTCACTCTCGAACCGAAGGACAAGGACTGGGATATCATACACATCAACTACTACGGTCTGAAATCCCGCCGCTACGCGAAAAAAGCGCATAAAGAGGGCAAGAAGGTGGTTTTCCACGCGCACTCGACCGAGGAGGATTTCCGCAACTCGTTCTTCTTCGCAAACGCGATATCCAAGCTTTTCAAGAAGTGGATAGTCTCCTGCTATCTGCTGGGAGACGTGATAGTCACGCCGACGGAGTATTCAAAGCGCCTGCTGACCGGCTACGGGATAAAGACCCCGATATACGCGGTCTCGAACGGCATTGACCTTGACTTCTACAAGCCCAAGGACACCGACCGCGCGGAGTTCCGCAGGCAGTTCGGGCTCAAAGAGGACGACAAGGTCGTCATAGCCGTGGGTCTGTACTTCGAGCGCAAGGGCATACTCGATTTCGTGGAGCTCGCGCGCAGTATGCCGGACTACAAGTTCATATGGTTCGGCAAGACACCGATGATATCCATTCCGCACAAGATACGCAAGGCAGTAAAGACGAAGCTCCCGAATCTGCTGTTCGCGGGATATGTTCAGCCGGCGGATCTGAAAAAAGCCTATGTGGGCAGCGACGTGTACATATTCCCCACCTACGAGGAGACCGAGGGCATAGTGCTGCTCGAAGCTCTCGCGGCGCGGGCGAATGTACTTGTGCGCGACATACCGTGCTTCGACTGGCTCAGGCGCGATGTTGACTGCTATATGGCGGACGACATCGACGGCTTCCGGAAGAAGATCGAGGATATCGCGAACGGCAGGCTCCCCGCTCTCGGCGAACAGGGCTGCCGCGCGGTCGAGGACAAGAGCATCACAGAGGTCGCAAACCACCTGAAAGCCGTATATGAGGCTGCTCTGGCGACTCCGCCCTACAAAAAGCAAAAATAAAAGACCGTGCTCCGGAAGGATCACGGTCCTCATATAAACTTACTTTTCTACCTGCTTCTTGATCTGTGCCTCGCTGGATTTGATGAGACTCAGCAGAGCGGGCGACTGCCGCGGGAAATCGGTCTCTATCACAACAGTAGATATCTCGGGATTGTCGAGAGACGCGTCCTTTACCAGCGACGCGGCCTCCGCCTCCTCGATATGTACGAGGGCGTCTGCGTAATGGCACGCGCGCTCGTCCGGCACCTCGAACATACTCTGCGTATTCGACCTGTTCGAGCGGTACACGATGCGGAATACCTTATACACCGTAAGGTTCAGCATATTCACGATCTTAAGGCTGAAGCGGTTGTTGCCGATCCTGCCGAGCAGACTGTAAATGATATCTATGCTGTTTACGAGCAGCTTACGGGACATAGTGAGCGTGATATCCGCACCGGGCTGAGCTCTCTCGCGGTCGCCCGACACCTCGGGGATATCGTTGGCGGTGATAAGGTTGCCGGTCGTAGACGCTGAACGTCCGAGAAGATAATCGGTCGTCACGCCGTAATAGTCCGCGACTCTTACAAGGAAATCGAGACCGCATTCACGCTTGCCCTTCTCATAATGTGAAAGGAGAGCCTGAGCAACGCCGAGATCGGCGGCGGCGGCCTTCTGGCTTATATGTCTTTCTTTTCGGAGCAGTGATAATATTCTCGGAAAATCGCTGTTCATTAAATACTCAAACCTTTCGGATATTAATGTTATACCTCTGTTTGAGAGTGCATACAAGTAGTATTATATATGATTTATTACTTTTTGTAAATTGGCAATTTTGACAAAAAAACTTATGGCGTTTGTTTATTTGATATAATACACCATTATCGTAAGATATGCTTCACTAAACGAAAAAAACGGCTGAAAAAGCCATGAAATAAAGGAAATCTGCAGAATGAAAAATTACACGCTTTATCTGATACGGCACGGTATCACCGATGCAAATCTCGAAGGCCGCTACATTGGGCTCACTGACCTGCCGCTGTGCGACGAAGGCTTCTGCGCGATCACACGGCTCGCGCAGGAGCACCTTTACCCCAACGTGCAGAAGGTCTACTCCAGCCCTCTCAAACGCTGCCTGGAGACTGCCGACATCATCTATCCCGACCGTTACGTCAAGGAGATAGACAACATTGCCGAGTGCGACTTCGGCGAATGGGAGAACAAGTCCGCCTCCGAGCTTGAAGAGCTGCCCGAGTATGCGGAATGGCTGAAAGGCGGCTTCGACAAATCCGCTCCCGGGGGCGAGACGATGGAGGAATTCACGCTGCGCTGCCTGGACGGGCTTGAAGAGGTTTTCAGGGATATGATGCACGATCAGGTCACCCGCGCGGCTATGATAACCCACGGAGGCGTGATAATGAACCTGTGCGCGAACTACGGACTGCCGAAGGGCAAGCCCGCGGACTTTGCCATAGGTCAGGGCGAGTGCATACAGATCGCGCTGTCCACGTTCATGTGGCAGCACGGTCCCGTGTTTGAGATAGTCGGGAGGGTAGTATAATGACGGACTACGCGATGAAATATGACAAAAAGACCATGAGCGAGTACATCACACATTCGATGACCTGCGGAGCCGGAGGCATAATTCTTCCCATGATATGCGCGGCTCTGCTGATAGCGATACCGGTGTCCTCACTGATAATGTACTTTATCTCGCAGATCGGAGCTATGCTGATTACGGCGCTCTGCGCGGCGGTAATGGATCTGGCTGTGGCGGGGCTTCTGTTCTTCACGATACGCACATACTCGAACAAGATGCTTGCCGCATACGCGGCGTTCGACGGACTTGTCTGCTCGGTGTCGTCGGAAAAGATAATCATTGTGCAGAACGGCGTTCCGCGCAGCGTTACGGACTGGAACAAGATAAACGACATCTACGAAGGCAAGCGCGCGTTTTTCTTAAAGACCGACAGCGATATGCTCATTATCCTGCAGAAGGACAACGTGCTCTCGGGTACTGTGCAGGAAACGTCGGAGATCATAGCGGAAAAGCGGAGCAGGAGCAAATGATCAATTATCAGAAAGAGCTTGACGCAAAGCTTAAAGAGCTTGCCGACGAGGGCAGGGTCCCTACCCTGCTGCTCCACTGCTGCTGTGCCCCGTGCAGCAGCTATGTGCTGGAATACCTGACCTCGCATTTCCATATCACAGCGCATTATTACAATCCGAATATTGACGAAAGAGCCGAATACGACAAGCGCGTGAACGAGCTGAAACGCCTTATCTCCGAGCAGCCCCACAAATATCCCGTAAGCTTCTCCGAGGGCGTTTACGAGCCCGAAAAGTTCTTCGCGACAGCGAAGGGATATGAGAATGTTCCCGAGGGCGGCGAGCGGTGCTTTCGCTGCTACCGGCTCCGGCTCGCCGAGGCTGCCGATACCGCAAGAGCCGGGGGCTTTGACTATTTCACCACCACGCTATCCATAAGCCCGCTGAAAAACGCGCAAAAGCTCAACGAGATCGGCGCGGAGGAATCCGCACGGGTCGGTGTGCCGTACCTCTTCTCCGATTTCAAGAAGAAGGAAGGATATAAGCGCTCGATAGTCCTCTCGCAGACATATAACTTATACAGGCAGAATTACTGCGGGTGTGTGTTCAGCAAGGGCCGCTGACGCTCGAGTGCCTCCGGCGGCCAGCCCTTTAAAAAGGCCTGGACCCTAAACTAAACCGCTTCGCCTTGCAGATCCGGTAGGTAGTGCCCCTTATGAAAATCTCCGAAAAACGTAGGCACCACCCAACGCAGCGACTAAACGGAACTAACCGCAGAACGTAAAAGCAGAATAAACAGAGACACGATAAAAAAAGCTAAATACGGAGGAAAACAGCATGGACAAATACGTTATCACAGTATCGAGAGAATACGGCTCGGGCGGCAGACTGATAGGAAAAAAGCTCGCCGATGAGCTGGGGATAAGCTTCTACGACGGCGAGCTGCTGTCCCTCGTGGCAAAGGAGAGCGGCTATACCGAGGACTTCGTCCGCCGCAACGATCAGAAAAAGACCCAGAGCCTGCTCTATCACCTGTACATAGGAAGCCAGATACTCCCCGCCTCGGATATGATTTTCATAGCCCAGTCAAGAGTGATAAAGGATCTCTACAACAAGGAGAGCTGCGTAATAGTCGGACGCTGCGCCGATTATGTTCTCCGCGGCTTCCCGAACGTCATAAACGTCTTTGTCACAGCTCCTCTGGAGAGCCGCATAGCAAGAGTGCGCGACGAGTACAGTGAAAAAGCGGACAACGACAACTACAAAGCGTATCTGATGAAAAAGGACAAGAACCGTATAGCGTATTACAATTACTTCGCCGACGACGCGTGGGGCAAGGTACAGACCTATGACATCTCGGTGAACTCCGATATCGGCATAGACAAGGCGGCGGATATCCTTACTGATTATATCAGAGCAAGGCTGGGCAGCGAATGAGGATAAAAGGATTGGGAGAGTTCACCGCGGCGGTGTTCGATCTGGACGGAACGCTGTTCGATTCCATGGGCTTCTGGAGAAACATAGACGAGTGGTTCCTTAACAAAATGGGCATAGACGAGGTGCCGGAGGACTACCTGCTGGCGATTGCTCACCTCGGCGCGGAAGAGACCGCGAAATATACCAAAGAGCGCTTTAAGCTCGACATCTCCCCCGAGGAGATGATGAAATGCTGGTTCGATGAGGCGCTTGATTTCTACCGCACCCGCGTGACTCTGAAACCCGGAGCTTACGATTTCCTGCGCATACTGCGTGACGGAGGCGTGAAGCTCGCCGTAGCCACGGCAAGCGACGCTCCGCTCTATCGCCCCGGACTTGAAAGAACGGGCATAGACGGCTTCTTCGGGGCGTTCGCGACAGTCAACGAATGTGAACGGAAAAAGGGCTTCCCCGATGTGTACAGCCTCGCGTGCAGCCGCCTCGGCGTGCCGGACAGCGAAGCTGTCGTTTTCGAGGATATATATATAGCAGTAAAAGGCGCCAAAGCCGGGGGCTTCCGCACAGTAGGCGTATTTGATGAGGTCTCCTGCCGCGACGCGGAAGCGATAGAAAAGACCGCGGATCTCTTTATCTGTGATTTTACCGAACTTTTACAGGAAACGATATAAAAAATTGTGATAAACCTATAAATATTTGCCATAATTCTGTTAAAAATCGACAAAATAATTGAAATCGTGCTTTTACGGTTGAAATTTAAGCCAAAATGTGATATAATATCTGTGAATGTGGTAAAGAGTACCCCATCGTTATTTGTTTTTCAGGAAGGATTGATAGACATGACTTCTCCGCTTACAAAGGAGCAGATCAGCAAGAAGCTGAAGGATACACTGGAGATTGATTTCCGCATCGGCCCCGCCGAAGCCACAAGCACCCAGATCTACAAGGCACTCTCCAAGATCGTTGTGAACGCGCTGCGCGAAAAGCGCCACCTGTTCATGACAAAATGCAACTCCATAGGCAAGAAACAGGTTTACTACATCTCCATGGAATTCCTCATGGGACGTTCGCTGAAGACTTCTCTCTACAACCTTGGCATGAACGAGGACGTTGAGTCCATACTCAAGGACGAATACAAGATAAAGCCCTCCGTCATCTACGACGAGGAGCCCGACGCCGGTCTCGGCAACGGCGGTCTCGGCAGACTTGCAGCCTGTTACCTTGACGGCATGGCGACCTGCGAGTTCCCGGCTACCGGCTATTCCCTGCTCTATGAGTACGGTATCTTCAAGCAGAAGATAATCGACGGCTGGCAAACCGAGCTCCCCGACAACTGGCTTCCCGGAGGCGGCGCGTGGCTCACGCCCGTTGAGGATCAGGCGCTTGAGGTACATTTCGACGGCGAGGTCCGTGAATACTGGGAAAACGAGTATCACCACATATCTCACGTAAACTACAACACAGTTCTCGCTGTACCCTATGATATGTACGTTTCCGGCTACGACAGCGAGGGCGTTTCCAAGCTGCGCCTCTGGAGCGCCAAGAGTATGTCCTTCGATATGAGCGCGTTCAACTCCGGCGACTATACCACGGCTCTCGGAGCAAGCAATATCGCTCATTCGCTCACCAAGGTGCTCTACCCGAACGATAACCACCTTGAAGGCAAGGCTCTTCGTCTGCGCCAGCAGTATTTCATGTGCGCGGCTTCGGTCGGCGATATCGTAATGCGCCACATGAACATCTACGGCACTCTTGAAAACCTGCCGGATAAGGTAGCTATCCACGTAAACGACACTCACCCGACTCTCGCCATACCCGAGCTTATGAGGATACTGCTCGACGACTGCGGCTACGACTGGAACAAGTCGTGGGATATAGTATGCAAGACCTTTGCCTACACCAATCACACGGTCATGGCGGAAGCCCTCGAAAAGTGGGACAAGAATCTCATCGAAAAGATACTCCCGAGAATCTACTCGATCATCTGCGAGATCAACCGCCGCTACTGCGAGAAGCTTTCCGAGACCCTGCCCTACGAGAAGGTAGAGGCTATGTCCATATTCCGCAACAACCAGATAAGAATGGCTACACTCTGCGTTGCGGCTTCACACTCGGTAAACGGCGTTTCCAGACTGCACAGCGAGATCATCAAGTACAGCGTGTTCCACGATGAGTATGAGCTCACGCCCAAGAAGTTCACCAACGTCACAAACGGTATAGCTTACCGCCGCTGGCTGCTCCAGTCCAACCCGGGACTCACCGGGCTGATCTCCGAGTGCATAGGCGACGGCTTCAAGAAGGACGGCGGACAGCTCAGCAAGCTGCGCTCCTTCCTCAACGACACCGACGTTCTCACAAGACTGTCGGAGATCAAGCACAAGAACAAGGAGTCGTTCGCGAAGTATGTCTTCAACACGACCGGCACAAAGCTCAACCCCGACAGCATCTTCGATGTTCAGGTAAAGAGACTGCACGAATACAAGCGTCAGCAGCTCAACGCCCTGCATATTATCTCGCAGTTCAACTATCTGCGCAATAATCCGGACGCCGACTTCCAGCCCAAGACCTACATCTTCGCTTCAAAGGCTGCTCCCGGCTACTATATGGCAAAGCAGATAATCAAGCTTATCTGGTGCATAGGCGAGGAGCTGAAGAAGGATCCGAAGCTCAACGAAAAGCTCGCGGTCATCTTCCTTGAGGACTACCGCGTTACCCTGTCCGAGCTTCTCATGCCCGCCGCCGAGATCTCCGAACAGATATCCCTCGCTGGTACAGAAGCAAGCGGCACCGGCAATATGAAGCTCATGCTCAACGGAGCCGTTACAATGGGTACCTACGACGGCGCCAATGTAGAGATACACGAGCAGGTCGGCGACGATAACATCTACATCTTCGGGATGTCCACCCCCGAGGTCGGCGTTATGAGATCGAACGGCTATTCTCCCGACGGCTACTACGACAGAAATGAGACCATAAGAGGCGCTATCGACGCTATGTACCGCGGCTTCAACGGCGCGACCTTCGACGAGGTAGCGAACGCTGTACGCTATGTCGATCAGTATATGTGCCTCGCGGACTTCGAGAGCTACCGCGCTGCTCAGGAAAAGGCAAGCTCCGATTACCGCGACCTCACGAAGTGGAACCGTATGTCCCTTGCCAATATTGCAGGATCGGGCGTGTTCTCTGCCGATCGTGCAGTCTCCGACTACGCGCGCGATATCTGGAAGCTGAACTGATACTGCCGTTTCGCATTAACGCAAAAAAATAAGATCTGCGTCTTTCAAAAAAGGCGCAGATTTCTTTTTTCGTTCATTTCAGGGCATACAGCAGCCCGAACGTACCCGAGCCGGCATTTACGGCGACCGCGGGACACGCCTCCTGGAAGATGATCTCATCGAAGCTGTACTTTTTCTCTATCTCGTCCCTGATACTTTCGAGGTCTGTCTGACGGAGCCCTACGTAAGTAACGAACAGCAGCTTCTTGTCCATAAACTCATAATCGCGCATGGAGTAACGGATATACTTCTTCCATACCTTCTCACGGCTGCCGAAGTAGACGCCTCCGGTCTTTATGCGGCTCCGGGAGACGTGTATGAGCGGGTGGAGCATGAAAGCCTTTGAAAAAGCGGCTACCCACCTGTTTATCCTGTCAACGTGCGCAAGATGATCCGGCGAATCGACGATGAAGGTCGTTTTCATCTTATCCTTCAAGACATTCAGTCTTTTCACTATGTCATCGACCGGCATATCGGAACGCGCAAGCTCCGCAGCCTGCAGCACAAGAAGCCCCATGGCGCTTGACAGATTGGCGCTGTCGACCACAATGACGTTATTGAAGCTCTTCGCGGCTTCGGTGAGGTTCTTATAGCCCTCTGTGCTGTATTTCGCCATGGTTATGTGGATAACATAGTTCGCGCTGACAAGCTGCTCGGCGAAGAATGCGGTGTATTCCTCCTTCGTGGGAGGCAGCGAACTGGCTACGCCGCTGTTATCCATATAACGTATCAGACTTGCGGTACCGGTCTCGGTATCATCATAGAAGATACCCTCGTCGGTTTTGACGCTGTACGGAATGATCGGGATATCGTACTTCGACGTCATACGCTTCGGCAGGTCGCATACGCTCTCGCTGGTGATGATTACCGGAGCCTTGTTCCTGCGGGTATGTACGGGGCTCAGATACTCGCCGACCTCCTCCGCGCTGTCCGAGTTCACGCGGACAAGATCCGGCGGCAGGAGCCTCATAAGCTCATGCTCAAGAGCCGCGCCGGTAACGGGCTTGACGATGTAGCCGTCAAAGCCCTCCTTGGCGTAGAACATCTTCTCGTCGCCGCCCGCGTTTGCGGTGAGAGCCGCTATGCCGGAATCCTTGCAGAGACCTCCTATCTGTGTGCGTATCCTGTGCATACACTCTACGCCGTCCATTTCGGGCATAAGGTGATCCATAAGAATAACGTGATACTTGTTCTTGACGGTCATTTCGAGAGCCTCGGCTCCGCTCGACGCCGTATCTATATGCATCCTCGTAGCGGCAAGGAGCCGTGACTCTACCTTAAGGTTCGCCTCGTTGTCGTCGACGATGAGCACCCTTGCCTTCGGAGCCTCAAAGCTCTGCTTGTAATGCTTGTGATCGACGGTGTGATAGCTGTGGGTGAGGTGTATGTCCTCAATGCGCTTTTCGTCCGCTATGAGCTGCGGGATCTCGACTACAAAGGTCGAGCCCTTTGTGTAGACGCTGTTCACGTTTATCCTGCCGCCCATGAGTCCCACGAACTCCTTGACTATCGAAAGCCCGAGCCCGGTGCCCTCGATATAGCGGTTATTCTCCTCGTCGACGCGCTTGAAGGACGAGAAAAGGTGCGGTATGTTCTCGCTCTTTATGCCTATGCCGGTATCGGTGACGGTGTAGGTCACCACGGCTTTTGAAGCCTCCGACCTGCGGCACGCGATAGAAAGGCTTACCCAGCCCTCCTTGGTGTACTTTATGGCGTTGGTGAGCAGATTTATGATGATCTGACGTATCTTTATCTCATCGCCGTACATCATGGCGGGCATTTCGGGATCGACCTCGACATTGAACGCGAGATTCTTCTCCTTAGCCCGTATCCACATCATTCCGACGATATCGGAGAGCATCTTTCCCACATCGTAGGCGGAGCTGTTTATCTCCATATTGCCCGATTCGATCTTGGACATATCCAGAATATCGTTTATCAGGTGCAGCAGCATATTGCTGGCGGACTGGATATTCAGCGAATTATCGACAAGCTCCTTGGGCAGGTCTCCGCGCAGATTCAGCTCGTTGAGACCGATTATTGTGTTTATAGGCGTGCGTATCTCGTGGCTCATTCCCGCGAAGAAACGGTTCTGAGCCTGATTGAGCTTCTCTATCTCGATCTTGCGGGCGTTCGCGACATCGTTCTCTTTCTTGTAGATGTACTGCGTAAAGCCTGCCATGAGGAACATCATTATCCCGACTACGATGACCGACGCGCCGACATCGAGATACATGGTCTTATCGGTGTGCGGAATTACAAACTCGGGAAAAACAAGGGACAGTACATAGCAGGCGACCGTGGACGCCGCCATGAGGACTATCAGCACAGTTTTGCGCTTTCCGCGCAGCACCATGCCGATATACAGGAACGAGAAAGTGTACCATATAGGCGTGCTGCCGTATATGCCTCCGCTGGTGAAGTAGAGAGCCGGAAGCAGCAGCAGACTGCTCAGAATAGCGACCAGCACCGAGCCCATGTCGCTGTTCTTAAAACGCACGAACACTATCGTGGTGACCGTGAACATCACCAGACCCGCTCCTATAACAACGATCTTCTGTAAACATTCTCCTATGATGATATCCCATATAAGCATCAGAAACAGGGCGGAGATCAGCATGGTCGAGAGCACAAAGTAAAGCTTGACGTATATCGGGCTTTCCGGATCATAGAAGCGGGTTATGACTCTAAGTCTGTTCATGTTCATACTCAACCCTCCCGCCTTTCTTCACCGATAAACGCGCGCAGCCTTTCAGTCAGCTCGGCGAACAGCTTCATCGCCGTGCCGTGCAGCTCCTCGATAGTCTTGGTATCACCGTTCTTCGAGGCGTTCTCCAGCCGCAGGAACATCTCGGAGAGCTTCGCGGCTCCGACCGTGCGGGAATTGCTTTTCAGCGCGTGTACCTTTATGTTGTAGTTTTTAAGGTCACCCGCCGTCAGCAGACGCTCGATCTCCGCAGCCTTCTGCGGAGCCGACGCCGCGTACTCGCCCAGCAGCTGAGAGTAAAACTCCTCATCGTCGGCGCAGAAGCTCATACCGTCCGCGGTATTTATGCCCAGCTCCTCGGCGAACCTGATAAGGCTTGCCGAGGCAGAAACCGCGGGCTCCTCCGCGGGATACTTGTGATTGTCTCCGGCAGGCGGCTCGATGTAGATATCCTCCTCGGGTATGTAGTGAATGGCGGACTTCGGCAGAGCCTTGCGCAGAACGCTTTCAAGCGCGGGTCTGATTATGGGCTTCGCGAGAAACGCGTCAAAGCCCTCGGAGATCAGCATATCCTTGGCGCTGCTGACCATATTTGCGGTGAGAGCGGCTATGAACAGATCGCCGTTCTTTGCGGAGGTCATTCTTATGCGCTTCATAGCCTCCACGCCGTCCATTTCGGGCATCATGTGATCCATGAACACAATGTCATAGCGGTTCTTAGCGCACATCTCAATGGACTCGCGCCCGCTCTTGGCGGTATATACGGTCATTCCGTACTCGCGGAATATGCCCTCCGCGACGAGCAGGTTCATCGAGTCGTCGTCGACGACGAGCACCTTTACGCCGGGACAGTACATTCTCATATCGGCGTACTCCTCGTCAATGCTCTCGGGAGTCATATTGAGATAATTTACGATAGGTATACAGTAGAACGGCTTCCTAAGCAGCTTTACGCGGCTGTTTTTCTTGGGTGTGAAGCCGTAGTCCGCGGAAACTATGACGATCATATCGCTCGCGATAGATTCGATATATTCCTCATTCTCCAGATACTCATGCGTTCCTATGAACAGATGCGTCAGCGACAGACCGGAACGGAGCTTTTTCAGATCCTCGATATCCGTGACATTATGGAAAGGCAGCTCAAGCTGCTTTACGAGATCCGTGATCGTGCGCTGGTAGTATTCTCTTATCTGCGGTATCTTGTAGTACTCGAAGCTGAGATATCCCGCGAGACACACGTCCTTATTCGGAGCCGACGCGCAGGGAGCGCCGTCCGCTATCTCCTGCGGTATGCTGACGCGCACGGTAGTTCCGACTCCCTTTTCGCTCTCGATTATCATAAAACCGCCCATAGCGGAAACGAAGCCGTCAACTATGCGTATCCCCAGTCCCAGTCCTCCGGCGCTGCGCTTAACGCCCGCGTCCGACTGATAGAAAGCCTCGGTCAGATGCTCGGTCTCCTCGGGAGTCATACCCTCGCCGGTATCGGTGACTTCAAAGCACAGGTTTATACCATAACCGCGCTTTATACAGAAAACATGGACATATACGCAGCCCTCGGACGCGAATTTTATACCGTTATTGACGAGCTGACGCAGTATACGGCGTATCTTCTCGCTGTCGCCTATCAGCCCGGCAGGCACGAGGGGTTCGACGTCGAAAATGAGCTCGACGTCCGTGTTGTTCTCATACTGGAGCTCCGCTATGAGGTCGCTGATGATCGACGAGATCATATAGCGCTCCTTTGTGATGACAAGAGTGCGCATACCCAGCTCGGTATAGTCCGATATATTGCCGAGCTGATCTGCCGCACGGAAGCCCGCGCTTCGTATCAGACCCGCAGTCTCGCGGAGCTCTTTGTTTTCGGTATTATTGCTTAGCACCGTGCTGAGGCCTATGACGGCGTTTATCGGGGTGCGTATCTCGTGGGAGATATTCGTCATAAGCTCGTCTGTGCGGCGGTTTTTGTCCTCGATCCTTTTCAGCTCGTCGTTATACGCCGAGGCGGTCTTCTGGAGTATCTCGCATATACCGAAAGCAATGCGCGACGCGGCTACGACAATGATGAACTGGAGCACTACACGCGCGATGTTCGGAGCTTCAAGTACTAAGCCCTTGCCTTCCTTGCGGACAAGCAGATGTATCGCCATAGATGTAATACCGACCAGCGCGCCCGACCATATCATTGACTTTTCCATAGCAAGCGCCGCCATGGACAGATATATGACGATCAGGGGAGTTATCTCGTAAGTGGTAACCGAGATTATGCCTATGTAGAATAAGCCGATGCACCAGAACAGAGCGTAGATACGCAGTCTGGCTACCGCTTCGCCGTACCGCATAACGTGTATGGACCACGATAAGATAAGGCACACGGCTATGACAGCGATCGGCCACAGCTCCTTTTCCAGCACGATAGTCTCAAACACCATGAGCACGCACAGAAAGGTATAGCTCGTCACGAACAGCAGATGCGTGTGCTTATGTATTTCTTTTATACGTTCGTTTATATCCATATATCATTCTCCGCAGCAAGATATAATTATCCTATTTTATACATAGTTTATTATAATATAGTTTAGTAAAATTGTCAATATAATTTATAATACTAAATTCAGTCCTGTCTATACACATCCTGCCGGCTGTAATACCGTCAATATGTCCACATACAGAACCGAAATCAATAAAAAAGACTGCCCTAAGGTCTCCGAAAGCGCGCGGGCGCAGATGAAAACCTTAATACGACAGTCTTTGTTATTGTGTAAGGGGGTAGGAAATAAGCCTTCCGGGCGCGAAAAAAGCTTCGGGTCAGGAAAGTATCGTGAACCCCGTCCTGTATTCCTTTATCATAAAGGGATATTTCCCGGCGTAATCCAGTATCCGCTCTCCGAGTCCCGCCGAGACCAGCTCTCTCATGCGCTCCTCCGGCACTCGGTTTATCTCCGGGCAGGTGGGCGTGAGGCATACGTGAAGCCCGCCGTCCGGCAGCCTCATACAGCGCAGCGGCCATATCGAGCAGTCGAAGGGCTTCTCCCCTTCCGGCAGGACGCAGCCGCTCTTCGGGTCGAGGAACGGACAGCGAACTTCCTCCTCTGGGTCGTCGGTACGGTACCCGCCGCGCAGATCGGTCACGCAGAAACGCGAGCCGTTCTCCGCACCGTATTCATAAACTATCGCCTCGCCCGACGCACCGACCGGGTGCTCTCCGGCGAAGCTTTCCGGCATACGCGGGAGCTCCCACAGGCTCTGCCGCCTGAACGAGCAGCAGAAACCGCACTTCGCGCAGGCTTCCTTTGACAACACCTTGCTCAGCATTCCGTACAGCCCCCCAAAGTATGATATTTCACCAGCATCTTATCGGGGCGGTAAGCGGATTTCGCGCGGCGAAGCCCCTCAAGCCCGATATCCTCCTCGCGGTTTATCCACAGCGCTCCGTGCTTTTCCGCAAGGTGCGCCGCGAAGAGCTTGTTTATCGCCGCGAAGCCTCCTGCCTTTGCGTATTCGCCCCAGCACTTCTCGAAGTGTATGTCGTAATTCCCCGGCGATATCTCAGAGGCTATCGTCATGGCAGCGGGTATTTCATCGGCGTAGAGCACGGCTCCCAGAAGCCCCGTTTCCGTCCAGCAGCGGCAAGCCTCGTAGATCTCAAGGCGCTCGACGAACATCGAGTCTACACGCTCCGCCTGTTCGTCGAACCAGCGCTCTGCGACCGAGATCATGTCGCGCGTGAAGCTCAGCGGATCCGTATCCTCGGAAAAGACGAGCTTCATATCGGGATACAGCCGCGTGAATCGGTTCACGCGATTACGCTTCTTTTCGTTCTCCTTGCCCGTCAGCTCCGCCAGATGCTTAGCGGTATAGGTGTAGTCGCTGTTTCCCTCGTCGGTGCCGAACCGCATATCGGGAAAATGCGCCGCTACGATATCGCGCTGTTCCTCGGTCAGGAAGATGAAGCACAGCGGCTTGCCGCGCTCCCGGCAGTCCTCCGCCAGAAGATCGAGAGCCGCGCCGATATCTCCGCACCCCAGAGGGAACGTCACTCCGCAGCGCCCGGGAAGCCTTGTACCCGTATAAAGACGGAAAAGGAAGCCCCCGATGAGGGCTGCCTTTATGTTGTATTTCTCCCTGAGAAGGTAAATATTGACCGCGGAGGCGTCGCTTCCGCGCGCGCCCGCCTTTCCGGCAAGTCTGCGCATCTCCGGGATGTCCCCGGGCGTAGGAGTTCTCCAATCAAGCATAAATTTCTCCACATAGCCTCACTCGGCGGCGATAGGCTCGAAGCCGTCCCGCTTTATGAAGCCGGTAGCCGCGTCGAAACCGACGGGCTTGCTGTAATAATAGCCCTGCGCGACAAAGCAGCCGAGCTCCATGAGCGACCTGCCCTGCTCCGCCGTTTCAACGCCCTCGGCAACGGGCTGCATACCGAGGTTGCTTGCTATGCCGATGATGCTTTCTATCAGCACCTTTGACTTTCGCATAACGTTTATCTCGTCAACAAAGCTCTTGTCTATTTTTATTACGTCCGCGTCTATATTATGTATGAGCATCAGCGACGAATATCCCGTGCCGAAGTCGTCTATTGAGATGTGGAGCCCGCTGTTCTTCAGATTGCTGACGAACTCGATAAGGCGGGCAGTCTCCGCCTCCTGCACGCTCTCGGTTATCTCTATCTCTACATCGGACACATCTATGTCGCAGTCCGATATCGTTTCGAGTATCTTTGTCTCGATATCCGGCACGAACAGGTTCTTGCGGGAGAAGTTGGACGAAATGCGCGGAGGATTCAGCCCCATTTCCTTCCATTTCCTGATAGCAAGGCAGGTCTCGCGGAATATCAGCATATCCAGCTCATGTATCAGCCCCTCTTTATCGAGGATCGGTATGAACTGGTCGGGGAATATGAAGCGTCCGTCGTGTATCCAGCGGCACAGCGCCTCGAAGCCCACAAGCTTTCCGGTGCGCATATCGACCTTCGGCTGGAAGAAGGGGTGGAATTCGTGCTTCTTCACAGCGGGATAGAACATCGCCATTATCTCTCTGCCGCGGTTCATCATTATTTTCAGCTCTTCGGAGAAGAACACGACATTGTGCTTGAGCCTTGTCTTGCCGAGACCGCAGGCTATCGCCGCCTCGTTCAGGCGTACGCCGAACGGTCTGCGGTCGCTGACAAGCGGTGCCGAAACTCCTATCCATGAGGACAGTTCGAACGATCTGCCCGGAGCTTTCAAGAGCTTTTGCAGCTTTACTGTGCGCAGCCGCTCGATAATGTCGGTAAGGCGCTCCTTCCTTACGAATATGACGAAGTTGTCGCCGCCGAGTCTCGCGACGCACTCGTCCTCATGCACAAATGTGACTATCGTATTCGCGTACAGCACGATAGCCTCATCGCCCGCCTCCGAGCCGCCGATCTCGTTTATATATTTGAAATTCCGCAGGTTCACGCATATCACGGCATAGTTTTCGCCGGGGGTTTCCTTCGTTATCTTGTCGAATTTGCTGCTGATGTACACCGAGTTGGGTATGCCGGTCTGCGTGTCTCTCGTTTCGGCGTAGGTCAGCATATACCGCATATTGTCACGGCTGACGAGCAGATAGATTATATCGGACAGGAGGTTGTAAAGGCTTTTGTCTATGCTGTCTTTCGATACGCCCTCGATAAGCTCAAGGTAGGCGTGCGCGTACTCCAGCTCGCCCTCATAGTAATATGTGAATATCAGCGTGTCTCCCGAGGGCTTGCCGCTTTCGTAGAGCACGATGCAGCCGTCCTTCTCCATGCCGGGGATAGCGAGCTTCTGCGTCTGATGATCGCGGTATCGTCCTTCGCCGACGAGATCTATGTCATAGTACATTCTTGCCGCGTTCATAGCGTCGCACAGCGGTCGGTAGTCTTCGTTGAGGAGAGTCCTTTTCACCGCCTTGCAAATCAAATCCCTAATCTTATCGGCAAGATCTTCTGTCAATAGCATATTATACCTCCCCGCAGCGCGACGTACGCGCTGCCTGTGCGCATAAGGCTTATCCGACAATGCGGGTCCCGCAGCCGGTGCCAATGCCGTATGCCGGTGTTCTTTCCGGTATTTCGGGGCTCAGACTGTCGCCCCCGGATCATACACACAATTATTCATTGTCTATTATATCACATTTTGGAAAAAAATGCAATGGGAGAAGAAATAATATTTAACGAAACCTTCCGAGGTATTAACGACGGCGCTGGCTCCTCGCATCATAAGGCTGAATTTGTTCTCGGATATAAAAAATAATATTCCGGCAATTGACACGGACGGTATATTGTGTTATAATATTTTATCTAAAAAGAGCAAAAAGGAGCAGCAAAATGGCAGAACTTGAAAAAATACGCGAGATCTTTTCCCGGGACAGATACGCGACAGAAAACGGAATGGTCATAGACGACGCGTCGGAGCACTACGCGAAGTGTTCCGTCACGCTCACGCAGCGTCACAGAAACGCTATGGGCGGTGTAATGGGAGGAGTTCACTTCACGCTGGCGGATTTCGCGTTCGCGGTCGCCTCAAATCAGGGCGACGAGCGCACGGTGGCGCTGAGCACGGATATCTCATATACCGCGCCCGTCCGCGGCGAGCGCCTCATCGCCGAGGCCAAGCTGATAAAGAACGGCAGGAGCACCTGCTTCTACACGGTCGAGGTCAGCGACGACCTGGGGAACCTTGTCGCGGTACTGAAATGTGTCGGCTATCATGTAGCAAAATAACAATATCCGCCTCCGGTACTTCCCGCTCCGGAGGCGGATATTTTTATTCCTTGCCTTTTTTTCCGCGTTTATTCTTTCTGCGATGCCTTATGCCGCAGATAAGTATAGCTATACCGACGCCGCAGAACACGCCGGCAAAATCTATCCAGACATCCTGCACCAGAGGACCGCGCCCCGTGAATATCTGTATGGTCTCGTCTATGAAACCGATGAAAAAGCCCGCGAGCATAGGTATCGCCACCGCCTCGGCACGATCGCGGCGCGACGAGGAATACCCGAGCCTCGGATAAACGAACAGCCCGAGCAGAAGCCCCGCTGCCGCGTGCTCGGTGAAGTGCGCGAACTTGCGTACTATCGGCTCGGTCAGCGTTACGGGTATATTCAGATAGTCCAGCCCGTCCTGTATGGGATACATGATCTCCACGCTCTCGGTCGACGAGGTCTCGACCGGCATCAGAGAGTGTCCCCATATAAAGATCAGAACTATCGAGATCAGAATAATGAAAGTCCCGCGCTTCATGCAGATACCTCCGCAGTAATAAACTCATCAATAGAATAATAACACAAATTACGGCAATAATCAAGGATAATCTGAAAAATAATTTCCCCGGGGAATTATATTTGCCAAGCAGGTCATATCCTCTAACTATTAACACATATTTTTGTATCATTTTAACAAATACGGTTGAAAAGTTAAAAAATATTAAAATTTAGTCTTGAATATTGTATAGCAATGTGATATAATGTCAAAAATAGTAAAGAAGCGGTAAGACCGCATTATATAGTGGCAGACAAAACGAAAAGGAGCAATATATGGTATCTTCAAAAGCATTGAATGATCTCGGAGCGGCATACGGCACGTCGGCAGTCTCTGTCGCGCAGAAGAAGAAAGCTCACGGTCAGAGCTCCGGGTTCGGCGAAGTGATGCGCGGCACCGCGGAAGAGAAGCCCTCTCCTTCCTCCGCAGCAAACGAGAGTGCGGTTGCTTTTTCTGCGGGAGCGGAGATCCAGCGCCTCGGAATGATGGCACAGATGAAAAAGACTGATTTTTCCGCCGATCTTTTCTTTGACGATATGGACGAGTCCGACGAGGACGGACTTGATTCGGCGATCAGCTTTGACGAGCTCGATGAGCTCGACCGGATAACCGACGAGCTTATGTGAATATCCGCGCCGGTTTTTCCGACACAGCGCTCCGTAAGGAACAAAAGGCTGCATACCAGACGGTATGCAGCCTTGTTTTATTCATCATCGTCTACGTGTCTCTTCGCCCTTTTCCTGCGTCTGACCTGTTTCGCGGAAAGCAATACACAGCCCAGCACAGCCGCGGGTACCAGCACTGCGGCGACTGCGCCCGTATTGGGGTTAAGACTGACAACTTCCGAACCCGCCGCGCTCACGAGGCTGTCTATCGAGACCAGCATATACGGCGAGAACGAATCGGCGGTAAAGTACACCACCGTGCGGCCGTCCTCATTTTCGAGCCTGCTCTCCACCAGCTGAGGCTCGCCGTCTTTCACGTGATATACGCGTATCGACGGCGCGGAATCCGCAAGCGAGCTCGGTACGGGGATACCGAACGTAATGTAGCCGTTCTTTATCGTACTGATATACCTGCCCGTAAGCTCGTTGAACACGCTGATATCGAACGAATAATGCTTGTTCCCTGACATACCGAGCCTGCGCAGAGCATCAGCCGCGCTGTCCTCCACCCAGTCGGGTCTGCTCATGATGACCGTGACATCTCCGTTGAAGAAGCTCTTCTTCGTCGATATTACGACTCTCCTGTCGGAAAGTCCGTCGAGCTTCATATCCAGCGAGACCTCGGCAGCCGCAGGTCTGTCCGGGATAAACACGGTGGTCTCCGCGGACTCACCTTCATTTTCCGGCTCTGGGCTGCCGTCGGGATAGTCGTCCGGAGCATCGTCGGGGTCGTCGTAGGGATAATCGTCGGGGTCGTCAACGTCTTCGGGGATATAGGTCTCGGGAGCTCTTGTCTCCACAGGCGGGACAGTCTCCGGCGGTATGTAATCGTCGGGCTCGTCGCGCTCTGTTATCCTTGCGGTCGTAGTAGCCGCGGGAGTGGTCGAACGTTCGGTAACTACCGGGACGCCCCAGCCGGGATACGGAGGGTAACTGCCGGTATAATAGTAATAGCCGTTGTTGTTATAATCATACAAATTTGTCGTATATCCGAACACGTTCACGGACGCTCTTACGTTCAGCGGATACCACAGCTCGCAGAATTCGCTGCCGTAACCCGTCAGCATTCTCATGTTCGCCGACTGAAGAACGATATCATAAGTCCCCGCCGCTATGTACCTTCTGGGGATCAGCACTGCCGACGCGGTGAAGCCCCTCGACAGATCAGCGCGTATGTCTCCCCCGGACAGCCCGAAATATCCGTAGCCGCTGTCTGCGTAGACATCCGCCAGAGGCGAATACCAGGATACCAGCTCAAACGCGTTGGCATCGTAGGTTATGTACATATATACCGAATCGGCGACAGCATCGACAGGCGGTACGGTTATGTTCACCGTGAACCGCTCCTCGGGATATACGTTATAGCTCGTTACACTTATACCGCCGCCTGTAACGGCAGAAACAGGCGATATGCCGCCGACGGTCACGTACGCGTAGGTACGCTCGGGCTTCCAGAGCAGTCTGCCGTACGTATCGGTCACGGAATACCGGGTCAGGTCGATACGATACTTGCCGTAAGCCGCAGTCTTCCTCGCCCGCAGCACAGCCGTGAGCTTCAATCCCCTGCTCAGGCAGACAGACGCCCCTCTTCCGTATACATTAGCGGTTATATATCCCGTACCGCCGGTCTGATGTACGCAGAGCTCGTCGGCTGTCCACCTGACCAGCTCGAACGCGTCGGAATCGAACTTTGCCGTCAGCACGGCTTCTTCCGCGTCGATAAAGCCCGGAACTACGATATTGACGTTAAATGTGTCTCCCGGAGCCGCGTATGTATCGGAGACCGATATACCGTTGCCGCTGACGGGTGCGGGAGTGCTTCCCTCAAGTATGGTAACACGCTGTCTGTAAGTATCCGGAGACCAGAGACTGGTCTCTTCGCCGTTTTCCTTATACGATACATGGGCGTCGAGCAGAAGCTCCTGCGTCCTGCCGACCCTCGCGTCAGACGTAACGCGCAGGGTGGCTACGAATCTCACCCCGTGGCTGAGGTCGACATTTTTCTTCTTACAATCCGCGGAGACCGTGAAGCTCTCGTAGTCATAGGTAAAGTCCGCGTTGAAATAATCATCGCTGTACAGGCTTCCGTAGTAGTCCCACGTTTCGACATCGAACACGAAAGGATCGAAACGGACGCTCACCTCGAACGTGTCGGGGGTCTTCGTTATGGCGGGAATATCTATCGAGACCGCGAACACGTCGCCGCGGCGCACCTCGGTATCCGAAACACCGATACCTCCGTCGGTCAGGGGGTATATGTTCTTCCTTCCGACGGTGACCGTGGCTGTTTCCTGGCTGGGCTCCCACAGCTCTTCCTTTTCGAGGCCGGTGAACGAATACATCAGTGCGCTGTGCTTTGTGAGCTGAAATTCATAATCCCCGACAGCAGCCCCGTCCCTGACAACGAAACCAGCCGTAAAGCTGAGGCCTTCGCTGAGGCTGATGACCTCGTTGTCGCCGGTCGAAAGGCTTATCGTACCCTCATCTCCGACAAGAACGCGGCAGTCGGCAGGGAGCCCCTCCTTCCAGGAATCGAGACTGCCGATAAGCTCAAACGCAGTTTTGTCATATTTAAGCTCGAAATCAAGCTTATCCGCGTCCTTTTTTGAAACGGGGACATATACGGACACGGTGAACTTCTGCCCTTTCAGCACCTCCGTGTCGGAAGCGTAAACGCCGCTCTGCGTGATCCTGCCGGAATAAGCTCCGGGATCAACGGGCAGCACAAACAGCATGGCGAACGCCGTGAACAGTCCTATTATTTTTTTCGTGATTCTTTTTATTTTCATATCTCACACCCCACGATCGGCATAATGATATCATACATTCATTATAACATCTTTTTCCCCGAAAATCAATACTTGAGCCGATAAATTTATATCCGTACATAAATAAGCTCCCGGGATATCCGGGAGCCGGTAAGTCACTTGTTTTCCCTGCCCTTGTAGGTCAGGCTCATCATGGTTATATCGTCGAAAGGATCGAGCTCTCCGACGAAGGTATCTATCTTTTCCTTAAGAGATTTCAGAAGTCCGTCGGGAGAAAGCGACGCGCCTTCGTTCAGACCCGCGGTCATAGCCTCCATGCCGAAGCGTGCTCCGCCGGCGTTCTTTGCCTCGGGGACGCCGTCGGTATACAGGAAGATGCTGTCTCCGGGCTGAAGGACGATCTTCTCGTCGTCGAACACCATATCCTCCATTGCCGCGAGAGGCGGGCAGTTTTCGCCCTCCGCGACCTCAAAGCCCTTGCCGAGGCGGTTCACCACGGGATATTCGTGTCCCGCGTTGGAGCAGCTTATCTCGCCGGTGTTCAGATCGAGTATGCCGAGCCATACGGTCACGAACAGACCTGCGCTGTTGTTCGCGCACAGGATATTGTTCACGGTCTCAAGTATCTCACTCGGCGTACCACCGACCATTACCTGATTGCGCAGAACGACCTTGGATATCGCCATGAACAGCGACGCGGGTACACCCTTTCCGGAAACGTCAGCCATTACCAAAGCTATATGATCGTCGTCAACAAAGAAGAAGTCGTAGAAATCGCCGCCGACCTCCTTTGCCGGGGTCATTGTCGCGCAAAGCTCCAGGTCGCTGCGCACGGGGAAGTCCGTGGGAAGCATATCCGCCTGGATTTTTGTGGCGACTCCCAGCTCCGCGGTGATGCGCGCCTTGTCCTTTCTCGCGGAATTCAGGTTCTTCATCAGCAGCAGTATCGAGCCGAGCAGCATCACGAATACCACGCTGATCGCGAAAATTATGTATATAACATAGCGGCCTATCGCTTTGGTAACATCCGTGATGACCGAGCTCGGCAGCAGAGTGGCGAAGTTCCACCCGTGCACACCGACAGAGGTGATCGCCGCGAACATCTCGGTATTGCCCTTCTTATACGGATGTATCACTTCATCGGCTTTGGAATCGTCGTAGTTCACCATTGTGTACAGGTTGGTGTCGGAAGCGTTGATGAAGCTCGTATCCTGCGAGTACGCGAGCACGGTGCCGTCGTCGTCGAAAAGCACGTTCGCGCTCGCCTCGCCGAAGCTTACGGTCTCAACGAGGTTATTGAGGATATCCTTGGTGAATGTTCCGTATACCGTTCCGACGACCTTGCCGTCGGTCACTATCGGTACCGCGAGTACGAGTACCTCGTCGCCGTCCTCGTCCTTGTATGTGCTCTGCGAGATCGAGTCGTGTCCCTGCATGACCGCCTTGAAATAATCGGTCAGCATGATATTGCCGGAGGACTTTCCGTTGTAGTTGATCGTGGCTCCGGTAGTATTCGCGACGCCGATATTCTTGAATGCGCCGATACCCTTTGTCTGCATTATCCTGTCGCGCATGGCGTTATAGTCCGAAAGGTCTATGTCGCGGAAGTATCTTACCTGCGACTCCAGCATGACGAGCTGGTCTTCGAGCTTGGTGTTGAATATGGCCGCCATCGCCTTTACGTTCTCATCGATATACATCTGCGTAGTATCACGGATGAGCGTGTTGGTGCTGTTGCCGAATATGAACATAGAAACGGTAAGATATACTGCCGAGATCAAAACGACTACTATGATGACAAGAGAGGATTTGACAAGCTTTTTCATATTCTTCACCTTTCGATTCCCGCACGTGCTGCGGAGCTTTTCCTATCCGCGCGCGAAAAAACCTATCGTACTAAAGCATTATAACATAAAACCGCTAAAAAGTCAATAGCTTTTCCCGGAAAAGCACTTATTTGCAGCGCCAGATATGACCGCTCAGCGGCGCTATCTCACTGCCTCCGCCGAAGTCGTGGACTTCGCCGGTAACATAGTCGTCAGCGAGTCCGAAGCCCGCGTCGAAATGCGCTGTGTACGGCGCCGTATCGGCGTTTATAGCAACGAACACGCGCTCGCCCTCAAAGTCGCGCTGCAGTATGCACTGCTTATTGGTCAGCACCGGTATTTTCAGGCTGCCGAAGCTGAGCGCCTTGCATTCCCGGCGGGCTTTCGCGAGACGGCGGATAAGCTCCGTGATTTCGTTGCTCTCCGGCTTGTCGAAGGCGGGACGCAGTGCGGGGTCTCCCTCGCTTTTCAGAGCCTTCGCTCCCCACTCGCTGCCGTAATATACGCACGGTATGCCCGGCATACCGAACAGCATAGTGTAAACGAGCGGCAGGTGCGCGGGATTCGTCAGTATGCTCGCGATCCTGGTCACATCGTGGTTGTCCGCGAAGCTCAGCAGGTGCAGTCCGCGGTACATACACCAGTTCTCGGGACCGAAGCGGTTCTTGAGAGAATGGCATATCTCGAACATATTCATGCTGTTGAAGCTCGAATAAAGCCCCTTGTAGCACTCGTAATTCGTGGCGGAGTGGAGCATCTCCGGATTGACCCAGCGGGAGTAATCGCCGTGCAGCAGCTCGCCTATGAGGAAGAAATCGTCCTTAAGACCGTCGGTAAACGACCTCAGGCGCTTTATGAAGTCGAAGTCCAGCGAATAAGCCACATCGAGCCTTATACCGTCGATGCCGAAGTATTCTATCCAGTATTTTACCGCGTCGAGCAGGTGATCGACGACCGCGGGATTGCGGAGGTTGAGCTTCACGAGATCGAAATGACCCTCCCAGCCCTCATACCACAGACCGTCGTTATAATTGCTGTTGCCGTCGAAGTTGATGAAGAACCAGTCCTTGTACGGAGAATCCCATTTCTTCTCGCACACGTCGCGGAACTGCGGGAAGCCGCGTCCTACGTGGTTGAACACGCCGTCGAGCACCACTTTTACACCCTTTTCGTGCAGGGCGTCGCAGACCTGCTTAAAGTCCTCGTTCGTGCCGAGACGGGTATCTACGCGCTTGTAGTCCCGTGTGTTGTAGCCGTGAGTATCCGACTCGAACAGCGGCGAGAAATAGACCGCCGTGCAGCCAAGCCCGGCTATATGCTCCGCCCAGTCGAGTATTTTCAGGATGCGGTGCTCCTGTATGCCGTCGTTTTCGTACGGCGCTCCGCATAGTCCGAGAGGATAGATCTGATAAAAGACCGCCTCATATCCCCATGTCTTTTGTTCACTCATTGGTTTATGTACCTTTCTTTTTATTGTGACCGCGGTATGCGTTCACCAGATATATTATACAATAAGAAACGAAATTTGTCAACATTTATGTAATTGTTGACAATTGTATACAAAATATGGTATAATAAACTTGTGTGATTTACGTTTTCCCGGATACTATGAACAGAAAAAGGAAGTGTACCGATGACAGATAAAAGACACGAATACGATATCGCCGTCATAGGCGCGGGCGTTACCGGCTGCGCGGCGGCAAGGGAGCTCTCGCGTTATGAGCTGTCGGTTATCGTGCTCGACAGAGAGAGCGACGTGTGTGAAGGCACAAGCAAGGCAAACAGCGCCATAATCCACGCGGGCTTCGACGCGGAGCCCGGCACTCTGAAAGCAAGGCTCAATGTCCGCGGGAACAGCATGATGACAGAGCTTTCGAGAGATCTGGACATACCGTTCATACGCTGCGGCGCAATGGTCGCCTGCACGGACGAAGCCGATCTGCCGAAGCTGGACGAGCTTCTGGAGCGCGGCAGAAAGAACGGCGTTCCGGGGCTTCGGATATTATCGAGCGAGGAAGCCCACACAAAAGAGCCCGCCCTCGCGGACGACGTCTGCGGAGCTTTATACGCCGAGACCTCCGGAATAGTATGCCCGTTCGGGATGACGCTGGCTTTCGCGGAAAACGCGCTTGCCAACGGCGTCGAATTCAGCCTCTCCAACGAGGTGAAATCCGTCACCCGCATGCAGGACGGGCGTTTCGTGATATCGGCTGAAAAGGGCGATATCACGGCGAAATGCGTTATCAACTGCGCCGGTATCTACGCGGACAAGATACACGATATGGTCTGTGAGCCTTCGTTCACCATAAACGCGAGACGCGGCGAATATATGCTGCTCGACCGCAGCGCCGGAGGCATCGTTAGCTCCACGATCTTCCAGCTCCCGACAAAAATGGGCAAGGGCATACTCGTCACGCCCACCGTCCACGGGAACCTCCTGCTCGGTCCGACCGCCGAGGATATCGGGGACAGGGAGGATACAGCCACCACGCGCGGCGGACTGGATACCGTCCGCAGGATAAGCGCTCTGTCGGTAAAGAACATTCCCTACAATCAGGTCATCACATCGTTCTCGGGGCTTCGCGCAACCGGCAGCACCGGAGATTTCATAATCCGTGAGGACGAGAAGGTGAAGGGCTTCATCGACGCGGCGGGCATAGAGTCCCCGGGACTTACCAGCGCCCCCGCGATAGCCGAGTATATACGCGATATCGTCGCGGGGATAATGCCGCTCAGGGAGAAGGCGGACTTTATCCCGACAAGAAAGGGCATAACCCTGCTCGCAATGCTCCCGGACGAGGAGCGCGCTGAGCTGATAAAGCAGAACCCCGCCTACGGACGGATAATCTGCCGCTGCTCGTCGGTCAGCGAGGGAGAGATAGCCGACAGTATCGGCAGACCTCTCGGCGCGACCACCCTCGACGGCGTAAAGCGCAGGACAGGCGCGGGCATGGGCAGATGCCAGGGAGGCTTCTGCTCCCCGAAGGTAATGGCTATGCTCGCCGAAAAGCTGGGCATTTCGATAGCGGAGGTGAAGAAGAATGGCTGAACATATTTCCCTTGCTGTGATAGGAGGAGGCCCCGCGGGCATGGCGGCCGCGATCGCCGCGTATGACAGCGGCGTGACCGACGTTACCGTGTTCGAGCGCGACGACGAGCTCGGCGGCATACTCAATCAATGCATACACAACGGCTTCGGGCTGCATTCCTTCAAGGAGGAGCTCACGGGTCCGGAATACGCGGGCAGATACGCCGGGCAGGTGAAAAAGCGCGGCATACGCTGCGAGACCGGGAGCATGGTGCTGTCCGTAAGCCCCGATAAACGTATCACCGTGGTCAGCAAGGAAAAGGGGCTCCGCGTGATCGAAACGGACGCGGTCATTCTCGCAATGGGCTGTCGCGAGCGCCCGAGGGGAGCTCTGAATATACCCGGAATGAGACCTCAGGGCATTTACACCGCGGGTACCGCACAGAAGCTCGTCAACTGCGAGGGAGTGCTTCCCGGCAAGGAGGTCGTTATCCTCGGCTCGGGAGATATCGGACTGATAATGGCGAGAAGAATGACTCTTGAGGGCGCGCACGTGAAGCTCGTCGCGGAGCTAATGCCCTACTCCGGAGGTCTGAAGCGCAACATCGTGCAGTGTCTCGACGACTACGGCATACCGCTGAAGCTCAGCCATACCGTTGTCGATATCAGGGGAAAGCGCAGACTTGAGGGCGTAGTGATCGCCGAGGTCGACGGCACGGGTACGCCGATACCCGGCACCGAGGAATACTATGAGTGCGACACCCTGCTGCTGTCCTGCGGGCTTATACCCGAGAACGAACTCTCGATCTCGGCGGGCATAACAATAAACGGAGCCACCAACGGTCCCGCGGTCGACGAGACTCTCGCCACCAGCATACCCGGCATTTTCGCCTGCGGGAACGTGCTTCACGTGCACGACCTGGTCGACTTCGTCTCCGAGGAGGCCGGCAGAGCGGGCAGAAACGCCGCGAAGTATATCGCGGACAAGGGGGCGCGCGTGAACGAGCCACATATTGTAAAGCTTATAGCCGGGAACGGCGTCAGATATACAGTTCCAGGTATGATAGACACCGCCAATACCGGCGAGGACATACACCTGCGCTTTCGCGCAAGGAACGTGTACAAGGGCTGCACGATAAAGGTCTCGGCGGGAGATAACACGATAGTATCGAAGAAGAAGCGCATTACCGTACCGAGCGAAATGGAGGACATCATACTGAAACCGGAAACGCTCGGCGGTATCGACGGAGATATAACGGTAGAGATCGAGGAGGGCAGCGTATGACCCGGAATATGATATGTATAGGCTGCCCGATGGGCTGCGAGCTGACTGTGGAGGTCGAAAACGGCAGGGCTGTCAGCGTGACAGGAAACACCTGCGGCATCGGCAGGAAATACGCGGAGGCCGAAGTTTCCGCACCCACAAGAATGGTCACCACAACGATAATGTCGGACAGCGGCGTACCCGTTCCTGTCAAGACCCGCACAGCGGTGCCGAAGGAGAAGATCTTCGATGTTGTGAGCGCCGTCAAGAGCTCTGTGATAAGGCTTCCGGCACGCATCGGCGACACAGCGGTCGAAAACGCCGCCGGTACAGGCATTGATGTGATCGTTACGAAAGATGTGGGATAAGAAAGGAAAACCAAGATGAGCGAAGAAACAAATCAGCTTTTTTTCGCCAGATACCGCGTTACAGGGGGACCCGTAAAGCTCAGCGACAGAGAGACGGAATACAAGGTGCGCGATATGGAATGGGAAACGGATATGACCATGACCGAGGTGATCTGCCACGAGCCGGAAGCCGATAAATGCGAGGAAAACTACCTTGAGGCCTTCGAATTGGGATCACACCCGTATATCGCGTTCTGCTACGGCGTCAGACGGGAGAACAACAAGCTGTATATGTTCACAGAGAACTGCGGCAGGTCTCTGCATGATATGATAACGGACGGCAGTCTATATACCTCCGACAACGTGATTGACTTCAAGCGTATCTTCAATATCGCGCAGAAAACGATCATCGGGATAGAGTACGCACACAACAACAAATCTATCATGCACGGAGGTATCTGCCCGAGAAATATCCTCATCGGCGAAGACGACTCGGTCAAGCTGACACGGTTCACGAACGCGTACACCGTTTCCGCTCCGAGTTACTCGATCGACTTTGCCTCACCGGAGCATTACAGCCTGTCAAACGGCATATCAGCCGATCTGGTCACATACAGCTCGGATATTTACTCGTGGGCGCTGACCATGGTCGCGCTGCTTAAGAAGTGCATACCGCGCCGTACCAACAGCACGGATCCGAACAGGATCGTGAACGGTATGCGCATAAACTTCAATATGTTCAACCAGATCCTTTCCCGCTGCCTGATGCATGATCCCGATGACAGACCGACTCCGGAGAAGATCATCGGCGATCTGAATACGCTGAGGGGCATTTTACAGATAACGGGCGACAACATACTCAATATACTGGCAGAAAAATATCAAAAATTCAGCGAATCGCCGAACTCGATATGCAACCGGGCGGTGTGTCTTGCCGACGCGGGCTGCGACGATAAGGCGGAGGAGCTGTGGAAACAGCTTTCAAGAAACTTCCCGATGCACAGCGGCGTTAAATTCAATTACAGTATGTTCCTGTGGCAGCATAACAGGCTTGACGATTCCGATCTCTTCGATCTGCTGGACAGGTCGGATAACGTATTCCGCAGAAACTTCCTTTCCGAATTTGAAAGAGCTGTAAAGGGCGCTACCAGGGAACGGAAGGTCTATACCGTTTTCGGGAACTATGCTCCCGAAGAAATTGTGCTGAGGTTCAGTAAAGATTCGAAAGAGCTTCTCATACCCTGCCCCGGTCTGAAAAAATATGTCAGCATAGATATAAAGACCTGCATGATGACAGGCTCGATACCCCTCGGCGGCGATATCGGCGACAAGTGGGCAGAACCCGGCGAAAACCTCACCGATCCCCCGGACATACGTATAATGAGTCCTGACGGGAAGCTGTACGCCTCTTTCAGCGCCGAGTCGGAGGACGTATCCGTCTGTGAGTCCCAGGGACGGAAGAAATACAAGCCGTTCCTGTGCCACATGGAGTATTACCCCGCAAACCTGCTCCCCATGAGGATAATCCCTCCGGGTCAGGAAGATGACGATGAAGATGATGATGACGACACCGAAGACACTGACACCGCTGAAAATTACAGTGACCGCAGCGACGCTCCGGATCATGATGACAAGGATGATGATAATATGGACGGAAAAAACCGTATAGACAAGATCACCGACGAAATTAGCATTATAAGAGCAGAGCTCCTCAGATCGATAAAGGGTCAGGAGCATGCGGTCAACGCTTTCTGCGAGGGACTGTGGAGAGCGCGCGTATTCGGCAGCGCCGACAAGAAAAGACAGAGACCCTCCGCCGTGTATCTGTTCGCGGGGCCTCCCGGCGTAGGAAAGACCTACCTGGCTATGACCGCCGCCGATCTTATCAAACGTCCTTTCAAATCCTTCAATATGGGCAGCTATTCCGACGAGCTTGCTCACAAGATGCTCACCGGCTACGCGAAGACCTTCCAGAACCACTTCCCGGGACATCTGACCGGCTTTGTGAAGAAGAATCCCAATGCCGTCCTGCTGTTCGACGAGATCGAAAAGGCGGATCAGAACGTACATAAGCTGTTCCTGTCGATACTCGACCTCGGAACGCTGACGGACAATTATTACGACGAGACCGTCTCCTTTGCCGACACAACTATAATCTTCACGACAAACCTCGGAAAGAGCCTCTACAACGGCAAGCTCAAAGCTAACTGCTCAAAGATACCGCCGAAGCTGTTCCTCAACGCCCTGTGCCATGAGATAAACCCGCGCTTCGGTCAGCCCTATTTCAAGCCGGAGCTCGTCAGCCGTTTCGGTATGGGCTATCCTATCGTGTTCAATCACCTCAGCCCCCATACGCTCATCAGGATAGCTGAAAAGCAGTTCAACGATCTGGCGGACAGGTTCAGGAACGAATACGGCATTACCGTGACTGCGGACAAGGCTGTGCTGATGTCGCTGATGTTCCGCGAGGGCGGCAGGCTCGACGCGCGCAATCTGTGCACAAATGTGGTGAAGTTCTTCGAGTCAGAGGTCATGAAGCTCTTCAATATGCGCAACGTAAGCACCGACAGCGGAAAAATAGTCAGCATCAAAGACTTCGACAGCTTCCACTTCATCGTAGAGGAAGCCTCCGGCCGGAGCGGCGGAGACGATACGGACGATAAAGACCTTATCCGCAGGCTTTTCCGCAGCAAGATAAAGCCCAATGTACTGATATTCGCGAGAAAAGCCAGCACCGATGCTCTGATAAAATACCTGCCCGACATAAACTTCCACGCCGCGTCAAGCGTGGAGGAAGCGCTCGCTATGCTCGGCGACGAGGACATCAAGACAGATATGGTCATCATAGACGCTATGATAACCGACGAGACCAAAAAGAATGAATCGACAAATAAGGATCCGGAAGCAACAAGCCACCTCTCCCCCGCCGCGCGCAAGTACAAGAAGGGACGCGAGCTCCTGAGCACGGTGATAGAGCGTCTTCCGGAAATGCCAGTGTATCTTCTTGAGGACATCGACGAATACCCCGACACCCTTCTCCGGGCGTTTATCGCCGAGGGCGTCAGGGATAAGATCATAATGCCCGAGGAAGACGATACCGATGAGCTCGAAGAAACGATCAACATGATAACGTCCGAATCCTTTATGCTTGAAATTGCGGACGACCTTGACTCGACAAACAAGATCATCACCTTCGAGACCGCTCCGCACCCGAATGAGGCTGAAAAGAGCATCACGCTGGAGCTTCGCAATTTCAGGAACATATCGTCGGATTACACGCCGGAGAAGATAAGCTTCGGTCTTATACCCGAATTCAACGCAAATCTGCTCAGCGGGGCGGAAAAGCCCGCAGACAGGTTCTCCGATATCGTAGGTCTGGATAAGGCCGTTGACGAGCTGCGCACCGTAGTGAACTATCTGGGAGACCCCGTGAAATACAGAGCAAAGGGCTTTGTCGCACCGAAAGGCGTGCTCATGTACGGACCGCCCGGCACCGGTAAGACTATGCTCGCCCGCGCGACCGCCGGTGAGAGCAGCGTGTCCTTCCTGGCCTGCAACGCCAGCGAGTTCGTCACGAAGTACGCGGGCTCGGGTCCCACCGCGATCCGCGAGCTGTTCGACAAGGCAAGAAACAACGCTCCCGCGATCGTATTCATCGACGAGGTCAACGCCATAGGAAAAATGCGCACGGGCTCTGAAATGACACATCTGGAGGAATCTACTCTCGAAGCGCTGTTCACGGAAATGGACGGCTTCGACACCCACTCCAAGAACCCGGTAGTGGTCATCGCGGCGACCAACTTTGGCATAAAGAAGGGCGACGGAGGCATAGCCGAGCTCGACTCGGGCTTCGTACGCAGATTCAATAAGAAGCTCAAGATTGATCTGCCCGACAAGAAAGGCAGAGTAGCGCTGCTCACCGCGTTCATCGGCAAAATACCGAACAACGATGTCTCGCCGGATATCATAGACAATATTGCCGAGAGAGCCATTGACCAGAGCCCGGCAAATCTCAAGACCATAGTGGAGAACGCCGTGAATGACGCCGCAAAGCTGAATGTCGAACTGAACGGCGATATTCTGATGACAGCGTTCGAGGTGATGCTCTACGGCGAGGAGAAAAACCGTCCCGACGAGGAATCTCTGCGTCACACCGCGATACACGAGTGCGGTCATACCGTGAATTATCTGGAGACCGGCTTCGTGCCCTCTTATCTTACGATAGAAGCCCGCGAGAACTTCGGCGGATATATGATGCCCGCCTCTGACGACATCGAGGGCACAAGACTTACACGCGCAGACCTTCTCGCAAAGATACGCACCGCTCTCGGAGGACGCGCCGCCGAGCTCGTATATTACGGCAGCGAGGACGGACTTACCACTGGAGCGAGCAAGGATCTCGAGGACGCTACCCGTTACGCCAGACTTATCCTCACCAGATTCGGCATGGACGATGAAAACGGTCTCTGTACCCTTGAACCTTCCGATACGGTACTGCGCAGGCGCATAAATGCGATCCTCGACCGCGAAATGAAAAACTCGACGGAGCTCATCGAAAGAAAACGGCTCGTCCTCGACAACCTGACGACCGCGCTTGTGGAGATGAAGCGCCTTACGAACGATCAGATAAAGGTCATAGTCTCGCAGAAGAGACGGATCACTGCGGAAAAGGTAAGACTTCTCCTGAAAAAGAAAAAGAAATGAAAAAAGTCCCCGATGATGTATCGAACATCATCGGGGACTTGTTTTTTATCAGTTGTATTTTACGGGGAGTCCGTCCTTTTCGGCGGTCTCGGCAACGGGAGAGTCCTTCGGGGTCCAGATAGTCACGCTGACGCACTGTGTGAACGCGCCGAGCGACATAACGGTATTGCTGCCCTTGAATACGGCTCTTGTCATGCTGTGGCAGTTATCGAACGCGCCGCCCGCGATATACTCTACTCTTGCGGGTATAGTGATCTTAAGCAGCGACGTGCAGCCGCAGAATGCGTAGGAGTCGATAAATGTAACGGTCTCGGGAATAGTTACGTTTATCAGGCTTGTGCAGTCCTTGAAGAGACGCGCGGGTATCAACTGGAGACCCGACGGAAGCGTCACATTCTTCAGCGAGCTGCATGAACGGAACAGGTCGGAGCCCAGCGAATCAACGGTATCGGGTATTTTCACGGTCACAAGGCTCGTGCACATCGCGAACGCTTCCTCGCCTATGGTCGATACGCCTGTCGGTATGGACACGGACTGGATAGTCGTATTGCCGCGGAACAGGTTCCTTGCGAGCGTCTTTACGGGCTTGCCCTCTATACGTCTCGGTATCTCGATGTTTACACTGGAGCCCGTGTATTTTTTCAGGATAACTCCGCCGTTTTCTATATCGTAATCAAACTCGACCTTCTCGGGCTCGGGAGCGGCGGTCGTCACCGGAGCCGTGGTCGTTCTCATATTGGGAGTGCTGTATCCGGGAGGCGGACCGTAGGAGGTCTCGATCCTCGTAGTCGTTGCGGCTGTGGTCACGACGAATACCGGAGCCGTGGTATCCTCGGAAGCGGTCTCGGTCGTATCCTCCTCGGACGGCTCGTCCTCGGGCTTAGTCGTTCTGGTCGTTCTTTTTGTTCTTGAAGTCTTTTTCGTTTCGGATGCGGAGCTGTCGGCATCGGCCGTTGTCTCGAACACCGAATCCTCCGTATCGGCTGCAGCCGTATCCTCGGTGATGCCCTCTGTATCCTCGGGCTCGGTATTCTGCACGGCGGATGTCGCCGCGGTACTTTCGGAGGTCTCGATCTTGTTTCCGGAATTTCTGCCTGCGACTACCGCGATGATCGCGATAAGAGCCACGGCGGCAAAAGCCACGGGAATGACGAACTTCGGCAGTCCCTTTTTCTGTGCTCCCTGTCTGCTCTGGGCGGACGAAGCCGCGGGGCGTGACGGAGCGGACTTCTGAGCCTTCGGAGCGGCTGACGCCTTGGGAGCCTTCGGGGCTTCCGTCAGGGTGAGCAGATCCTTGCGGAATGCTTCAAGGCTCTGGTATCTGTACTCGGAATCCGGTCCGAGCGCGTACATTATTGCGGCCTCCTTGCCCTGGGGCAGAACAGCTCCGAGCTGCGAGGGCAGCGCTATGCGGTCGTTCTTCTTACGCTCGGTCTGATCGGGCAGCACGGCGCCGGTCAGCGCGTAGTACATTGCCGCAGCTATCGAATAAGCGTCGGCAAAGGCGCTCTTTTTGCCGCTGAGCTTCTTCGCGAGAGCTACTCTCGCGGAGCCGAAGCCGAGTATCTTCACTTTGCCGTCGGGGGTTATCATTATATTGTCGGGCGTGATCTCGGTATGCGTCACGGACTGGGACTGGATCACCGCGATATTGTCTATTATAGGCATAAATATGCTCTCGGTCTCTTCCCATGAGAGCCTTCCGCCCTTTTCACGCATATAGTCCACAAGGTTCCTGCCCTTAACGAAATCCACCACATAATATGAAGTGCCGTTCTCGGGGAACGCGGGAGATACCTTGACGATGCACGCGTCAGTCTTGTGGCGGCCGAGGGTCTTTGCCTCCTCGGTGAACTGCTTCAGTCCGAAAGCGAAGTTCTCACCGTTCTCGCCCGTTCCGGGTACTACATTTTTATCTCCGCCTCTCGAAGCGTACGCATCGGGGAGGTATTCCTTCACAACTACCTTCTTATCGGCATTGTCGTCCTCGGCGATATATGTATATCCGTATACGCTGTGTCCGATAACACGGCCGAGGATGAACTTGTTGTTCAGCACAGAGCCGTGAGGCAGCGCATTGCGGAACTTGCCGTTATCCATGGCGGGGTCATAGCCGCAGTACGGACAGGTGGTGCTGCCGTCGAAGTTATAGAAGCAGTTGTAGCATATATTCATATCCTGTTCTCCTTTTTGCCGTTCCTCCACGGCAATTTCCCCTGCATGCTGAAAAAGAAGAGACACTCCAGCACGAGGATACTATATATCATAGCACTTTACCATATCTTTGTCAATAGAGCTATGGTCAGATTATATGTTTTCTATAAATTATGGCAATAACTTTTATTGAAATTGCGCAACTCCGGTTACCGGTCAAATTACAGCTCGATTTGTTTTTGACTTTTTTCCGCAAGTTTTGCAAAAGCACTCGATTTTCGCTCAGCGCTGTGCTATAATATCGTGGTGCCCGAACGAATGTAAGCGCTTCGGACAATGTGTATGAACATTTTCCGGACAGAAAAGAGATAATGAGACAATGACAAAAGTAACGATGTTCTGCCGTTCGCAGCCCGTGCTCGTGATAGCGTGCGCGGCGGCTGTGATAACGATGTTCTTTATCCCGCCGGACGTCAGGTACGCGGACTATTGCAGCTTCGGCGTTCTCGCGGAGCTGTTCGCTCTGATGACGGCTGTGGCGGGACTGCGGAGCGTGAGGCTCTTCGAGAAGCTTACCGCCGCTCTGCTCAGACGCGCCGGGACTCAGCGGCATCTGGCGCAGATATTCATATTTCTCTGCTTCTTCTCCTCCATGCTCGTGACAAACGATGTGGCTCTCATAACCTTCGTACCGCTGACTCTCATGGCGTTCTCGGAGACCGGGGACGAACGGAGCCGCATACTCACGACAGTGCTTGAGACCGTGGCCGCGAACCTCGGCAGCATGATGACGCCGATAGGCAACCCACAGAACCTGTACATCTTCGACCGTTACGGACTTAGCGCCGCGCAGTTCGCGCAGACCATGCTGCCTGCCGGAGCTCTGAGCCTTGTATGCCTGTTCCTGCTGTCGCTGCTGATCCCGAAGACCGCCTGTCCGGCGGGTGAGCACAAGGACGTTAAGATGCCTCCGCTCCACACGGCGGTATACGCCCTGCTGTTCGCGGTATGCGTCGCGGCGGTATTCAAGCTCCTGCCCTGCGAGGTATGCGCGGCTGCGGCTCTGCTGACAGCCCTTATCGCGGACCGCGGATTGCTCCTTAAAGTCGATTATCCGCTGCTGGTGACATTCATATTCTTCTTCGTATTCGTCGGCAATATCGCGCGCGTGGGAGCGGTAAACGAGTTCTTCTCCCGCGTGCTGACGGGGAACGAGGTCATAGTCTCCTCCCTGCTCTCCCAGGTGATAAGCAACGTACCTGCGTCGGTGATGCTGTCGGGCTTCACGCAGAACGGTACCGCTCTGCTGCTGGGCGTCAATCTCGGAGGCCTCGGTACGCCGATAGCCTCAATGGCGAGCCTGATCTCGCTGCAGTTCTACCGCAAAGCGGAGGGAGCAAAGACCGGTAAGTACCTTGCCGTGTTCTCCGCGGTGAACTTCGGTATGCTGATACTTCTGCTCGCGTTCACAATGATAACGAGCAGCCTGCTTTGACGGGCTGCCGGGTTTACGGCTGACAGCCGCGCCTCCGCCGATATCCCGGAAAGCTTTGACTGAAGTTTTATTTTCTTCCCCCATTGCTTTTTTTCTCCATATATGATATAATATTTCTGTAATATTTTTATGACCCCGCGCGGGTCGGAAAAGGAGAATTGCATGAGCTCAAACGTAAGACCCGAAACTATGGAAAGAATAACCACCGAAGCTCTGGCGCAAAGCTTCATAGACGAACAGATCAAGGCTCTGCGCGAGCAGATAGGAGACAAGAAGGTGCTCCTCGCGCTGTCCGGCGGAGTTGACAGCTCAGTCGTCGCGGCTCTGCTCATCAAGGCGATAGGTCAGCAGCTCGTCTGCGTACACGTGAACCACGGGCTTCTGCGCAAGGGAGAGCCCGAGCAGGTCGTTGAGGTGTTCCGCGAGAAGATGAAAGCCAACCTTGTGTATGTTGACGCCGTTGACCGCTTCCTGGACAAGCTCGCCGGTGTAGCCGAGCCGGAACGCAAGCGCAAGATCATAGGCGCGGAGTTTATCCGCGTATTCGAGGAGGAGGCCCGCAAGCAGGACGGTATCGAGTTCCTTGCGCAGGGTACCATTTATCCCGACATTCTCGAAAGCGACGGAGTAAAGGCTCATCATAACGTCGGAGGTCTCCCGGAGGATATGAAGTTCGAGCTTGTTGAGCCCATCAAGCTGCTTTTCAAGGACGAAGTACGAGTGGTCGGCAAGACTCTCGGTCTGCCGGACAGCATGGTATACCGTCAGCCCTTCCCCGGCCCCGGACTCGGCGTACGCTGCCTCGGAGCTATCACCCGCGACCGTCTCGAAGCCGTACGCGAGAGCGACGCGATACTGCGTGAGGAATTCGCGAAGAACGGCCTTGAGGGCAAGGTCTGGCAGTATTTCACAGCCGTGCCGGACTTCCGCTCGGTCGGCATAAAGGACGGCAAGCGTACCTTCGCCTATCCCGTCATCATACGCGCCGTGAATACGAAGGACGCCATGACCGCAACGGTCGAGAACGTTCCCTTCGAGATCCTTCAGCACATAACCGCCCGAATCACCGCCGAGGTCGAGAACGTCAACCGCGTGCTCTTTGACCTCACGCCCAAGCCCAGCGCTACGATAGAGTGGGAATGATACGTAATTTATCCCGTCCTCCCGTGACAAACTCACGGGAGGATTTTTTTCTGCCGGAAAAACGCAGTCCCGAAGGTGTCCGGCAGCGAACGGAAAGCCCTCCGGAGAGATTTTCGGGATATAGTAATTTTTGTTTTATTCACTTATTGCTTTTTTTCAATATATATGGTATAATGAATTTGTATTTTATGAATGACGCCGTATCATCGGCACTTGAAAACGGAGAGGCAATATATGGCAGACAGAAGCAAAGCGGAGGGATACCGTCCTGCCCCTATCGACACGAGCGCGGTAACGCTCGATGAGGATCTTTTGGAGCTTACGGAAATGATAGCGGAAAACGTTCATGAGGTATGGGCTCAGGGACGTATGGAGAACGGCTGGATATACGGTACCGAGCGCAGCAACGCGCTTAAGACTACGCCCTGTCTCGTGCCGTACCCCGAGCTTCCGGACGAGGAAAAGGAATATGACCGTAAGACAGCGCTCGAAACGCTCAAGCTTATCATCGCTTTAGGCTACACGATAACCAAAGACCGGGATTCGGGAGGAAAATAAATGGCGGATATATTTATCAGTCACAGCTCGAAGGACAGCAAAACAGCTATGATGCTGTGCGAATATCTTGAGGATAACGGGCTCACCTGCTGGATCTCCTCGCGCGATATCGCGGCAGGCTCGGACTGGGCTGCCTCGATAAGCACCGCGATCAACGCCGCGAAGGCGTTTCTGCTGATATACAGCAAAAACAGCTCACAATCGGAGCAGGTCGCGCGCGAGCTCGGTATCGTAGAAACAAAGGGACATATCGCGGTAATACCGTACAGAGCGGACGAAACCCCTCTGACGGGTTCTTTTGAATACTTCCTGACTTCCGCGCACTGGATAGTTGCCGATGTCAAGAACAAGGAATATAAGCTCGATGATCTGTTCAGGGATATAACGAACGTACAGGGCATTACGGTGCGCCCGAAGAAAAAGCCTCCGGAGGAGCCGCCTGTTACCGTCACCGAGACAAAGCCGGACACCGCGGGAAAAAAGCCCGGGCTCTCAAAAAAGGCTGTCGCCGCAGTCTGCGGAGCTACAGCGGCAGGGCTTATATGCGTCGGTACGGCAGTATTCTTTCTGATAAACGGCTCTTCGTCCGAGCCCGAGCCCGTTCAGACGACGACCTCCACGACAGCCGCGTCGACGACAGCTCCCCCGGAGACTACGACAACGCCGGACGATACCGACGACGCCAAGAAAAAAATGACAAAGACGGACACGGTAACGGATAAGGAGGTCTCGATAAATTACAGCGGCCGTATCTGCCGGGGAACATATACCGGCGAGGTCGACAGCCGCGGTATACCGCACGGACAGGGCGAGTTCAACGGCGAATATAACAACGATGACGGCGGTTACGGCAAAGTATACTACAAGGGCGGCTTTGACAACGGGAACTGCAGCGACAAAATGGCTTACGCCGAGCAGTACCTTTCCGACGGCATGAAGTGCGTGCTCCGCTGCGCGTACGAGAACGGCATGGAAAACGGCTACGGCGAGTGCGTGTGGACCTTCCCCGACAAAGAGGACAAGATCACCTACCGCGGGAACTGGAAGAACAGCAAATATAACGGCAGCGGCGTGCTGACGACCATTTTTGAGAACGGTACGGTCTCAAAATATGTGGGCAATTTCAAGGACGGTCTGTGTGAAGGTCAGGTGAAGCACACCATATCCTATCCCGAGGGCGGCGTAAAGCTCGATTACAGCTATGAGGGTGACTGGTCGGCGGGCTCGAAGGAGGGTCAGGGCTCGGAAAAGACCGTGTTCTCCGACGGAAAGACCGACAGCTACGAGGGCGGTTTCTCTGCCGGCAAGCGCGAAGGTCACGGCAAAAACACGACGACCTATTCAAACGGCACCGTCACCGTCACCGAGGGCGAATTCTCGGACGGCTCGCCCGTTGACGGAACTCCCTTCACCAACTACAGCGCCGACGGTTCCGTATTAAAGACCGGTACCTGGAAGAACGGAAAAATGTACTCCGACTGATATACGAGCAAAGAAGCCGCTTGCGCTCGAGTGGCCGCTGCGCTCGAGTGGTCGCTGCGCTCGAGTGCCTCCGGCGGCCAGGTCTGTTGATTACCCATAAAGAAGTCCCCGCCTACCGCAATCAAACAACCCGCGGCAACTATTCAATTCTGTAAAAAAAGACTATAAATCGCAACAAACCACGCGATTTATAGTCTTTTTTGTGCTCAATCGCCTTCTTTCCACTTTAGCCTGTTCATTTCACATCCAAAAAAGTTCATTTCGCACCATATCGTTAAACTTTTCCGCGCGATTTCCGATATAATAATAGACAAAGTATTGCCCTTACAACCGGCGTTGAGCCGTAACAAACGGAGATGATAAAATGAGATTTGCTGTATGCGACGACGAAGCCGAGCTTCGCAGGGATATTTCTGACAGGATAACCGCGCTTTGCCCGGGAGCATCTGTGACGGAGTTTTCGTCGGGCGGCGAGCTTCTAGCGGGCGCGGGAGGCTTTGACATAATCTTTCTTGACATTGAAATGGACGGGCTCGACGGTATGCAGACTGCGCGTGAGCTGCGCCGGAATGGCTGCCGCGCGGCGATAATCTTCGCGACCGCGTTCGAGGACAGAGTTTTCGACGCGTTCGATGTCGGAGCGTTCAACTTTCTCGTGAAACCCGTATCGGCGAAGAAGTTTGCGGAAGTGCTGAAAAAGGCGATAGACAGTCGTGAAACACCGCCGCCGACCGAATCGCATGACCGATATATTGCAA
>JAIKZF010000022.1 GCA_024682455.1 Ruminiclostridium sp. | reverse complement strand
CTGTCCGCCACGCTGATAATCCTTACCATCTCCGTAGCCATGGTATTCATAGGCGGAGCCCGGATACCTCATGTCATGCTTGTCCTTGCGGGTATAGCGGCGGCGGCGTTCGCGGTATTCGAGATATTCCCGAAAATGGGCTTCGACTACGTTTCCGACCGTATGCTGGGCTTCCTTGACCCGGAGGCGGACGTTCAGAAGGCGACCTATCAGACCTACCAGTCCCTCATAGCTATCGGCTCGGGAGGCTTCTTCGGCCAGGGGCTCGGAAATTCTCACCAGAAGTACAGCTACCTGCCCTTCGTAAACAACGACTTCATCTTCGCGATAATCGTCGAGGAGCTGGGCTTCGTGGGAGCTCTGGTCGTTATACTGCTGTTTCTTATCCTCGTTATACGCGGCTTCTATATTGCGGCGTCGGCTCCCGACAAGTTCGGTATGCTGCTGTGCTCCGGGATCGTTATACAGATAGGCGTACAGGCGTTCCTGAACATCGCGGTCGTTTCCAACGCGTTCTTCAATACCGGCGTTTCGCTGCCGTTCATAAGCTACGGCGGCACGGCTCTGGTAATGCAGCTTTGCGAAATGGGCGTCGTACTGAATATTTCCCGAAAGGCTACAATTTAAATGAGAGTTATACTTGCCGCGGGAGGTACCGCGGGTCACATAAACCCCGCGCTCGCGATCGCGGACAAACTGCGTGAGCTCTTCCCGGACTGCGTGATAAAGTTCGTCGGCGCGAAGGGCGGCATGGAGGAAAGGCTCGTCACAAAGGCGGGGTACGACTTCACCGCGTTCAGAATGGCGGGTCTCCAGCGCAAGCTCACGCCAAAGAACATAAAGCGCAACTTTCAGGCTGTGCATTACTACATCACGGCAAAGGGAGACGCACATAAGCTGCTCAGGGACTTCGCCCCGGACATAGCTATCGGCACAGGCGGGTATGTGTGCGCGCCGGTGCTTACGGCGGCGGCGAAAATGGGCATCAAGACCGCCGTTCACGAAAGCAATTCCCTGCCCGGCATCACCACCGCGATGCTCTCGAAGCACGTCGACAAGGTGCTCCTGCCGAACGAGGACGCTCTCGCGCACCTCACTCACAAGCAGAACTGCGTCATCACGGGCAATCCTCTGAGAAGCAACATCCCGATAGAGGAACGCGACGCTGCGCGCAGAAAGCTGGGGCTCCCGGAAGGAATGACGATAGTGTCCTTCGGCGGGAGCCTCGGTGCAAACAAGATAAGCGAAGCCGTCGCGGTCGTGCTCGAATGGGAAAAGACCGTCGGCGACATCAATCACATACACTCCTACGGCGGCAACGGCAAGGATATGTTCGACGGGCTGCTGAAAAAGCACGGGCTCGAACCCGGCGAGCGCTTCCGTCCTAAGGAATACATAGACAATATGTACACCTGTCTGTGCGCAGCCGATCTTATCATCTCCCGCGCGGGCGCCATGACTCTTACGGAGCTGAAGGCTGTCGGCAGGGCGAGCATACTTATACCGTTCCCGCAGGCTGCGGAGAACCACCAGTATTACAACGCGCTGACCATGAGCAAGAACGGCGCGGCGATACTTATAGAAGACAAGGATCTGACCGGCGAGCGGCTTCTCGACGAGGTAAAGGCTCTGTACAGAGACCGCGAACGTCTGAGGAAAATGGAAGAGAGCGCGGCTGCACTGAACATTCCGGACTCTACCGACCGGGTGATAAGCAATATCCTCGATCTTGTAAAATAAATCCATTACCTGTCAAGGCGCACTACCTGGCCCCGCTGCAAGGCGAAGCGATTTAGTTTAGGATCCAGCCCTTTTTAAAGGGCTGGCCGCCGGAGGCACTCTTAAAAACTCTTGCTCTCTCTGCCGGAGGCACTCTTAAAAACTCAAGCGCGAGCGGCTTCTTTAATCACTCATTTCCGCTTTTCTGCATAATATGACAGAAAAAGCAGAAATGGGTGATATATATGTCGGTACAGCGCAGGCTCATAATAAAGGGCGGGCGGCGCATCGAGGGCGAGATAGCCGTCCAGGGCGCAAAGAACAGCGCGCTTCCGCTGCTGGCGGCGGCGGTGCTGTGCAAGGGACAGACTGAGCTGCACAACTGCCCGGAGCTCTCGGACTGCGGAGCGGCGTGCAGGATACTGTCCTCGCTGGGCTGCACGTGCAGGCGCGAGGGCAGGGTCGTATGCGTGAACTCATCGGCTGTGAGCGGCTCGGTGATATCGGAAAGACTGATGCGCGAGATGCGCTCGTCGATAATATTCATGGGGGCGCTCCTCGGGAGAATGGGGCAATGCAGGCTGTCGTTCCCCGGGGGCTGCGAGATAGGCTCGCGCCCCATAGATTTCCACCTGGACGCTTTCTCCAGAATGGGAGCAAAAATACGCGAGGAGCACGGCTGCATAGAGTGCTCGGCCCCGAAGCTGCGCGGGGCGAAAATCTCCTTTCCTATCCCGTCGGTGGGAGCAACCGAGAACGTTATGCTCGCCGCCGTGCTCGCGGAGGGAGTCACCGAGATACACAACGCCGCCCGCGAGCCGGAAATATGCGACCTCGCAGATTACCTGACCCGCTGCGGAGCGAGGATAGCCGGCGCAGGTACGGGCACGGTAGTCATCGAGGGCGTGAAGGAGCTGAACGGCTGCTCGTACACGGTCATGCCCGACCGCATCGCCGCCGCTACATATCTGTGCTGCGGCGCCATAACCCGGGGCGAGATACTGCTGACGCGCGCGGATATCACATCGCTCGGGCTCGTCGTGCCGGTGCTGGAGCAGATAGGGTGCAGCATATACGGCTTCGGGGGCGACAGCATCTACCTCAACGCCAGAAAGACCCTGAAAGCCCCGCAGCAGATACGCACCGCACCGTACCCGGGCTTCCCGACGGACGCTCAGCCTCCGCTCATGGCGCTGTGCGCTACCCTGCCCGGGACGACGATATTCGTTGAGACCATATTCGAGAACAGATACCGCCATGTGAGCGAGCTCATACGGCTGGGAGCAAAGATAAACACCGAGGGCAGAGTCGCCGTGGTCGAGGGAGTCGACCGTCTCACCGGCGCGGAGCTGGAGGCGTGCGACCTTCGCGGAGGCGCCGCTATGGTCACCGCGGCTCTTTTCGCCGAGGGCGTGACAAAAATAGGAAAGACCTGCTATATCGAGCGCGGCTACGAGAATATCGAGGCCAGCCTGAAAAGCGTCGGCGCGGATATACGAACAGGTTGACGATAATTCATTTCTTCTGTACATTCTATTGCAGAACAGAGCAAAATATTACAGAAAGGCGGTGGAGCGTTATTCCGGACTTTCACAGGCTCAGAAAGAGCAAAACGACCGAAATGGACAGCACGGAGCTTAAAGCAAAGCTTCGCGAGGAAGCCGAACGCTCCGCCCGCGCCGCTCAGCGCAAAAAAGTCTCCCGGGAGCCGAGCAGGAAGCAGAAGAAGATCTCCGAGCAGACCATGAAGCAGCTCCCGCCCCAGAGCCCCGCCCGCAGACAGCGCGAGGAGGAGCTCAAGCGCCGCGAGGCTCAGGCTCAGCGCGAGCGTAAGAAGCACCGCCGCAAGCGCGGCAGCTACGTAGTCTACTACGCGGCGCTGGGGCTGATAGCCTTCGCGGTATTCGCGGTGCTGTCGGTCACGGTGCTCTTCAATACGGAGCAGATAATCGTTGTGGGAGAGTCGGATTACACCTCCGAGGAGATAATCGCCGCCAGCGAGCTTAAGGGCGACGAGAACCTCGTAAGGCTCAACCTCTCCGGCACAGCGGAGAAGATACTGAACAAGCTGGTCTGCCTCGACAAGGTAAAAGTCGAGAAAGCCTACCCGTCGGCTGTAAAGATCACGGTCACGCGGTCCGTGCCCATGGCGAATTTCTACTACGGCGGCAGGAACTACGTGATATCCCACACGGGACGCGTAATGCGCATTGGCGACGGCGACGAGCCCTGCATGAAGGTGCTCGGCTACGTGCCCGCGGAATCCGTCATCGTCGGGAGCTTCGTTACCGCCGAGGACAAGCGCCAGGACGAGCTTTTGTCGCAGCTCAGCGCCGCGATAGAGGCGGGCGGGCTCACAGAGAAGATAACCACGGTCAATATCGCCGACCCGATAGAACTGAAAATGACCTATGAAGACCGCGTGGAGATATATCTCGGCTCGATACTTCAGATAGATCAGAAGATCAAGATAATCAACGAGCTCATGGACGGCGGCTATATCGCCGATACCGAGAAGATCACTCTCGATATTTCCGACCCCAGCCGCGCCAGACAGCGCCCCATAACCTCGGCAGTCGTGACTGCCCCGCCTCCCGTAACCGAGGAAGCCCCCGAGGACGGCGAAACTACCGAAGAACCCGCCCAGGAGAACGCCGGGGAAGTTACATAACGGTGACATATTACACCAATATATCCCTCTAACCACAACATTTAGGTGCAGGGAAATAAAAAAACACAAAATTTTGAGATTTTTTTGAAAAAACTATTGAAATTTTCTTGAAAATCTGCTACAATGTTAGGTGAGAAATTTTGTGCTGAAATCGGACAAATCCGTTCATTTAAGCGTAAAATATGCACGGCGGCGCCGTGAGAAGTATAAAGGATTCAGGAGGTACAAGAGAGTGGCAGTAGAGATCGATGAAGAAGGCTTCGCAGTAGAAACAGAGGAGCCGGAGTTCGACCACCTTGACGACAATGCCGTATATAATATCCGGATAAAGGTATTCGGCGTGGGCGGCGGCGGCGGAAACGCTGTCGAAAATATGGCTAAAAAGGGTCTGCGCGAGAAGAATTCCAAGGATATCGCACAGGATGACGTCGATATCGAATTTGTGGCAATAAATACAGATGTGGCGGCGCTCAAAAATAAGGACAAGAGCCTTATCCGCCGTGTGCAGATAGGAAAGAAGTGCGCCAAGGGACGCGGCGCGGGCGGACGTGCCGAGGTCGGCGCTGAGGCAGCAAGAGAGGATAAGGAAGAGATAGAGAAGTACCTGCGCGGCGCTTCCCTCGTCTTCATTTCGGCAGGTATGGGCGGCGGCACCGGTACAGGCGCGGCTCCCGTTATCGCAGAGATAGCCCAGGAAATGGGTATCCTTACCATAGGCGTCGTTACAAAGCCCTTTGACTTCGAGCGCACACAGAAGATGAACCAGGCAATGAAGGGCATCGACGAGATCAGAAAGCACGTTGACGCGCTCGTTATCATACCGAACCAGAAGCTCCTGCAGCTCAATGAGAAGGCTCTCACAGTCCCGCAGGCGTTCCTTATGGTCGACGATGTGCTCCACCGCTCCGTAAAGATCGTTTCCGATATGATAAATACCACAGCCCTGATAAACGTTGACTTCTCCGACCTGACCACGATCATCAGAAACGCCGGCGACGCTCATATCGCTATCGGCACCGGTACAGGCGACAAGAAGGTTGAAGAGGCTGTCACCGCAGTAGTCACCAGCCCCCTGCTCGAAACGTCTATCAAGAACGCAGGCCGTCTGCTCGTTTACATTACCCTTTCCCAGGATGCCCTCATGAGCGACGTAGATGAGGCTATGCAGTCTATCACAAGAGCCTGCGACCCCGACGCCGAGATCATCATAGGCGCTAACTACGGCCCCGCAGATATGAAGGACTCGATCACTATTTCTGTAATAGCTACCTGCTTCAAGGACAGCTTCGATATGGGCAGCAATGAGCCCAGCGTCGCCGAGCAGATCATCGGTAAGTCCACCGGAGCCTCCGGCCGCGGCGGCAGCGATTTCACAAATTACCTTAATAACAGAAATAATAATCAGAACGGCGACGACGCCTATTCCGACCTCGAAAACCTCTTCAAAAGCCGCTCGTAAGTGAGCCGCTTCGCTCGAGAACGAGAGAAGAGAGAGAAGAGAAAAGAAGAAGAGTTTTTTAGAGTTGCCTCCGGCGGCCAGCCCAAGAGTTTTTAAGAGTGCCTCCGGCGGCCACCCCTTTAAAAAGGGGTGGACCCTAAACTAAATACCGTACCACGGAGATTCGATACGCGAATCATATTTAAAAGTAACTTCTATCTGTTAATAAAAAACAAATAACTGCTCCTGACGTCAGGAGCAGTTATTTTCGTGTTTAAAAGTCTCTTGGAGAGCGGCTCCTTTATGCGGTAGTATTCAGCAGAGACATGCTTTTAAGAGTTTCTTCAAGCTGCTTCTGGTCGCCGCCGTAAGCGAATGTCTCGCGGAAGAACTCGAACACGGCAAGCTTCACCATGGCTTCCTCGCTCATGCGTTCGGACTCGGGATCCTCGCCTATGATCCCGAGAAAGTCCTTTTTCAGCGATGTCAGCCCGTCGGACTGCTTTTTAAGCTCGTTCAGCGATTCGTTGGCTTTTTGCAGGTAGTTGCTCTCGTCGCGGTCGGTCTTATGTACGGTCAGCGCGGACGATGCCTCCAGAGCGTCCGAGGAAAGCCCCGTCACCCCCGCGAACACGCTCGCGTATGCGGCAAAGTCCTTCTTCACGCTGTCGTTGAAGGCGTTTGTCTTTGCGCTGCCGTCCTCGTTACGCCCGTATGGGGCAAGGAACGCGTCCATTTTCTCCTGCACCTTGGCGAGCCTGTCTTTAAGCTCCTCCGGCGTAGTCTCGGAGCCGTCGGCTCCATCTATACCGCCGCTCGCTTCCGCCTTTTCGAGCAGTGCGGAAATACCGGCTTTTTCGGCGGATATCGAGTTAAAGGTGCGGATATCGTTCTCCTCGCGGCGTATCGCCTGCACCACGCGACCCTGCATCTGGAAATAGGAATTCATCGCTATTTCCTTTCTGTCCGCATCGGAGAGCTCGCTCAGCCCGTGTATGAGGTCGGAATGTTCGCGTCTGAACACATCGGACAGCTTCTGCGAGAACGCGTCATTCTGCGCGAGCATAGTGCTCCTGACTTCGGTGGTACTGCCTCCTGCGTTCAGGTATTTTGCCTGCTCCTTCGCCTTATGCACCGCCATTTCCCCGGCTCTTGAAATATTCATCGTTTTCCTCCTCCCTGCCGCTTTCGGCAAAACACTTCTGTTATTATTATCGGCAGGAAACCCGAAAACTTTAGCGAAAATAAAAAAACGCTTCCTTGAAAGAAGCGTCAAACTGTAAAAAAATGCAGTTTTATAATTCCTTTACTATCAAAAGGCGTACTACCTACCCCCGCTGCAAGGCGAAGCGGTCTGTTTTAGGATCCACCCCTTTTTTAAAAGGTGGTCTCCCCGTTAGCGGGGAGGTGGCGACGAAGGAGCCAGAGGGGCTGACCGACAGACCTGGCCGCCGGAGGCACTCGAGCGTAAGCGACCTCTTGTTCCCGTTCTCGAGCGCAAGCGGCCTCTTGTTCCCGTTCTCGAGCGCAAGCGGTCACTTCTTGATAGTAACGGTCTCTACGTCGTCGTGAGCGGTACGGTTCTCCGCGATAGCGGTCTTGAGCACGCGTATGCGGTTAC
>JAIKZF010000100.1 GCA_024682455.1 Ruminiclostridium sp. | reverse complement strand
CTCCATCAGGCGGGAATAAATGTTAATAGATAAATTTATTATACCACATACAGCAGAAAAAATCAATGGGAGAAGATAATAAAATATAAGTAAAGCTTTCCGGGGAATTAATGGCGGCGCGGCTTCTGCGCTATTATCCGGGAGAAGCGGAAAAATGCCCGAAAAATGCTCAAAAATGTGCTATAATGCTCATAATCGGCGTATAATTGATAGGCAAATTGTGAGATGTGACAAAAAAATCTTGACATTAGTCCGCGCTTATGATATAATATGTAAATGTAAAAGTATGTATACCGATACAAGCGGCTGTACCGCGGTTATCGTCTGTACATTGCCGATAAACAAGAAAATTGGAGGGCTTACCCGTGTTTGAGACCGAATTCAAGTTCACTCTGCCGAAGGGGTATCTGGATATGAACGGCAACCTGCACCGCGAGGGCGTTATGCGGCTCGCGAACGCCGCGGACGAGATAGTGCCGCTGAAGGATCCGCGCGTTCAGCAGAACCCCGGCTACCTGACGATAATCATACTTTCCCGCGTGATAAAGAGCCTCGGGGCTCTCCCGGCGGTGGACACGCGCGTGGTCGAGGGGCTCTATACCATTGATCTGGCATACCTCCAGGACCTCTACTCAAAGGTCAACACCATGGAAATGCCCGTGTATAAGTCTATCTGTCCCCACTGCGGTCAGCCGATAGAGATACCCGTAAATTTTCTGGGAGCCGGAGAATAGTGACATATCCGGCTGAAAAGATATATGAGGAAATGGCGTTCATAGGCTATTATATGCACTGGCAGAACAGCGAGATAGCGGGCTTCAGCCACATGGAGCGGCGGCGCTGGTGCCGTGAGATATCGAGGATAAACAGCAAGCTCAACGATGAGCCCGAGAATGTGTTCAAGATATAGCGCGGCGGCATAGGAAGAATTTCAGGAAAGGCGGGTCGGTATGGCAGCTTCGGATTTCATACCCGGTTATTCGTTCTCCGTTAATTTTGACGGCTTTTCATACAGCTTCGGCAGAGTATCCAATCTCGGCGGCACGATCGAGATAGATACCGTGGTGGAGGGCGGCAACAACGACGCTCCCGTCATTCTCAGAAAGCCCAAGCGCACGCCCGATTACCTGATACTTGAGCGCGCGCTCCATTCCACACTCACCGACGTCGCCTTCTCGTTCTTCAAGGAGGGCAGGCTGATCTCGGCGATCACCATAACCGTCAAGAAGAACAACAAGACGGTGAGAATGTTCTTCATCACCAACGGCGTTATAGTGCAGCGCGAGTTCTCGCCTCTCGACGCACTTGAGAGCGGTATCATGCTCCAGTCGCTGAAAATAGCCCACAGCGGCATGACGGAGCTCCCGCTGCCGTTCGGACTGTAATTGACGGGGTACTGTGATGTATCGTATGACGGCACGTAACATAGCTATGATATCCCCGATGCGTCCGGGCTTTGCCGCGCTTGTCAAGGCGAGCTCGTTCGCCGCGGACATCATCGCGAAATACAGCGGCACCGAGCCCTTTCCGTTCAGCGGCGAGACTCTGATATTCTTCAATGCGTTAAACCGCCGGATAGAGGACGAGAAAAAGCGCCGCGACAGCGTGAGCTATACTCTGCGCCTGATGATGATATACCGCCTCATGCAGGACGGCAGGGTCGGCGACCCGACGATAACGAAGCACTTCCATACAGCCGTTGCGGGGAACATCGAGCAGCAGCTGAACTACCTGCGCGTTACCGATAACAACGCTTATATCAGAGCCCTTGAGGCTCAGAACTATATAAACAATACCGCGGAGTTCGGCGATATACTCGTTTCCTCGGAGGTAAACGAGGGCGATCGTATCTATCGCAGCTCGTCGGCTGATATCGGCACGCTGGTGCAGCACTTTTTCGGGAGCGTGAGCCCTGTCTATGCCGACACGCGGCTTTCCGGCGATGCCCGGGAGCTCGTGTATGTGCGCGAGCTTACGGAAAGCGCCGATGCGCGGTCTGTGCGGCAGGAAGCCTACAATTACGGCTCCGAGGAGCTCGTCTTTAAGACGGAAAGCTCCGAGAACACCGATATTCATAATATACAGAATATCCGGGAGCAGTCTCAGAGCATAGAGAATGTCCGGAATATTACCGAAAACACGGAAAATGTCGATAATTCGCGGAATATCGAGAATTACGCGAATGCCGATAACTCCGAAAAAGTCCTGAACGTCGGCGATACAGCGTACAACTACAATACTGAAAATCTCACATACAAGACCGAGAGCTCGGAAAGCACCGAAAATACCGATGTTCGGAATATACAGAATATCCGGGAACAGTCCCAAAGCGTAGAGAATACCCGGAATATTACCGAAAACACGGAAAATGTCGATAATTCGCGGAATATCGAGAATTACGCGACTGCCGGGAATACCGAAAACGTCCTGAACGTCGGCGACACAGCGTACAACTACAATACTGATAATCTCACATACAAGACCGAAAGCTCGGAAAGCTCCGAAAATACCGATGTTCGGAATGTACAGAATATTCAGGAGCAGTCTCAGAGCATAGAGAATGTCCGGAATATTACCGAAAACACGGAAAATGTCGATAATTCGCGGAATATCACGAATTACGCAACTGCCGGGAACACCGAAAACGTCCTGAACGTCGGCGAAACAGCATACAACTACAATACTGAAAATCTCACATATAAGACCGAGAGCTCGGAAAGCTCCGAGAATACCGATATTCATAATATACAGAATATCCGGGAGCAGTCCCAGAGCATAGAGAATGTCCGGAATATTACCGAAAACACGGAAAATGTCGATAATTCGCGGAATATCACGAATTACGCAACTACCGAGAACTCCGAAAACGTTCTGAACGTCGGCGACATAGCGTACAACTACAATACCGAAAATCTCACATATAAGACCGAGGACGGCGAGAGTTCCGCGCCGGCGGTTCCCGGCACGGAGCCGGAAAGTGCTGTTCCCCCCGCGCTGAAAGCGGGCGAACTGAAGGAGATCGGGCTTCTCGTCATGAATTCGTTCCTGTCGGGAGGCACGGAGTATCTTTCGGAGGTCAGGAACAGGTATATACATAAGCGTATAGAGCTTACCCCGACAGCGGCGCCCATAAGTGCTGCGGGAGCAGGGGACGGCGTTCTGACATACGCGGTCGGACTGCTTACCGAGGACAGGGAGCTGACCCCTGCGGAGCGCGTCGTGTATGAGACAGCGGTCACCGAGGTGTACGCGAAACGGCACGAACAGACCAAGCTCGGCGCGAGGGAGAAGCTCGCGGCAATGAACGCTCCGGAGCGCACCGAAGTGCTGCGGAGGGCGGTGGAGCTTCTGACGCGCACGATCACGGCGGGTGTGAGCACCGATCTTCAGCGTAGGAGCGCGGATATCCGAAGCTCACGGAGCGCGGGGATCGTCCCGGATATGCGGAATATCCGCGGTATCAACGAGGGAGCTGTGATCCGGAATGACGTACCAGGCTCAGGCAGTGCCCCGAAGGCTCGCGAGAGCTCCGGAAGCGTGATAAATACACATGAAACGAATGTTTTCACGGACAATTCGCGTATAAGCGCGGAAATATCCGAGAATAAGCAGAATATCACTAACACCGCGAACATCTCCAATATTGAAAACACCGCGAATATATCGAACGCCGAAAACACCGAGAATATTTCAAATATTGAAAACATCGCGAATATTTCAAACACCGAAAGCGCCGCTAACATCACAAACTCCGGCGATATCCTGAATGTCGGTGATACATCTTATAGCTACGACACGCAGAACCTGACATATAAGGCCGAGCCGGGCGAAAGCACGGCGAGTGCCGATGTACGGAATATAACGGAAAATACGCAGAATGTCAGCGTTTTCAACGATAATTCGAGTACCGGCGTTCAGAATGTCGAAAATGCGCAGAACATCACGAATACGACGAACACTACGAACTCCGGTGATATCCTGAATGTCGGCGATACATCTTACAGCTACGACACGCAGAATCTGACATATAAGACCGAGCCGGGCGAGAGCGCGGCGAGTGCCGATGTACGGAATACAACCGAAAACACGCAGAATGTCAGCGTTTTCAGCGATAATTCGAGTACCGGCGTTCGGAATGTCGAAAATGCGCAGAACATCACGAACACCGCGAACATCACAAACTCCGGTGATATCCTGAATGTCGGCGATACTGCTTACAGCTACGATACGCAGAACCTGACATACAAGACCGAGCCCGCCGAAAGCGCGGCTGTTCCCGATTCGCAGGCGCGGCGCTTCAAGATCACGGAGCCGGAGATGCGTCTTCTGCGGCTGCTGAGCGGAGAGACAGGCGGCACCGTCTCCCCGGAACGCCTCAACGCGGCGGGGGGAGCTCTGGCGGCGGCTCTGCACAGGCTGTACGCGGGTGTCACAGGAGCTCCGGGTACGGAAAAGACTTCGGCGGAAAGCCCTGCTTATACGCCCGGGACGCTGAGCTATCCCGCACGTGGACAGCGCGATGAGCGCACCAGCGGCGAGCCCGCTCGGAGCACTCCGGCTTACGCTCCAGATATCCGGAATATAAATAACATAACGACAAATAACATGCTTGCTTCGCCCGGCCGGGATATACGCACCGGGTCTGCGGAAGAGCCGGCTCTGCCGGGTATAGGAAAGACTCTGCTCGAAAGAGTGGAGAAAGCCATGTATATGCCCGAAACGCTGAGCTATACATCCCGAGGCAGGAGAGATAAGCCCGCTGACGGCGAAAAGGCGCGTACCTTCGCGGAAAATGGCGTCCCGGCGCGGAATATTACGGCGTACGGTAACGATGTCCGGAATATAAATAGCATACAGGCATACAACACACTTGTTTCCTTTAACATGAGCAATGCTGACGGACGGGAAATGAGCCCGGCTCCCGTCGTGTACGGGAAAGCGCCTGCCGACCGCGCCTCCGTAGGGAGGATAGTCGAGCGGATAGCGGCGTATGAGCGCGCTGTAAGGGATATTACCGAACGCGCGGCTGCAAACGCGCCGGGAGCGGCGTCCAAAGAGCCCGCAGCGGCACGGACAGCCGTCGGTATGCCGGGAATGACAGCCCTCAGACCTGCGCCGGCCGCGGCTCCGGGAGCGGCAGTCCATGCCGGTATCGCGGGGGCGGGCCCGCAGTCCGCAGGAAGCGCTTATGAGACCGCGAACGAGTATGTATTCAACACTTCGATAAACGAATATGCCCTGCCCGTGAACGCCGCGGCTGTTCACGCGGTGCCCGGGCGGATACACCTGCTGCCGCTTATGACGGCGGGCGGAGCCGTTATACCGGCTTCCGCTCACGGCGCGGGCAGAGACGGGTCGGGCGCTCCGGGAAGCGCGGCGGAACGCGCCGAGCGTGCAGCCGCTGCCCGTGGGGAGCGTATAAAGCTTCTGAGGCAGAGGCTCCTTCGGACGGCAGAAACGGCCTCCGCCGGGGACTCCGGCATAAGCGCCGGGGAAGCCGACCTTGCGCCCGCTTCCATGCTCCCGCTGATGCCTGAGGGCATGGCTCTCAGCTACCGCGAACCCGTATCGGCGCAGGCGGGGTCCCCACCTCCGACTCCACAGGCTGCCGAAGCTGCGGAGCCGAGCACCGAGGAGCTCGTGAAGAAATTCGGAAATCTGATCGAGGGCGGCGACGCGGGACTCACACCGTCGTTCGATATAGGCACGCGGGGCTTCGGCGAGGCTATGGCGGCTATCGAGCATACGGCGGAAAAGGTCGCGGAAAACAGCAAGATGATAGAGGAGCTGCGCGAGAAGCAGCGCTCGATAGAGTCGGTGACTCTGAAATCGAGCGATATAGACGCGCTCTCCGAGGAAATGATAAGAAGGCTTCGCAGCCGCATGAGATTCGACAGATCCAGGTTCGCGGGGCAGTAACTGTAAGAAGCACCGGAAAGGAGCGGTAACATGGGATTTACAACGACACTTGCAAACGCGGCGATAAAGGTGGCGGATAAATTTTCCAGCGCAAAGGCGACAATAGTTATCGCGGGCGAAAAGCCCGAGCAGATACCGGTGCAGTTCAACCCTTCCGAGTACAGGATCAGCGAGCGCACGCAGTTCACCGAGAAGACACGCCGCAAGAAGGACGAGCCGGTGGTGGACTTCAACGGACGCCCTCTGGCGTCGCTCAGCGTGAAGCTTTACTTCGACGCGGACGAGATAACCTCGGTGACCTCGGTGGCGTCGGGAGCTGTGAACACTCTGCTCGGCAACGATGACAGCAAGGACATAACAAAGAAGATAAACAAGATAACCTCCCTGACGATCATCGACGGTAAATCCCACCAGCCGCCCGGAGCGGCGTTCGTGTGGGGAGCGCTCCAGTTCCTCGGCTATGTCGAGAGCGTTTCGACCTCGTACACGATGTTCGACAACAAGGGAAAGCCGCTGCGCGCGGTCATGGATCTCTCGATGAAGGGCATGAACGGTCCCTCGTCGGAGAAGAAGAGCCCGTTCATGTCGCCCGACCGCACAAAGGCAAGGGTCATGACCGAGGACAACAATATATGGAACATTGCGCAGAAGGAGTACGGCGACGTGCGCGAGTGGCGCAGGATAGCCGACGCGAACGGGATCATGAACCCGCTCGATATACCCATAGGGAAGGTGCTGCGCGTGCCTTCGATAGACGACTGAGGGCGGTGAGCTGATATGGCAGACCTGATGACGGGTACCGCGAAGTATGAGTCGCTCGAAAACAAATACGGCAATTTCATAGTTCCCGCCGTGAAGATAAAGTCCAACGGCAGCGACGTGGTCGCGAAGAACGACCTTACGATACTTGAGCTTACGATGACTCTCTCGCTGGAGAGCGCCGGAATGGCGATAATCAAGGTTGCGGATATCTACGATACGAAGAATCACTCCTTCGACTCGAAGGTAAAGGGGCTCTTCAAGCTCGGCACCATTATGGAGATCGAGCTGGGCTACCTCTCCGAGACCACGGCAGTCTTCAAGGGCTATGTCGCGGGGCTGGGCGCGGAATTCGTTGACAGTCCCATGCTCGTTGTAAAGCTTATGGACGCGCGAAAGCTTATGATGACCGGCGGCGTGAGAAAGCAGCTGTATGAAGACAAGAACTATTCGGATATATTCAAGAAGGTCATGGGCAGATACTCGAAGCTTTGCGGCATCGAGGCTGACGCTACGACCGACAATCTTACGGCGCCCGTGTCACAGAGCACCAACGACTATAATTTCGTAAAAAACGAGCTGCTGAAAAGGGGCAAGTCGGAGAGAGAATTCTTCATACTTTACGACAAGGCTTATTTCAGAAAGCCGTGCAAAAACAAGACCGCGATAATGACGGTGACCTTCGGCAGGGAGCTCATGCGGCTGAGCACCATGGCGGACTATCTCGACACGCAGATCGAGGTGATAGGCTATGACCCGGTCAACTGCAAGAGCGTATCGTCGAAGCAGCAGGTCAAGACCTCGGAGAGCCAGACCTCGGTGCTCTCGCCCGCGCAGCAGCAGTTTTTCATAGACCCGGACGCGGACAGCGAGGAGAAAGCAAAGATACGGGCCGGCGCCATCGCCGAGAAGATGAAGCTCAACTGCTGCTATGCCGAGGGCGAGCTCATAGGGCTGCCCGAGATAGTGCCGGGAAGATTTCTCGAGGTCAAGGATACGGACGCGCTTGTGGACAAGAAATATTATCTCAGCGAGGTCACTCATTATTACACGGAGTCGAGCTTCAAAACGACGTTCGAGGCGCACGGCTGGGTATAACGGATAAACGGAGGAACTGATGAGCCTTTTCGGAGAAATGACCGGGATCAGCGCGGGTATCGACGCGAACGGCATAATCAACGGTATAGTTACCGGAACGGTAAAGGAAAACTACGACAAAGACAACCCCGGCAAGGTCAAGGTCGAGCTCTTTCTCGGCGAGAACGGTCTGAACGTGACCGGCTGGATACCCGTCATGACGCCGTACGCCGGCAATAAGTACGGCGAGTACGCGCTCCCCGAGGTGGGGGACGAGGTAGTGGTGGCGTTCAGAATGGGCGACCGCAACTGCCCCATAGTGATCGGCAGCCTCTGGAGCGGCAAGAATCCTCAGCCCGCCGAGGCCGTGACCGAGAAGAACATGGTCAAGAAATTCAAGACCAAGGGCAAGAACGAGGTCACGATAGACGACACAGAGGATAAGCAGAAGATAGAGATAAAGACCGCCAAGGGAAAGAAGGTCGTCCTCGACGAGGAAAAGGACAATATCGTCGTGAGCGACAAGGACGGAAAAAATATGATCACCATAGACGCCAAGGGCGGCGAGGTAACGGTCAAGGCGGACAAGAAGATCACGCTCGACGCGGGCGGCGCGAAGGGCATCTTCGACGGCACCGGCAAGAAGATATCGCTGACCGCCGGGACTATCGAGCTCAAGGCGGATCAGGCACTGAATGAAAAGTCCATGGCGGTGAAGGTCGAGGCGACCACCATCGAGATGAAGGCAAACGCTACGATAAAATCACAGTCCAGCGCCATAACCGAGATAAAGGGCACGATGGTGAAGATAAACTGATGAGAAAGCGAGGCTCCGCTTATGTATAACAAAAGCTTTCTGGGTACGGGCTTCAAGTTCCCGGTATGCGTTGACCCCAATACCGGAAAGGTCCGTATGTCCTCGAACGAGGAGGATATCGGCGAGGCGATAAGGATAATACTCGGCACGACCCCGGGCGAGCGCCCGATGATGCCGGACTTCGGCTGCTCGATAAACTCGTTCGTTTTCAGCGGACAGGACTATACGACGCTGATGATGATGAAGCGCGAGGTGGAAAACGCGCTGATTATGTGGGAGCCGAGAATAACCGACATAAACGCGGATGTATCTCCCGCGCCCGATGAAGCCGGCAAGCTCATGATAAGAGTGAGCTACGTCGTGCGTTCGACGAACAACCCCTTCAACCTTGTCTACCCGTTCTACATCAACGAGGGCTACGGAGACACGGAGAGATAAATACAGCGCGGAAAGCCTGAAGGGCTCGCGGCAAAGCGAAAGAGGTTCCCGGCGGAGAGCCGGGTAAAGCGGTTTTTACGGTATCCGGACGGAGCCGCATAAAAAGAGGTGAGACTGTGGTAAAGGTCGATAACAGGAACAAGGAAGATATAGTAGCGGAAATAGTCGAGCGATCGAAGAGCTACACACCGGAATGGAACATGGACGCTTCGGATCCGGATATCGGCGCCGTTCTTGCCCTTGCCTACGCGGATATGCTGGCGGGTACGCTGAAAAAGGTCAACGGTACCCCCGTAAAGAATGAGATAGCGTTTTTCAATATGGTCGACGCGTCGATACTTCCCGCGTCCCCGTCGGAGGGGTACGTGAGCTTTACGCTGTCCGCCGACGACGTGGGGAGCACGCCTATCGAGAAGGGCGCGGTAATGTCGTCCTACTCGGCGGAGGGCGATACCATGCACTTTGAGACCTGCGACGATATACTGGTCTCTCCGGCAAGGATAGAGAAGATATTCTGCGCCGACGACAGCGAGGATCATATCGGCGAGTACGAGAATTTCGCGGAGAGCAGACTCGGACTGTTCGGGCTTCCGCCGGTGAATCTCCAGAGCCATACCATGTGCATATCGCATCCGTTCGCGTTCGATATAAGGACCGAGGGACAGATAGGACTGAGATTTTTCCGCAAGGGCGGCTCGCCGGCGGGAAACACGGGCGTGAAGCTCCTTGCCGACCCCGGCGCCGCGGATATAGAATATTACGCGGGAGAGGACGCGGGCTTCGTGAAGTTCGCCGAGGTGCGTGAGAGCGACGGCGACCTCGTTCTCGTCAAGGACCCGAAGCTCCCCGCGGTAGCTGCGGACGAGGAAGGCACCAATATCCGCGTGACCGTCAGGAAAATGGCGGGCTTCGAGAGCTTCTTCTTCTCGCGCATCGAGGCTATGCCGCAGGGAAAGACCATAATCCCCGACCACATCACCGACGGCAACGTCGAGTACGATATAAACGACTTTTATCCGTTCGGAGAGCGTTTTCAGCTCTTCAACGAGGTATATTTCGGCTGCGCTGAGGCTCTTGACAAGCGCGGCGCCGAGATCACGATGAGCTTCGATATGGACATCGTCGAGGTGCCCATAGAGAACCAGCTTGAGGACGACGGCATAAATTACAAGTGGGTAGCCAGCAAGAAGGACTTCAAGGAAGCGAAATCCTATAAGATAGCAATAACCGGCGTTATCTGGGAATACTTCAACGGCGGCGGCTGGAGCAGACTGTTCCCCGACAGCACCCACGCGGATCTCTTCAATATCGTTCAGGACGTAACTGCGTGCTTCAAGAGCATCACCTTCAAATGCCCGGAGGATATGACGGAGGTATTTGTCGGAGCTCATTCGGGCTTCTATATAAGGGCGAGAGTGCTTAAGGCGGAAAACCTGTACAAGACAAAGGGCTGGTATCTGTCTCCGCACATACGCAACATTTCCTTTGAATATCATTATGAGGACACGGGCTGCCGGATAAGCGACATCGTGACCATGAACAACCTGGAGGAGCAGAGCTTTGAGCAGTCTGCCGCAGCCTCCGGCGAGAACTTCACGCCGTTCAGGTGCGCGGGCGCGGAGGACAGGACCGTGTATTTCGGGTTTTCCGCTCCGCCGGACAACGGACCTATGCGGATACTGTGGGATATCGACGAGGATCCGATCACAACTCACCCGAAGCTCGCGTGGCGCTACCTCACAGCCCGCGGCTGGAAGCCCATGAACATAGCGGACGAGACCGAGGGCTTCACGAAGGTGGGGCTTACCGTGTTCCTGGACAACCACGGCTTTGAGAAGACGAAGCTGTTCGGCGAGGAGCTGTACTGGGTATCCGCGGCGGATACCGAGGATCTTTACCGGACGAAGCGCTGCGGACTTCCCGTTGTGAACAAGATCTACTTCAACAGCGTCAGAGCCGTGAACGTGGACAGCCACAACGAAGAGTACTTCGCGATGAACATATACACCGAGAACGCGGAGTTTACTCTCGCGTCGCCCAACGTGCTCGACCTTACGCTGTACGTCAACGAATTCCCGGGGATAAGCGAGCAGGACATGGCTAAGCTAACCGAGGAGGGAAGAGTCACGGCTGTAGCCGGGAGCGACGGTATAGACACCGAGCTCTGGGTGCGCTGGAGGGAGGTCAACTCCTTCGCCATGGAGGATAAGGACTCGCGCTGCTATGTGATAGACCGCAGCAGCGGCAGGATAACCTTCGGCAACGGCAGAAAGGGACGCGTGCCCCCGCTTTCCGATGTCGGCAACATAAGAGTGATATACACCACGGGCGGAGGCGAACGCACGAACGTAACTCCGGGCAGCATAACCGGACTGGAGAGATCCTATGGCTTCGTGTCCGGGGTGATGAACCCGAAACGCTTCTACGGCGGCAGCGACGCGGAGACGGTATACGAGGCGATGCGGCGCAGCGCGGTGATGCTGCGAACACAGGGCAAGGCTGTCACAGCGCGCGACCTTGAGAGCATCACGTTCAACGCCTCCCGGAATATCAGGAAGCTTCGCTGCGTCAGCGGCAGGAACGCGTCCGGAGCGAGAGAGCGCGGCGCGGTGACGCTGGTGGTGCTGAAGAAGGAACATTCCGAGTTCAGCCGTATACGCAGAGACATAAAGAATTACCTTAGCGGCAGACTGCCGGGGACAATAGTCTCCCGCGGGAGCCTGTACGTGACCGAGCCCACGTTCGTCAGGATAAACGTGCGTGCGGAGATAAGGACGAAGGAGCTCAACGGCATATTCGAGCTGAAAAAGAGCGTCGAGAGGTGCCTTGCGGATTACTTCGCCTCGTTCTCGGGCACCGACGGGGACAACGTATGTAGACTCGGTATGATACCGAACGAGCAGCAGATAAGAAGTGCGCTGCTCAGGCTCAAGAACGTTATATATATCCGCAATCTTTACATAACGATGTATGTGTCCGGAGCCGGAGGCCTTAAGGAGGTCGACAGCGACACCATAGGACAGTACAGCTACGTTCTGCCGGAGAACGGCGAACACGACATAACGGTCACCGTAGAGTGACCTTACTCCCTCTGAAAGAACGGAGGTGACAGCTTGTTACCCGATATAGATCTCGATAACGAAAAGTTTGACGATATACTTGACAACGCGCGGAACATGATAGTAAGCACGTACCCGGAATGGACGGATTTCAACTATCATGACCCGGGCATCACCATGCTGGAGATGTTCGCGTGGCTCAAGGAGAGCCAGCAGTATTATCTGAACAAGATAGGCCCCGATAACATCAGAAAGTACCTCAAGCTCCTCGGACTGGAGAGGCGCACCAAGGTGCCTTCTGTCACGGATGTTTCCGTGCTGTACGAGAACGACATCACCGCTGTGAAGGGCACAAAGCTATTTGCGGGTGATATCTGCTTCGAGGCGGACAGGCGCACATATATCTCTTCGGCCTCGATAGATGTCTGCGTGTGCGATTACGGAGACGAGATGAACGTCATCGCCCGCGAGCAGTTCTACTTCGGCGGAAATCTGCGCATACTTCCCTTCACAAAAAAGAACAGGGGAGTGTTCTATATAGGCTTCGACAAACCTCTCGCTGCGAACGAGGTGCATACGATATGGTTCGACGTCGCGAGCGAGGACGGCGTGGAACGCAATCCCCTCACAGACCGGGCTTCGTTCATCCCCCTCGTGGATATGGAGATGGAGTATTTCGACGGTCTGAACTGGTGCAGGCTCAAGCGTAAGGACGATACCTGCGGATTTCTGTTTTCCGGCAGGATATGCTTCTGTCCCCCGACCGAGCATCACAAATGCAGCGTAGGCGGCCATGAGGCATATTATATCCGCTTTTCCCCGACAGGCGGCGAATACGACGCTATGCCGGTCATCAAGTACATCTACTTCAATCTTCTCCCCGTTACGCAGAGGGATACCAGGGCGGAATACGCCGACCTTCCGGCGGGGAACGAGATAAGGCTGTTCACGGAGCTTGCGGCTACGGGCAGCACGAGGATATTCCTGAAGGACAGCGACGGGCTCTACACGCCGGTGCGCAGCTTCGAGAAGCACATAGATCCCGACACGGGCGAGGTCTCCTGTACGGTGCCGGGAGGCGCGGGATCCGAGGGGATACGCGCGGTGAACGTGATGCCGGACTTTGCCGTGGATAGGGCGATAGGTTTCGGAACGGGTCTGCCGTACCAGAAATACGATCTCGATACCGGCGACCTCGAATACGCGAGCTTTGCGATAATGACCGAGCTGCCCGACAGCGGCGGCAGGTTCGTCGAATGGCGCAAGGTGAAGGACTTCTCGGCGGCGGGTACGGACGATTTCGTTTATATGCTGGACACGGAGAACGGCATTATCACTTTCGGCGACTGCATAAACGGCATGGCTCCCGAGGGCGAGATATTCATTATCGGCTACTCGCTTACCCGCGGAGCGGAAGGCTGCGTCACGAAAGGCAAGATCAATGAGATCGGCTGCTTTGATAAAGACGAGATATACGTCGAGAATCTGCGTGCCTCGACGGGAGGACTGAACGAGGAGACTATCGAGGACTGCTTCCTGAAGGCTCAGAAGCTGCTGCGGACGACCGACACCATAGTTACCGACGAGGACTGCGAGAACTGCGTCGCCGGAACTCAGGGACTGCGCATCGAAAAAAGCAAGGTCATAAAGACCGACGGAGGCGACGGCCTGATAACCACGGTGGTGGTCAAGCCTTATTCCGAGGACGGCATGGGAGTCCCCGGCGAGCGGTACATAAAGAATATCCTCGCGGCTCTCGAACCGCGCAGGATGCTGGGAGCGCAGTTCAGGATAGTGCGTCCCGAGTACGCGGAGATATCGGTCTACGCGGACGTTACCGTTTCGCGGAACTATTCGGGACCCAGGGAGACGGTGCGCAGCGCTGTGGCGGAGTTCTTCCGCGCGATAAAGGACGATTTCGGCGCCGAGATCATATACAGCAAGCTCTATGAGCTGATCGACACGCTTGACTGCGTGCTGTCCGTAAACGTGCTGACCATGCAGGCGGAGGGCAGCAACGCCGAAAGAACGCGTGAGGGCGACCTTATCCTCGCGCAGAACGTAGCGGCGTACCTGACAGATATCGACATAATGATAAATGTCTGATCTCCGGAGCTTTTGCGCCGGGGAGACGGCATAACTTACCGGAAGGTAATAAAACATGAGAGATAAGCTTAAATATTTCATATTGAACAACGCCTATGAGTTCAGACGAGGTATAAGCGAGAATATGGTAGTCGACGGCAACATGCTGCGCTTCTCCTCGGAAAAGATGTCCGGCATAGGGCGCTTCATGACGAGGGTGTTCGACTCGGGCGACCGGGGCACGATATGGCACCGGATGCTGATAAACGTGGAGAACTGCACAGCCGATGAGCTGCGCGTCACGGTCTACGCCTCGGACTTTACCGAGTTTTCCTACAAGGGCGCGACATTTACCGTCGACGAGGTCCTGCGCGACAAAAGCATAAGCCTTGACGAAAAGGCCTCGATGCTCTCGGTGTTTGAGAAAAAGCGCGTGAACGGCGTCCGCGACGCTCTGCTGCACGATATCGTCGGACGGTATCTGTGGGTATATGTCGAGGTGTTCGGCATAAGCGGCAAGCCTGCCGTGATAAAAGACATCAGGCTGTATCTGCCCGCCGAGTCGTGGATAGACCGACTCCCGCAGATATACAGGAAGAGCGACGGTGAGGGCAGGTTCCTGGAGCGCTATCTCGGCATATTCCAGACTCTCTACGACGAGGTCGAGGAGGATATAGACCGCATCTCAAGCAGATTTGACCCCGAGTGCGCGGACAGGTGCTTCCTCGAATGGCTCGCGGAGTGGCTCGACATCTCCGACTGCTCGGTCTGGAAGGAGGAAAAGCTCCGACGGCTGCTGCTGACGGCAGTGAGCCTGTATCGCGGCAGAGGGACGAAAAAATGCCTCTCGGACGCTATCGAGCTTTATACCGGCGAGAAACCGTATATCATCGAGAATTTCTCGCTGCGTGAGCATATGGGGACGCAGGCGTACGAACAGTCGCTGCTGCCGATGTACGGAAACGACCCGTACAAGATATTCATACTGGTCAGGAGCGAGGTCATAGAATCCGACAGCGACAAGGACATTCTCTGGCGCATAGCGAGAGAGCTTGTACCCGTTACCGTGGACTTTGAGCTGAAGGTGCTCGAACCGTACATATTCCTCGGTCAGTACTCGTATCTTGGCATAAACAGCTATCTCGGCAAGTCCGGGAACGCTGCGCTCGACGGAAAGTCAAGGATAACCTTCTCCGTGATAGGAGACAACAATGTCACCGAAAACAGTCCCGAGGGTTCGGAGAATAACAATAAGGATTAAGGAGCAGATATGAAAAACACACAGCTTTATCCATTTGAGAGAAACAAATATTTCTACGGCAAGCTGCTCAGCGTTGAGGATTTCAACTTTGAGCAGAAGTATATGAACGACAAGCGCAGACTTGTGAATCGCCTGGTGCACGGCATAGGCGTCGTGTGCGGTCTGAACGTTGTCCGCGTCGACGATGTGACTATCTCGGTAGAGAGCGGTCTCGCGTTCGACACAACGGGCCGCGAGATAGTCGTTGATATGCCCGTGACAAAGAAGCTTTCCATGCTGAACGGCTACGACACCGCCCTGAGCAGCGGCAGCAACGCTTATGTCTACCTCTGCCTCGAATACAGCGAGGGCGACAAGGGCAGCGCCCACAACATAGTCCCCGACAGCGGCAAGCGCGACGCGGACAGGATAAAGGAGGGCTATAACCTCTATCTGACTTCCAGCGAGCCCGAGGATAACCTTGAGTGCGCGGATTCGCTCTTCGAGGAGGCTGTGACCGTGTTCCGCAGCGGAAGCATACATATCCGTCACGTTATGCCCCGCTTTGCCAATCCCGACGGCAAGTTCATTTTCAGAGTAGAGATAGAGACCTTCTCAAAGCAGTTCGCGGCTTTCTCTTACGACATACAGCTCGTGTGTCTCAACAGCGCGGCGGACGGCAGCTCCGTGATAAAGGTGAACTTCGACGAGACTCTGCTCGACAAGACCGGCAGATATACCCTGGACTTCGAGCTCACGGCTGCGAATGTCACCAATACCGAGGGTACGGCGACTCCCGACCCGCAGACGTTCAGGCTCGCTTACGACAAGAATCCCGCCGAGGGAACTATAACCGGACGCTCCTCCGTACATATCACGGACGAGGACGTGTATGACGCGTTCGTAAAAAACACCTACGACCACAGCATGGACACCGAGCTGCGCAACACCGTGGGTCAGAGGCTCTATCTCGCGAGGATCGGTCTCGTGAACTCCGTCGGCTCGTCCATAATCGACGATATCGAGAATGTGCCATTCGGCCAGTATGTGGCGAGCAATACCCTGCTGAGCGCCATAGGACGCAATACGCTGAGATACGGCGCAGGCGAGCATGCTCTGCCGGCAGCGGGCTCCGCGGCGGTCGCCCAGGCGGCAGGCGGCAGGAACACCGAGATCGCCAGCGGTATATGCAGGATAAACCTCAATTCCGGCAGCCTGAAGAACAAGGTGTTCTACTCCGAGGAGATATTCCACGGGCTCGGACTGGGCAGCGTCACCATAACGCTCGGCGCTGTGACCGAGTCGGGAACGATCTACGGCAACCCGTCCGTGTTCCGTGACGAGGAGGCTCCGTATGAGGTCGCCGCCAAGCTCGATCCCTCAAAGGGAAGCTTCATCATCGGCGTGCTTACGAAATCCACGACGCTCCAGGACTACATAGACGTCAAGTGGACGGCGTTCCACGATGTTGACGAGAAGGTAGCCGAAAAGAGCAGCATGAAGATAACGATAAAGCCGAACTCCCTGATAATCAAGCCGAGAGAGACCAAGTATCTTGAGGCGGTATGCAGCAACATGACCAACAAGACCGTGCGCTGGTCGGTATCCCCCTCTACGGGAGGCGAGATCGACTCGAACGGTATGTATTCCGCGCCGAACACCGAGGGCGTGTACGAGGTCATAGCGCAGAGCGCCGTATATCCCGAGGTCAAGGCGTCTATCATGGTAGTCGTCCGCGGATGAGAACGGCGGTTTGAAAATAACTGGTAAAGGAGGCGGGGCTTTATGGTCATTTATACATACGGACACGAATATCCGGTGACCAGCGTGCAGAGGACCGGAGATGACTATTACATATACATTTGTACCTGCGAAGACGGCGGGCTGTGCCGTATAATGAGCATAAAGGACAAGTCGCTTTTCCCGGAGCTTGTGAGCTGGCTGTCCGAGACGGTCAACGCCGAGGTGTTCACGGACTATATCGAGCATTTCATTTTTGAGGATACGCTTTGTATCGTAATGAAGTACACGCAGGGAATAAACCTCTCGGAAAAGAGCGATACAGAGGGTATGCCGCTCAGGGAGAGACTTGAGCTTTGCAGAAAGATACTTGAACGCGCGGTGCTGCTCGATATACCGGACTATTTCCTCGACAAGTGCATGGATATGAGCAATATCATAGTTTCCGCGGATCTGACGGTAAGCTTCAATTATCCGATAGATGATATAATCGGCTCCCGGGACTGCCGCCCGCTGAAAAAGGTGGAGAAGCTCCTGAGGATAATCTTCGCGAGGGAGCTTGAACGCAAGGTGCCCGACGAGCTCATCGAGTTTTTCAATGAGATGCCCGACCTTGTGGGTTCGAACATGATCGAGTTTTACAGCAGATACTATATGATGATGACGCGGCTCATAGAGAGGGAAGCGGGCGACGAGGAGCCGAAGTCGATATGGTATAGGATCTGGAATAAGATAAAAAAGAGCTGGGGAAAGCTCAAGAAGATACTGATGTTCCTGCTTCTGGCGGCGGCGGTCACATATCTGGTATTCACGATACAGACATCCGGCAGCTCGACCAAAAGACAGTCGAACTTTGACGCGATAGGAACGGTAATTATAGACAAGAACAGGTGAAAGTGATCTATGTTTGATTTATTCGGCGCATTCAAACTGTTTCTGCGCAAGGTGGAAAGAATATTCGTTACCCCGGTGATGCTGTTCTTCAGGATGATAATGAGGAAGCTCAATCCTCAGAACATCGTCAGCAAGGTAGCGACTGACATAAAACAGGAAGCAAAGGGTTTCACGGCAAAGCCTACCGACGTGAAGCAGTACTTCATCATCGGAGACCGCTTCGTCGCCAAAAAGCTGGTGTACGCGATAGTGATAATCCTTATTTTTGGCACGATCCTTTTTATACGCTTCGGTATGCCGTGGATCGTAAGCCTGTTCTTCACCAAGACAATGTGGGTCAACAGCGAGGACTGCGTGGGCTATACGGGCAAGGTGTGCCTGCACACGACAGCGAAGCTTGATCAGGTGCTGTTCGAGGGCAGACTTGAGAACGGCAGCGTCGAGGGGGAGGGGACCCTCTACAACTACGAGGGGCAGCTCGTGTACGTCGGCAACTTCAAGAACGGCGAGTATTCGGGCTACGGCAAGCTCTACTATCCCGAGGGGGGCATAAACTATACCGGCGGCTTCACCGCGAATCTCTTCGAGGGCGAAGGCACCAGCTACTATAAAAACGGAAAGACAATGTACACCGGACAGTTCCTTGCCGGTATGTACAACGGCACGGGCAAGCTCTACGACGAGAATACCGGTAATATAGAATACGACGGAACGTTCGTCAACGGCGCGTATAACGGTACGGGCAAGGCTTATTCCGCTGAGTACGGTACTCTCGTCTATAACGGCAGCTTCGTGAACGGCGATTATGACGGCAAGGGCGAGCTGTACGACGCTAAGACCGGCAAGATAATATACAGCGGCGACTTCAAGGCGAATATGTATTCCGGTAACGGAAAGCACTACGCCGACGGTCAGCTCGTTTACGACGGCAGCTTCAATAACGGTACCTATAACGGTACCGGCACTCTCATGGACGAGAACGGCATCAGATATACCGGCGAGTTCCTGAACGGCAAATTCAACGGTCAGGGCAAGCTCTACGAGGCTGGAGTCCTTGTTTACAGCGGCGAGTTCACGGATTCCGTGTTCAACGGCAAGGGCTCGCTCTACAAAAACGGCGTGCTGTATTACAGCGGCGGCTTCTCGATGGGCAAGCCTCTCGGGACCGGCACGTTCTACGATGAGAACGGAGCCGTGCTTTCCGACGGCACGCTCGGCAACGGCGACGTCGTAAACGGTACGACCACTCTGTTTGCTGACAACGGGGCTCTGCTCTATGTCGGCGGCATTGCGGACAGAAAGTACGACGGCAAGGGCACTCTGTATGACCCGGACAGCGGCAATATCATCTATGACGGCTCGTTCACCGCGGGCGTGTACAACGGTCAGGGCAAGCTCTACGAGAACGGGAAGCTGCTCTATGAGGGCTCGTTCACCGAAGGCATATACGACGGTACGGGCAAGCTGTACGAGAACGGCGACCTCGTGTATGAGGGCGATTTCAAGGCAGGCAAGCAGACCGGCAAGGCTGTGGTGTACAGCGACGGCAAGAAGGTCTATGAGGGCGACGTCACCGACGGACACTACAACGGCACCGGCAAGGAATATAAGGACGACGAGCTGGTCTATGACGGTCAGTTCTCGAATGACAGATACAACGGCAGCGGCAAGCTGTACAAGAACGGCAAGCTCTACTACGAGGGCAACTTCGTGAACGGCAATCCGCAGGGTCAGGGAGCTTATTACGACGAGAACGGCGACGTCACCATGGAGGGCGATATCTCCGGAGGCGGCATAATGAACGGCTCGACAAACATCTATGACTCCGCGGGCAACCTCATCTATTCCGGCGAGGTCAAGAACGGCGTTTACGACGGCGTCGGCAAGGAATATAACGGCAAGCCCGGCGTGCTGATCTATGAGGGCGAGTTCAAGGACGGCAGATACAACGGAGCCGGCAGACAGTACAGCGGCAGCGGCATACTGATGTATGACGGCGACTTCAAGGACGGCATCTACAACGGCACCGGAAAGCAGTACAACGCTGCGGGGAAGCTCATAGCCTCCGGAAACTTCGTTGACGGAAAGCTCAGCGGCAGGGGCGAGCAGTATGACCCCGATACTGGCAAGATGATCTATGAGGGCGATTTCAAGGAGGGCAGACGCAGCGGCTCGGGCAAGCACTACGACGCCAAGACCGGAAGCCTGCTCTATGACGGCGAGTTCCTCGACGACGTGTACAGCGGCAAGGGCAAGCTCTACAAGAAGGACGTTCTCGTGTATGAGGGCGGCTTCAAGAACGGCAAGTACTTCGGCGAGGGCACGTTCTATGACGCGTCCGGCAAGATCACAGGCAAGGGCTATGTTGACTCCAACGGCAATATAACCTCCGGTCTGACCACGATCTACGCGAAGGACGGCAAGACCGTGCTCTACTACGGAAATGTGGAGAACGGCGTTTATACCGGTCAGGGCAAGCTGTACGACACCAAGACCGGCAAGCTCGTCTACGACGGCAACTTCAGCTCCGGAAAGTATGACGGCTTCGGCAAGCTCTACAAGAACGGCGAGCTCATCTATGACGGCAACTTCTACCAGGGCGTGTACCACGGCAGCGGCAAGCTCTACGAGAATGGCGTGCTGATCTACGACGGCGAATTCTACCGCGGCGAGTATCACGGCAACGGCAAGAAATTCGACGAGAACGGCAGACTGATGTATGACGGCGGCTTCTACAAGGGAAAATACGACGGCCAGGGACGTGAGTTCTATCCGAGCGGCAAGCTCAAGTATGAGGGTACCTTCAAGCTCGGAGAGTATGACGCGGGCAAGCTCTACTCTGAGGACGGAGCGATCATATCTGACACGACCGTGCCGGCTCAGCCAGAGGCTTCCGAGGACGGGGAATAGTCCCCGCTCAGCCGACGTGAAAAGGGGGCGCACCATAGCGGTGCGAAACGGGAAAAATGGCTAATTACAACATAGTATCCGATATAGGCGACGCGCTGGTAAGTCTGCTGCGTGAGGGAATGGTGCCCGACATCATTCCCAATTCCGAGGGTATAGGCGTGTGCCACCCGTCGGACAAGGGCGATGTGAGCCTCGGTATATACCTGTACGACATGAAGCGCAACAACGATATCGACTCTACCGAGCGCATACCGATAGGCGTTGACAAGCTGCGCGCTCCGTCTTTCTTCATAGACCTGTACTATATGATAACCGCGTACTCGGCGAGCGACATCAAGTTCCGCACGCTGGAGGAGGCGAAGATACTGGGCAGGGCTATGCAGATAATCGAGGGGAACCCCGTCATGAGACCGGAGCTTTACGGCAAGACGTTCTCCGAGATGAGGTTCGCGCCGCGCATTGAGATGCTCGACCTCGACAACGAGGAGAAGCACCGCATCTGGAATATACCCGACCAGCCCTACAAGCTGTCGGTGTTCTACAAGGTGTACCCCGTGGAGATAGAGTCCGAGCGTATAACAAAGATAACGAGAGTAGCCGAGACCGATTTCACATTCGGTCAGATAAACGACAGCAAGTGAGCGTAAGGAGGTAGACACAGTGGAATGGTTCGGTTCGCCTTCAAGGCGTCTGGTCATGAGGCTTGCGATCTCCGTGATGCTCACGGACGATCTTACCGGAGCTCCCATAAGAGGGAGCAACGCGAGAGTCTGGATAGAAGGACAGAAGCCTCCGATAGTAAAGAACGACGGCAGGAGCATATTCGTTGACCTGCCCGACGGCGATTATGTCATAAACGCTGAGGGCGGCGTCTACTCGCGCGCGGAGGTGCGCTGCACGGTGACCTCCGGGAAGGCGGAGAGCCTTACGATAAGGCTGCTGCCCAACAGGCTCTATCCCGTGACCTCCGACGTGCTCCGCATAGAGGGAAAGGCGGAACCCGGCGCGGTCGTGCGAGTTTACTCGGCGGACAAGTCGGCGGCATACAAGCTGCTGTCCGACGCAGAGGCTGAGAGCCGCGTGATAGGCATATACCATAACGCCGGCGTGAATATCGAGGGTAAGCTGCTCAAGATAATGACATCGTCGGGCAAGGGAGAATATATAAGGGTAATGTCCGCGGAGGACGGCGACAGGTCGGAGTACCTGCTGACCGAAAAGCTGACGGAGGCTTATCCGAAGATAGGCACGATGATAATGCCGGTGTCCGAATGTATAGCAGACAGGGGCGGCGATTTCCTGCTGCTTCTGAAAAGCGGACCCTCCTCTGCGGAGATGATCTGCGAGGCGGAGGGCGCAAACGGGATCGTGCAGAAAAAGACGGACATTTCCGGGTCGAACTACGTAAAGGTCGATCTGATCGGGTAAAGGAGCGGTGATATGGCATTTGCGGTATGCGGGGGAGCTATGCTCGCCTGCTCGTTCGGAATGGCGCCGGGCATGTTCAACGTGCTCCCGCAGAACAGAGTCGTAACGACCATGCCGATCGCGAATATAATGGACAACAAGCCTATGGTGAACATAATGCCGTTCGGTATGTGCTCGTGCCTCGGCAACCCGACGGTTGCCTCGGCGACTGCGGCGGCGTTCGGCGTTCTGACTCCGATGCCGTGCATACCGGTCACGACGGCGCCTTGGGTCCCGGGCAGCCCGACCGTGCTCATCGGAGGTCAGCCTGCGCTGAACAATACAAGCAAGCTTATGTGCAACTGGGGCGGTGTGATACAGATCACCAACCCCGGCACTACGAATATAATGGTGCCGTAACGGCATGAAAGGAAATAACGCAGATGGATAAGAAGGAACGCGCCAGGTCTGCGGAGCTGGGAATGTCGGAAAAGTCCGAGGCGGCGATAATGAACATATCGACCGTTTTTTTCCGTGACAAGGTCATGATAAACAAGGACGCCGGACTGATAGCCGTGATAAATATGCAGGTAGAGGATGTGGGCAACGCGCTCGAAAAGCATAACGGCAAGCTCCTGTGCGTTACGAGGACCGGGATATCCGCCATGTTCGAGAAGAACTGCGACGACGCTCTGCAATGTGCCATAACGATATGCCAGGAGGCAGAGCTTGAGGAGCGCAGATCCCTGTTCCGCGGGCTGAGCATCGGGATAGACTACGGAACGGTATGCGTGGGCGTCGTAGGACACAACGGCTTCGATATGCCTCTGGTCATGTCCGAGACCATGGATACGTCGACCTTCCTCAGCGAGAGCGCGCAGAAGTACAATTCCCGCATACTTGTGACAAGCGATATAAGTACAAGGCTGCCGGGTTTCCAGACGCGCTATAACAGCCGCAAGCTCGGACAGATATATCATCTCGGCTCGATGACCGCGGAGTATATATTCGACGTGTACGACGGCGACGTTGCGGAAACAAAGTACAGCAAGATGCGAAGCAAGCTTTTCTTCGAGACCGGTGTGGATCTCTTCCTGAAGGGAAGCTTTCTTGAGGCGCGCTCATATTTTATAGAGCTGCTGAAATTTGACCGAAATGACGCGGCGGCAAAGCAGTACGTATTCAGATGCGACAGCTGCATAGCCGGTACGGCGGACGAATTCGCCAAGCAATATCTGGAGCTCAGGTAACGGAACGCTCCGAGGTGAGGTGTTTTTTTTGAAGAAGGTAAAACTTAAGAAAAAAGGCAAGCTTGAGCGAAAGCTTATATTGAGCATGACACTCATATTCCTGTTCATACTGATATCCACAGTCGTTACGATAGTATGGGACAATTTCGAGGAGTGTGTCGCCGATATCAAGAATGGCCTGCCGACTGACGCGGCGTTCTTATCCATGTACGTGCCTTCACTGGCAGAAGACCAGGGACAGGACACGTCTTATATGACTATCGAAGAGCTGAGAAAAATGAACAGCGCACAGGGTGAGCAGATAGACAGCTGGCTTGAAAACGGTACCGATGAAAAATATTATGATTACTGCGATAATCTGAAAAGCCTGATGGGACAGTTAAAGATTACCGATATATTTATTTATAAAGCGGAGCGTGACGAAAACGGAGAACTGCTGAATGATATGGTCATCGTTCTTGATCTCCCGGTCAGCACCGAGACTTCATTCCAGCTGGGACAGCATTTCGGCGCAACAAAGGCGTTTAAAACGGTCAAGAAAGTATATGAGACCGGAGAAGCTACCATATATGACGAGTCAGCCGCCTATAACGATTCCGGTTTTATAATTTTAGCATTCGCTCCCATATATTATTCCGACGGTTCGGTATGTGCGGTATTGGGCACGGAGGTAAGTATGTCCATTATATTGGAGCAAGTCATTTCTGGTAATATTTTTGTACTGATGAACACCGCGATAAACTTCTGGCTCTTCGGAATAATAATATTAATATTCATCAGAAAGATCATCGTAAAGCCGGTGGGCATACTGTCGAACCACATGAGAGAATTCGTCTCCGACGAGGGCACGCTTACTTTCACACCGGTAACGGAGATACATACAAAGGACGAGATAGAGCAGATAGCCGACGATTACAACGCGCTTGCCGAGCGGATAGTCAACTATACGAAGAACCTCGCGGTAAAGACGTCGGAGGAGGAAAGACTGAGGGTAGACCTCGATGTGGCGAGCCAGATACGAAGTGTCGTTTCGACCGAGCCGACCTATCCCGCCTTCCCCGAGCGCTCCGATCTCGACCTGTGCGAGAGTCTTAAGCATACGGTATATAATAAGTGCAGCTTCTGCAATTACTTCTTTACCGATAATAACCGCCTGTTCATGGTAATAGGCGAGTCTCTGGGCAATAACCTGGCGTCGATGATATTCTCGATACTGGCGATATCGCATATAAAGAGCTTCGCGAAAATGGGTTTTGACCCCTACAAGATAGCGGTCGAGACCAATAACCAGCTCTGCAGCACGGAAAAGACCGACCGCGGTCTCACCGTGGCTGCGATAATAGCGGACGTTGACCTGAAAACGGGAGCGATGCGCTATGTGAACGCGGGTATGCCGCCCATGCTGATAAAGAGACCGGGTGAGAACTTCGGGCTTGACAAGGCGGATCTGTCATTCAGCCTGGGGCAGATGCGCGGCGTGACCTTTGAGCAGAAGACGCTCCAGCTCTATCAGGGCAGCACCGTGCTGATGACCTCATTCGGCGTTTCCGAAATGGTCGACGAGAAAGGTCAGAAGTACGGCTTCGACAGACTTATCGAGGTAGTCAACCGGACATCGGGCAACGCGTTCGACCTGAACGAAACGGTAAGGGAGATAGACAAAGCCCTCGACGATTTCAGGGGCGAGGCTCCGATAACGATAGATACCGCTGTTCTGGGCTTCAGATATTTCGGATAACGGAGGCTTTATGGAAATAAAAAAGCTCTGCGACTCGTTCTTCGATTTTTCGCAGGCACTTGTCCCGTACAGCGATGACAGCGAGGTGCTGAAAGATCTGTTCTCCTACCTTGATATGTGCTTCACGCTGGTGTCCGGCGCCAAGGGCTTTGCCGGCGAGGATTTCCCGAGCCGCGACGAAGCCGGCTGCACGCGCGGACTGTCGGTGTCGTCCACCGACCTCAGTGAGCTGCTGACCTCGGGCAGACTGGAGCGGAGAAGCGACGGCATTACCGAGGAGGCCGGGGAGCAGCTCGACAACGCGCGCTATCATATCGAATCGAGACGTATGCGCGGACTGAAGCGCGACTTTGTTTCACGCTTCGACATCGTGTGCCTGAAGTTCGGGCTGAGCGAGCTTGAAAAATTTGCCCTGCTGCTTGCGCTGTCGGTCGAATATGACAGAAAATATGAAGCAATATATACATATCTGCACAACAATTCCGGCGACTATTACCCGACGAAATGGCTCACGATCAAGCTGTACGAGTATCTGTACGGCAGCGCGGGGGACTATGCCTCGCTGCTGAACGGCAGCTCGCCGCTGTGCAGATTCCTGTGTGACCGGGAGCAGAAACGGCGCGACAGGGGCGAGAGCGCACAGCGCCTCACTCTGTCCCCGAGAGCAGCCGCCTATATTCTCGGCAGGAACGAGACGGACACTTCGCTGAAAGAGTACTGCCGGATATATCCCGTTTTCGACCCCGGGGAATTTGTACCGGTAAGGGAAAATAAAACGGCATTCATAAAAGGGATATTCCTCGGCAAGGCATTCAAGCCCGGTATGCGCTTTGCCTTCAACATACACGGTCCCTCGGGCATAGGCAGGAAATACACCGCGAACATCGCGGTCTGCGGAATGGGGCTGCGGCTGCTGGACGTTGACCTGTATAAGCTGATATGCTTCGGATATGATAACATAAGGCAGAGCATAGACCGCATATATACCGAGACCGTACTGCTGGGAGCGATACCGGCGTTCACGGTGGACGCGGAGCTTACCGAGTCGGACGGCGAGGGAGGAACAAGACGCTCGCCTCTCGCAGATAAGGTACGTCGCACGGCGGAGTACATCTCCGCGGTATTCGGCTTCTTCTTCTGGATGACGCCGGAAAAGGACGATACCTTCGTCGGAATGGACATCACCTTCATGAGCGCAGAGCTGCCCATGCTCACCGCGAACGAGAGACGGCTCTTCTGGGACAGATACCTTCCGGACTGCGAGGATAACGGCATATTCTCGAACCAGTACATACTCACCCCCGCGGGCATAGCCAAGTCGGCCAGGTCCGCGGCGGATATAGCCGCCACGGAGAACACGGAAATGACGCGCGATGTCATCGTGCGCAGCGTCCGTCAGCAGTCTGTGAACCAGCTCGGTACCTACGCGACAAAGATAAATGCCGTGTTCACATGGGACGACCTCGTTATCAGCGACGACCAGAAGCGCAAGATGAAGATGATCTGCGACCAGGTCAAGTACCGCGGCGTAGTCAACGAGGACTGGGGCTTCCGCAGGAAGTCTCCCTACGGCAGAGGGCTGTGCGCTCTGTTCTACGGCTCCCCCGGAACCGGTAAGACGATGGCTGTGCAGGTGATGGCGAACGAGCTGGGGCTCGATCTTTACCGCATAGACCTCTCGCAGCTCTCCAGCAAGTACATAGGCGAGACGCAGAAGAACATCTCGAACCTGTTCAACAAGGCGAAGAACATCAACGCCATGCTCTTCTTCGACGAGGCTGACTCGATGTTCGCCAAGCGCACGGAGGTAAAGGACACCAACGACCGCTACGCCAACGCGGATACGGCGTTCCTGCTCCAGAAGCTTGAGGATTACGAGGGCATAACTATACTCGCCACCAACTATGTGAACAACATAGACGACGCCTTCAAGCGAAGGATCAAGTTCTTTATCAACTTTGTATTCCCGACTCCCGATGTGCGGCTCATGCTGTGGAAGAAGATACTTCCGGACGACGCGCTCGTGGACGAGCAGATCGACTTTGAGTTCTTCGCGGAGCATTTCGAGCTCTCGGGCAGCAACATAAAGGAAATACTCACCAACGCCGCGTATCTTGCGGCGGCGGAGGGCGGAGGCATACGCAACAGCCACATCATCGAGGCTGTGAAGCTGAACTTCTCGAAGTACGGCAAAATACTCACCGACAGCGATTTCGGCTATCTCGGTATTTGAACGGAGGAAACTATCTATGGAAACAAACGCGATCAGAGAATATCTGAGGCTTATCATGTCCGCCATATCGGACAGCGTGAACGGCGCTCAGATCGAGGAAACGGAAGACGGACCGATACTGCTGTGCTCGATAAAGTCGCCGTTTTCCGAAACGGATGAGATCGGATATCGGCTCGAGATAATTCCGATGGACGACGGGCTTCTTACGGCTGAGGTAATGATGATACTGTTCATCGGTATCGAAAAGGAAAAGCTCGCCGGACTGAACGAGCTCATCGGGGTGATGAACAGGTTCCTTACGCTCGGAAGCTTAAGGCTTCTGGAGGACGAGACAGTCAGCGTGCTGTTCGTACAGGGCTCCGTGCTTGAAGAAAATATGCCGCTTTCCTCTGTGACCGGCATGATCGGAAAGACCGTCAGCATTATGGAGAACGCCGCATTCAACTCGGGAGAGTATATAAAGCGTTATCTGGACGGCGAGGAGCCCGGTAAGCTGATCGAAGAGATAAGCAAGGAGGACTGACGTATGAACGAGGTATGGGAAAAGGAGCTTCTTAACGAGCTCAGAGATCTGTTCGCCGAGGCGGGCAGAAACGCGGAGATCGAGAATATATCGGGCAGGGAAGTGCTTGTCGCGGAATATGAGGGCGAGAACGAGCCCGAGGACTGCAATGTTTCGGTAGTGCATCTTATGGAGGATACGACCGAGATATCGGTTCTGATATCTGTGAGGTCGGGGCTCGACGAAAAGCAGTCAGCAGATATCGCGGCGCTGGTGCCGTATCTGAACAGGTTCCTGAGCATAGGCTGCTTCGGGAATGAAGACGGGTATTTCTGGTACAGCTGCTCCTTCGTAATAGACGAGGATATGGAGCGGAGCATACTGATAAAACAGATAACGGCTTCCGTAAATATCGCCTTGAACACCGCTGCGGAAGCCACAGCAATGATCCTCCCTGTCGTGAACGGGGAAGCACATGTATCTGAACTTATGAATGAAGATACATCCATAGTACAGTTCTGAAAGGTGGGTATACCGATATGCCTCTTACACAGATAGCAAGAACACAGAATAATGATATCGCTTCGCATACGACCGTTGGAACACGGCCGGCGAATG
>JAIKZF010000079.1 GCA_024682455.1 Ruminiclostridium sp. | reverse complement strand
CTCGGCGCAGTCGGAGAAGGTCTCGTCCTCCAGCCAGAAGCCCGCGAAGCAATGCCCTCTGACAAGTATCACCAGCGGATTGAGCCCGACCTGTTCAAGACAGGACGCGAACAGCAGAGTGAGGTCGAGGCACGTGCCGCGCTTCTCAGACAGCACGGTGTACGGCAGCCGGACGCGCTGTCCCGACTGCTCGAAGCTCGCGGGAGGGACTGTATAGGCTATGTTCTCCTCCTGCAGCGCCGCGTATATAGCGGCCGCCTGCTGCTTCGCCACGTTGGGATCCTCGGACTGATAGCCGGTAAAGGACGGGGAGCCCGTCCATTTCTGTAAATAGACCGACGCGCGTGAAACCACCTCGCTCACGCGCGGGTGATTGGGCGAAGTGAAAGACGCGATCAGCTCCGGCATTATGAGGGCTCCGCTCCACTCGTCATAGGCGAGGATATCCACCGGTATATCTGTCTCCGCGAGCTGCTCATCTCCGGAGAAAGCCGAGATATGGATATTGCCGGCGGTCTTTTCCGTCAGCGAGAACAGCAGCTCCGTGGACAGCGTGAGCCTTACCGGGGATATCTCGGTGCTCCTGCCCGCATCGGCTGTACCGAGCTCGTATGTGTACGGCTTTGCGAAGCCGGGCTCGAAGTCCGCCCTTACCGTTATGTTCTCAACAGGTGCCGGGCCGCTGTTTATAAGCGTTATACTGCGGATAAGGGGTATGTAGTTCTGCTGCATCGCAAAATTGAAGGTATTCGTGACGCGCGCTTCTATTCTGATATCATTATTCATATCCGGCGTTTCCTTTCGGCAAAATGTATATTTACGGTCATGCTCATACTCCGCTGTATCTGCTGAGGAACTGCTTCGTGCGCTCGGAAGCGTTGTCTCCGAAAAGCTGCTCCGGCTCGCCCTGCTCGACTATGTAGCCGCCCTCCATGAAGATTATCTTATCCGCCACGTCGCGGGCGAAGCCCATTTCGTGCGTGACGATGACCATTGTCATTCCGTCGGCGGCAAGCTCCTTGATGACTTTCAGTATCTCGCCCGTGAGCTCGGGGTCGAGAGCCGAGGTCGGCTCGTCGAAGAACAGTATCTCGGGGTTCAGCGCCAGCGCGCGGGCTATGGAGACGCGCTGCTGCTGACCTCCGGAGAGCTCGCAGGGGTAGGACTTAGCCTTTGACTCCAGCCCCATTTTCCGCAGGAGCTCCATTGCCGTGTCCTGCGCCTCCTGCCTGCTCTTTTTCAGCACGCAGACCGGAGCCTCGGTGATATTCCTGAGCACCGTCATGTGCGGGAACAGGTTGAAGTTCTGGAACACGAGCCCGGTCTTAAGCCTTATATCGCGCAGGGTCTGCTTGTCTGCGTAGACGCTCTTCCCGTTCGGTCCCGGGGCAAACATATCCGTATCACAGAGGCGTATCGTACCTCCGCCTGCCTTTTCGAGCTGCGTCACGCAGCGCAGGAGCGTGGATTTGCCGCTTCCCGAGGGTCCTATGACCGCGACCGCCTCGCCCTTTTCCACGTCAAAGCTTATATCGTTCAGCACGTTCAGACTGCCGAAGCTCTTCGACAGATTTCTTATCTCAAGTATAGCCAAGCGGCGTTCCTCCTTATCTGTAATAATCGAGCTTCTTCTCGACATACGAGAATATCACCGTCAGCACGGTAGCAAACGCGAAGTAGAACACTCCCGCCATGAACAGCGGCATGAGCGACGCGTACAGCGGCACCTGCTTCTTCGCTATGTACATGATCTCCATATACGGTATCGCGGAGGCGAGCGACGTATCCTTGACCAGTGTGATTATCTCGTTCGAGCTCGCGGGGACGACGCGCTTTATGACCTGCGGAAGTATTATACGGAAGAATGTCTGCAGCTTCCCGAAGCCCAGAGCTCCCGCAGCCTCATACTGACCCTTCGGTATCGACTCTATGCCTCCGCGGAATATCTCCGCGAAGTACGCCGCGTAGTTCAGCACGAACGCGAACAGCATCATGTTGAAGGTGTAGTCCTCGCTCCTGATGTCCACATTTTCAAGAAGAGCCTTCAGAAAGGCGGGACACAGCTCGCTGCGCACGATGTACGGCACGGAATACTGCGCCACGATAAGCTGGAGCAGCAGCGGAGTTCCGCGCATTATCAGTATGTAGATATTCGTGAGCCACGATATCGGCTTGAATCTGCACATTTTCAGCAAAGCCACGACCATTCCCAGCGGAATGGAGTACAGCAGCGTGAAAGCGAATATTTTGAGCGTCGGGATCGTATATTCAAGCATCAGCCCGAACAGCGACGACATCTGTTCTCCTGTCATCCGTTTATTCTCTCCTTGTTCTTCCCGCTATCGCGAAAACACGATAACGCGGTAAATCGCACTATATTTTTTATTATACCATAAATGCTCTTCAAATTCAATAGCAAAAAACAAATTCTCTGCCCGTCCGCAGTTCCGGACAGGCGGCAAAATAAAAACAGCCGCGGCTGCTGCCGCGACTGTCGTGCCGACTTATTTTACCGTAGTGACGTCGCTTCCGAACCACTTTTTGGATATCTCCGCAAGCTTGCCCTCTGCCTTAAGCTCGCTGAGCACCTTCTGGACCTCGTCACGGAGCGCCTGATCGTTCTTTCTGAAACCTATCGCGTATTCCTCGGCTTCAAGGTTGCCGGGAAGTATCACGTAATCCTTGTTGTTCTCGGTGATGAAGTAGTTCGCGACTATGGAATCGAGGAACACGGAATCGGAGAAGCCGAGCTCCATCTGGCTGAGGAGCGTTACATTATCCTCAAGAGCCGTTACCTTGATGTCCTTGTAGATCTCGGAAGCCACAAGTATCTCCTCCGCGGACGAGCCCGACTGAACGCCGACGGTCCTGCCCTTAAGGTCGTCCATAGTCTTTATGCCGCTGTCCTTCGGAACCACGAATATCATCTCGTTGTTCATGTACGGATCGGACAGGTTCATCGTCTGACGGCGCGCGTCGTTGACGGACATACCGTTCCAGATGCAGTCGATCTTGCCGACATTGAGGTCCTCCTCCTTGTTGTCCCACACGATAGGCTGCTTTACAAGGGCGATGCCCATTTTATCGCATACCGCCTGAGCAACGTCGATATCGAAGCCCACGATCTCGTTAGCCTCGTTCGTGAAGCCCATGGGCGGGAAGCTCGCGTCGAGCCCGAGTACGAGCTGCTTTGCGTCGAGCACCTTCTGCAAAGAGGTGTCAGACTGCGCCGCGTCGGTGTTCGCCGCGGTCGTGGTCTGGGCGCCGCCGTTCCCGCAGCCCGCCGCAGTCATTATCGCAAGCGCCGCTAAACCGGCTGCTATTCTGCTTATTATCGATCTTTTCATAACTTTTCGGTTCCTTTCTTTTTACTTTTTCAGCCATAATAATATAACATATAACTTGTTTTTTGTAAAGAGCGTATGAAGGATTTTTGGAGGGAGACACAAATTATACGAAGTTTATGTCCCTATTTTGGTGATGTTTTATAGCGGTTTACCGTGATGATAGGTAAATGTGCTATAAAACCCGGATATAAATATCTTATTATTGTACAATAAGAATTTCGGATATTCTATTGCATTTTTGCGCGATTTGAGTTATAATGTTTTCGTATTTGATACAGGACTCGTCCGATCATCAGGCGAGGCCCATATATATCCACGCGAACAAGACCCCGAAAAAGGAGAAAAGAAAGGAACAAAAGTCATGAAAAAAACAGGTTTTCTGGCGGCACTTCTCGCCGCTGCGGTATTAAGCGTGTCTGCGTGCGGAGGAAGCAGCGTTCCCGCGAATACAGTAAACAGCGTTGACGACCTCAAGGGCAAGGTCATCGGTACACAGCTCGGTACGACCGGCTATATACTCGCCGGCGATATCGAGGACGCAAAGGTCGAGGGCTACAACAAGGGCGCGGACGCTATTCAAGCACTCAAGCAGGCGAAAAACGACGCTGTCATTATAGATATGGAGACCGCAAAGGCGTTCGTGAGCAAGAACTCCGACCTTAAGATACTCGACGAGCCCTTCGACAACGAGGAATATTCCATAGCATACAGGATAGGCGACGACGAGCTGGGCAAGAAGCTGAACGAAGCTCTTGCAGCTATCAAGGCGGACGGCACTCTCTCCGGCATAATCTCGCACTGGATAGGCGACGACGCCGATCACGCACCCTATGTTCCCGACAGCTCCATAACAAGAACAGGCACGCTCACTATGGCTACCAACGCCGAGTTCCCGCCCTATGAGAGCATGGAGAACAACGATATAGTCGGCATAGACGTTGATATGATGAAAGCTATCTGCGACAAGCTCGGCATGGAGCTCGTTATCGAGAATATGGAATTCGACTCCATAATCACAGCCGTTACCTCCGGCAAGGCCGACGTAGGCGTAGCGGGTATGTCCGTTACCGAGGACAGACTCAAAAACGTCAACTTCACCGACGGCTATGCCACCTCGATGCAGGCTATCGTTGTAAGAGCCAAGTAGCGGCAGGCGGCAAGCTGCCGCTCCCAATCCGTATGTTACTTTAGTGTAGTGTTCGGGTCATCTGCCACGCAGTTCAGAGTTTACACATAACTCCTGATTCTACGTCAGGCTGCCGCTCCCGATCCGTCTGTGACTTTAGTGCAGCAGACGTAATTAAACATTGCCCGCGGCTTAAGCCTCGTTATTCGCTCAGGCCGCGGACAATGGTCATTATTTGCTTAAAATAGGGGGACATACCCTTGGACGAATTTGTACAGAAGCTGTACGATACCTTTATTTACGACAACAGGTATATGTACCTCGTCAACGGACTGAAAACCACGCTCATCATAACTGTTTTCGCGGTCATGCTGGGAATGGTTATCGGTTTTCTGGTAGCGATAGTCCGCGCTACCCACGACAAGACGGGCAAGCTCAGGATTCTAAACTTCATATCCAAAATATATCTGACTGTGATAAGAGGGACGCCCGTAATGGTGCAGCTCCTCATTATTTACTATGTCATCTTCGCGTCGGTAAGGATAGACAAGACTCTTGTCGGCATACTCGCGTTCGGCATAAACTCGGGAGCTTATGTAGCGGAGATCGTACGTTCGGGCATAATGTCGGTGGACGGCGGACAGTTCGAGGCGGGCGCGAGCCTCGGTCTCAACTACCCCAAGACCATGCTCTACATAATCCTGCCCCAGGCGTTCAAGAATATCCTTCCCGCTCTCGCAAACGAATGCATAGTTCTCCTGAAGGAGACCTCGGTTGCCGGATATATCGCGCTCGAAGACCTCACCAAGGGCGGAGACATTATCCGCAGCGTCACTTATGAGGCGTTCCTGCCGCTTATCGCCGTAGCGCTCATCTACCTTATCATCGTCGTCGGACTCAGCGCTCTGGTCGGAAAGCTCGAAAGGAGGCTCAAGAAGAGTGATCGAGGTTAAGGGACTGAAAAAAAGCTTCGGTGACCTTGAGATACTCAGGGGAATCGACACCAGAATAGAAAAAAACGAAAAGGTAGTTGTGATAGGACCCTCGGGCTCGGGAAAGAGCACATTCCTTCGCTGTCTCAACCGGCTCGAAAAGCCCACCTCGGGCTCGATAATATTTGAGGGCACCGACCTTACCACGGCTTCGGACAAGCAGCTGCACAAGGTGCGCGAAAAAATGGGTATGGTATTCCAGCACTTTCACCTGTTCCCGCATCTGACCATTCGCGGCAACCTGACGCTCGCTCCCGTGAAGCTTAAGGTCATGACCAAGGACGAGGCGAACGCCAAAGCGGAGGAGCTCCTGCGCAAGGTGGGGCTCTACGATAAGGCGGACAGCTACCCGAATATGCTCTCGGGCGGCCAGAAGCAGCGTATCGCGATAGCAAGGGCTCTCGTCATGAACCCGGACGTGATGCTCTTCGACGAGCCTACCTCTGCACTCGACCCCGAGATGGTCGGCGAGGTGCTGGAGCTTATGAAGCAGCTCGCCTCCGAAGGAATGACTATGATCGTGGTTACTCATGAAATGGGCTTCGCGAGAGAGGTCGCGTCAAGGATCCTGTTCATGGAGGACGGGGTCATTATGGAAGAGAACGATCCGACGGAGTTTTTCGCAAATCCGAAGAGCCCGAGACTCAGGGAATTCCTGTCAAAGGTGCTGTAATGAAGCGGCACAGGCTCCGCGGCAATATAATGCTGCTGATGACAGCTGCGATCTGGGGACTTGCGTTCGTCGCGCAGAGCGACGGCATGAACTATGTGGGACCGTTCACATATAACGCCTGCCGGACGCTGTTGGGCGGCTTCGTGCTGATACCGGTGATAGCGCTCCTGCGGCTGCTGCCGGACAAGCCCGGCGAAAAGCGGGAAAACGCCCCGCTGAAAACGACCGTTACGGGCGGCGTTATATGCGGTCTTATATTCACGGTCGCTGGGATGCTCCAGCAATACGGCATAAAGTACACGACCGCCGGAAAAGCCGGATTTATAACCGCGCTGTACATCATCATCGTGCCGATATACGGCTTCATACTGTACCGCAGGACCTCGCTGAAAGCGTGGGTCTGCTGCTTTATCGCGGTCGCAGGGTTTTACCTGCTTTGTATCAACGAGGGCTTCAGCGTTTCCGTCGGAGATCTGCTGGTGCTGGCGTGCGCGTTCTTCTTCGCGGCGCACATCATGGTGATAGACCGCTTCAACGCGAAAAACGTCAACGGACCGCTTATGTCCTGTATACAGTTCTTCACCGCAGGAACGATAATGCTGATATGTATGTTCGTTTTCGAGAAGCCGTCAGTCAAAGAAATATCCGCGGCATGGCTGCCGATACTCTACGGAGGCGTTATGTCCTGCGGAGCGGCGTACACACTCCAGATAATCGGACAGCGCTATACCGAGCCTACCGCAGCTACCCTGCTGATGAGCCTTGAATCGGTATTCGCGGCGCTCTCCGGCTGGCTGCTGCTGAACGAGAACCTCAGCGTGAAGGAGCTCTCGGGGTGCGTTTTGGTATTTATCGCGGTAATAGCCGCGCAGATAAATATTACTTTCCGGAAAAAAACAAACAAAGGAGCGAATGATCCCAATGAAAAAGTATCTCAGTAAGATAATCTTCGCGCTCATCGTCGTTGTGTTCATTATCTGCTGCTGTATAAGCGCGCCGATAACGAATGCGATCGGTACCCTCTGGTCGCTGCTTCCTCCTGTCGTGGCGATCGGACTGGCTCTGATAACAAAGGAGGTATACTCCTCCCTGTTCATCGGAATACTCACGGGCGGCATCATTTTCGCCGCTTCCTCCGGCACAGGCTTTGAGGGAATGTTCAACGCGGTCGTCAAAGACGGCATGATCGCAAACATAGCGGACAGCTACAATGTCGGCATACTCGTGTTCCTTGTGGTGCTCGGAACTATCGTCGTAATGATGAACCGTGCGGGCGGAAGCCGCGCATACGGCGAATGGGCAGCCGAACATATCAAGTCCCGCAAGGGTGCAGGCATTGCGACCTTCCTGCTGGGCGCGCTGATATTCGTGGACGATTACTTCAACTGCCTGACCGTCGGCTCGGTAATGCGCCCCATTACGGACAAGCATAAGATCTCCCGCGCAAAGCTGGCTTATCTCATCGACGCGACAGCCGCGCCTATCTGCATAATCGCGCCCATTTCCTCTTGGGCGGCTGCGGTAGCGGGAACTGTCGACGGCGTGAACGGCATACAGCTCTTCGTTGACACGATACCCTACAATCTCTACGCTCTGCTCACTATCATAATGGTAATATTCATAGCGCTGAGCGATACGGATTTCGGGCCTATGAAGCTGCACGAGACAAACGCCGTGAACGGCGATATCTTCACCACGAAGAATACCGCCTATCCTCCGGACGACAAGCCCGAACATTCCAAGGGCAAGGTAATCGACCTTATCTTACCCGTTCTTATCCTTATCTTTATGTGCGTACTCGGTATGGTATACACCGGCGGACTGTTCGGCGGAGCTGACCTGATAACTGCTTTCTCCGAATGTGACGCTTCCTACGGTCTGGCGCTCGGCTCTCTCGGCGCTCTGATAATCGTAATAATCTACTTCATCGCAAGACGCGTGCTCAGCTTCACAAGCTGCATGGATTCCATAGTCGCGGGCTTCAAGCAGATGGTGCCCGCCATACTGATACTCTGCTTCGCGTGGACTCTCAAGACAATGACCTCGATGCTTGAGGCGGGGCCGTACGTTTCCGGACTTGTGGAGAGCGCTCAGGCTGTTCAGATACTCCTGCCGCTCATACTCTTTGTCGTCGCTATCGGTCTTTCCTTCGCGACCGGCACCTCATGGGGCACCTTCGGTATCCTTATCCCGATAGTTACGGGAGTATTCTCTGCCGATCTTGCAAGCACGGCAGAGACAGGCATAATTCCCGAAATGGTAATAATCTGCATCTCCGCTTGCCTCGCGGGAGCCGTATGCGGCGACCACTGCTCGCCTATATCGGATACGACGATAATGGCCTCCACGGGCGCACAGTGCGACCACGTGAACCATGTTTCGACACAGCTCCCCTATGCGTTCACAGTCGCGGGTGTCTGCGCGGTGGGCTATCTGATCTCCGGTTTCATACAGAATGTATTCGTGGTGCTCGGTATCTCGGCAGCCCTCATGCTCGCTGTGCTCTTTACCGTCAAGGCGCTCACGAAAAAGAAGAAAGCCTGACCTCTCCCGGAACGGCACCGCGTGACACGCTATGAGAAAAAAGCTCATTGCCGCTGTGGCAGCAGCACTTCTCGCCGCGGCCGGGATATACGCGTTCATCGCCTTCTCCGGCAGCTCTGCGGCTCATACTGCCGAGATAAGGCTGGAGGGCAGACTGGTACGCGTCATAGACCTTGACAACGCGCAGGACGAGACCTTCGTGGTCAGCAGCGAATACGGCAGCAATACCGTGCGCGTCCTGAACGGCGGGATAAGCGTCATCGAAGCGAGCTGTCCCGACAAGATATGCGTGGATCACGGCGAGCTGAAGTCGGAGCTTCTTCCGATAATCTGCCTGCCGAACAAGCTGGAGATAACGCTGAAATAGATACAGCCCCGTTCCGAAAGAGAACGGGGCTTTGTTTATACCTTCTCCGCAAGCTCGCGGTATTTGCGCTTTGTTGCCATACCTCCGCGGATATGCCGCTCCTCCTTGTTGCGGTCGAGCACCTCCCTTACCTGCCGGTGCAGCTCGGGATTGACCCGCGCGAGCCGTGCCGTGATATCCTGATGTACCGTGCTTTTGCTTATTCCGAACGCTTTTCCTGCATTTCTAACCGTCGAACCGTTGTCGATTATGTATTGTGCGAGGCTTACACATCTTTCCTGTTTTGTTCCGCTTACAGACGCCGCTGTGTTTTTTGTCCGTGACATGGATACGCCTCCTCCGAAAATTTTGTTCTGACCAATTTATATGCGAACACAGACGGCAATATGAGCGGAACAGTTCTCTTGTGCATTGTGACTATATCGCCTGCTTATATAACGCCCGAAACAGGCAGTATCAACAACATTCCGATATGTGTCTTGATTATTGTCCGGATTTGGTTTATAATGATTGTGTATAATGTTTACGGAAAGGAGATCGTTTCATGACAATCGTTGAAAGATCGACCGACAAGGAAATAGTAAGCCCCAAGGACAGTCAGAAAAAGATACTTGAGGAGCTTTATGACAATAATCTCAGCAAGGGTACGATAGATCTGTCTCTGTACGTGGAATACGACGTAAAGCGCGGACTCCGCGACAGCAGCGGCAAGGGCGTGCTCGCCGGACTCACAGAGATATCCGATGTGGTGTCATACGATATCGTCGACGGCAAGAAAATACCCTGTGACGGAAAGCTTTTCTATCACAACTACAATATCGTCGACCTCATAAAGGGCGCGGAGGGCAGACGTCACAGCTTCGAGGAAGCCACGTACCTGCTGCTGTTCGGCAAGCTCCCGAATGCCGAGCAGCTTGAGCAGTTCGACAGCCTCATCAGCACATACCAGAGCCTGTCGAACAACTTTACACGCGACGTTATTATGAAGGCTCCGAGCTCCAACATAATGAACGCGCTCCAGAAGAGCGTCCTCACGCTGTACTCCTACGATGACGACCCCGAGGACATCTCCGCGCGCAACGTGCTGCGCCAGTCCATACAGATAATCGCGAAGATGCCGCTGATATCCGTGTACGCCTACTGCGCATACAAGCACTTCAAGCTGCACGAGAGCCTTATGATCCGCAACCCTAAGCCCGAATACTCTACGGCGGAGAATATCCTCTATATGCTGCGCGAAAACGGCGAGTTCACGCCTCTTGAAGCAAGCGTGCTCGATGTCGCTCTGGTCATACACGCTGAGCACGGAGGCGGAAACAACTCAACATTCACGACCCACGTCGTCACCTCCTCCGGTACCGACACATACTCGGCAATGGCGGCTGCGATCGCGTCGCTTAAGGGCTTCCGGCACGGCGGCGCGAACCTCAAAGCCAAACATATGCTGGAGGATATCAAGCTGCACGTTCTCGACTGGAACAACGAGAACGCCATACGCGAATATGTCTCTAAAATTGTGGACAAGCAGGCCTTCGACAAGACCGGCCTTGTATACGGCATAGGACACGCCGTATATACGCGCTCCGACCCGAGAGAGCTGATACTTAAGGACTACGCGAAGAAGCTCGCCGAGGAAAAGGGCAGGACCGCCGAATTCAAGTTCTACAACCGCGTCGAGCGCATTGCCAAGGAAGTCATCGCGGAGAAGCGGCACCTCTTCAAGCCGATCTGCGCGAACGTCGATTTTTACAGCGGCTTCGTTTACGATATGCTGCGCATACCCGAGGAGCTTTTCACGCCGATATTCGCTATATCGAGAATAGCCGGCTGGTCGGCGCACCGTCTTGAGGAGATCATAAACAACGGAAAGATAATACGCCCCGCCTACAAGTACGTCGCGGAGCACCTTGACTACATACCGCTTGAAGAAAGAAAGTAAGAATGAAGAAGATAATATTCGATCTCGAATGGAACCAGCCCACGAACTCGCCCGCGTCAAAGCTGCTGCCTCACGGAGAGATCATACAGATAGGCTTCATCGTGACCGATGACGAAAACAGGATAACGGACAAGATCGAGCTTATGATACGTCCCGTGTGCTACAAGAGAATGAACCCCTATGTCAGCACACTGACCGGCATAAAGCAGTCGGATATCAACAAGGGCATGACCTTTGCCGAGGCGATAGGCATAATGGCGGAGTATTTCTCGCCCGACACCGTGCTTATAACATGGGGAGACGACGATATGCCGATAATGCGCGACAATCTCGCGTTCCACGGAATTGACGGCATCGCTCTTCCCGTACACTATAACCTGCAGCGCATCTACTCGGCTCAGACGGGCTCGCAGCAGGCGCAGATAGGACTTAAGACCGCGCTGGAGAACCTCGGCATCACAGACGAGATCAAGGCTCACGACGCGCTGAACGACGCGTATATGACATACCTGATCGCCGAAAAGCTGGATCTTGAAAAGGGCATCGCCGACTATTCAAAGCGCATAGTCGTCAAGCCCTCAAAGACCGTTGTCCAGCCTTGGGAGAACTATACTCCGATCTGCACGGCGAATGTGGAAACGAACATCAAGCCGGCAGGTCTCGCAGACGTATGCAGAAAAGTCCACTTATGCTGCCCCGCGTGCGGCATAGACTACTCGGGAGCCGAGCTCGTCCGGCACGGGAAATGCTCCTTTATAGCGGCTGCGGGCTGTGAAGATCACGAGGCTGTTTTCATCAGATACGAGCTGAAAAGCGGTCTCCTGTCAGTATCGTGCTTTGAGATGAACGAGGAATTTGAAAAGATATACAAGAACCGCCTTCGCATAAAGGCGCGCAACGCCCGCATACGCGAGACCCGCAAGAAAATGTCCGGTGAACGCAATGACTGACATCTACGGTCTCACGCTGAAAAAGCTTGCAGATAAACTGACGGAGCTCGGCGAGAAGCCCTCGCGCGCGGATATCATCTTCCCTGCCGTTTACGGAGAGCTTGCAAGGAGCTTTGACGGGCTGCCTCTTAAGCAGGAAACACTTTGTACTCTCGCGGAAAACTTCTCCTTCGGGGGACCCGAATGTATCGAAAAGCTCGTTTCGGAGACTGCCGACAAGTACCTGTTCAGGCTGTCGGACGGCAATACGATAGAGTCGGTGCTGATGAAGCATGAGTTCGGATATAATGTGTGCGTATCCACGCAGGTCGGCTGCAATATGGGCTGCCGTTTCTGCGCAAGCGGCAGGCTGAAAAAGGTACGCGACCTGACTGTATCGGAAATGGTCGGTCAGCTCATCCACATACGCCGCGACATCGGCACAAGGCTCGGCGGCATTTCCGTAATGGGCATAGGCGAGCCTCTCGAAAACCTCGCGAACGTGCTGGACTTCATCGACATAGCTCAGTATCCCAAGGGCTTTGATATCGGGATAAAGCACATCACTCTCTCCACCTGCGGACTTGTTCCGGGGATATACAAGCTCGCGGACAGCTCCGCTCCGGTAAATCTCGCCGTAAGCCTGCACGCTCCGGACGACGCTCTGCGAAGGACGATAATGCCGTCGGCGAACAAATACGCGCTGAACGATATAATAGCGGCTGCGCGGTATTATTCCGAAAAGAACAACCGCCGCGTGACCTTCGAGTATGTTATGCTCGACGGCGTGAATGACAGCGACGAATGCGCGGCAAGGCTCGCGGAGCTTATCTCCGGTCTGAACTGCTACGTGAACATCATCAGATACAATCCCACGGACGGCTCTCCGTTTTCGTGCAGCCCACACGAGCGAATAATGAGCTTCTACGATATCCTCAAAAAGCACGGCATAGGCGTCACAATGCGCCGCGAGCTCGGAGCCTCGGTAAACGCCGCCTGCGGGCAGCTCAGAGCAGCTTCGCTCGGGGGCTGATATAACTCTGACGAATCAAAAAAACTCCGTCAAACAAAATGACGGAGTATTTTTGTTTTATTCGTTTTCAGTTGTGACCGTGAGATTTTTCAGCCACAGCTCACGTTTGAGCCAGAAGTGGAATATCACGATCTTTACGAGATCCAGCAGCTTCACGGCAAAATACATCTCCACGGGTCCTATGTCCGTGCAGAATCCAAGTATGAATACCATGGGTATCATAATGATAAGAGTTATAGCAGAATCCGCGTACGCGCCCATTCTGGTGTCTCCCCCCGCGCGGGAGACCGCGATCTGCGCGTTCAGATATACCCAGACCGGCATGAAGCACGACATCAGTATCACCATATTGCGGCATATCCCGACAGCTCCCTCGCTGAGCCTGCCGAATACGAGCGGGACTATAAGCGTGGTCGCGAAGCCGAATAAAGCCATTATCACTCCGAACACCGCCGCGCCCGACAGGAGCCATGTCTTTTCACGCCGCGCCTGCTCCAGCTTTCCTTCTCCGAGCGTCCTGCCGAGTATAACTCCGGTCGCGGAATATATGCCTCCGAACGCCACAAAGAACAGGTTCGCTATCGTAAAGCTTGAAGCCATTCCGGACACTACCTCGGCACCTCCGCGCCCGTTGTATATCGCGGTAGTTACCGTCTCGGACAGTATCCAGATCATCTCACAGAACAGCACCAGCGAGCCCTTTTTCAGTATCAGCGCGAACAGTCTGCCGTTGACCCGGAAAAGCTGCTTCAGTCCCACGGCGAATTCCGGCTTCGCTGCAATATAGATCACAATGAAAATAATGAACTCCAGCGTACGCGCGATGACGGTCGCCAGAGCAGCTCCGCGCACGCCGAGAGCGGGAAAGCCCAGGTTCCCGTAGATCAGCAGCCAGTTGAACAGAGTGTTGACCAGCGCCGCCGACACGGTCACGACCAGCGGAGTCATGACCCTGCCCATATCGCGCAGGGAGCTCGCTATGCACATGGACATTGTCATCGGTATCCCCATGAAGAACATGATGTTGATGTACTTCACAGCTTCGTCGAGTATAACGTCCGCTTCCGTATTGCCTATCAGCATCACAGACAGCGTTTCTCTCGGGAATACAAGACACACCAGCACAAAGGGCACGAACGCCGCGAAGCCCATTATCAGCTTGAACAGGAACGCCTGCTTCATGCCGTCGGGGTCCTTGGCGCCGAAAAACTGCGTCATAAATATCCCGCCCGCCATGCATATCGCGTTGATGTAGACCATGAACACGAAAAGCACCTGACCGGCGACATTGACTCCGGACATCGAGACATCTCCGAGTCCCGACACCATAAAATTGTCTATAAGCGAAACAAGGCTCTCGAACAGCTGCTGTATCATGATAGGCACAGCTATTGCGAGAGCCTTGCCGTAAAATCTGCCGGATCCGAAAAGGCGGGATCCTTTTTTCTTTTGTTCCATTTCTTATCTCCGTATATTCCACAGACGCGTGCCTTTCTTCGCCGGCTGCGAAGAAAGGCACGCAATGACATGGATGTCATAAGGAAGTTTTCCGAAGCGGCGCATACAAAAAAACTTCCAGATGACACGAATGTCATAAGGAAGTTTTCCAAAGCGCCGCAAGGAGGCGGCGCATACAAAAGAAAACTTCCAAAATGTTTCTTTTATTTCTCTTTCATGTCATACCCGACATCCTCGTCGATCATATTGAGCATTATATCGGCAAATCGCGGGTCGAACTGAGTGCCGCGGCCTTTTTCTATCTCCGCGCGCACCTTCTCCTGCGGCAGTACATCACGGTAGCTGCGGCGGCTGGTCATAGCGTCGTAGGCGTCCGCAACGGCGATTATGCGCGCCTCCTCGGGTATGTCCTCGCCCGAGAGCCCGTCGGGATAGCCTCCGCCGCCGTAGCGCTCGTGATGCCAGCGTGCTCCCACGGAGAGCTTGGGCATCTCCTTGATGTTCTCCAGTATGCGCGCTCCCTTGACCGGGTGGGTCTTTATCAGCTCGAACTCCTCGTCTGTAAGACGGGCGGGCTTGTTTATGACAGCGTCCGGTACGCCTATCTTGCCTACGTCGTGCAGCAGACCTATCATGTAAATATTGTCCTGCGCCTGCTCGGTATAGCCCGCGCGCATGGCTATCTCGCGCGAGTATTCGGCGACTCTGCCGGAATGACCGTTCGTGTATGTATCCTTCGCGTCGATAGCGTCGGCGAGGGATTTTACTACGTGCAGGAACAGCTCGCGGTTCGCCAGTGTCTTCTTCTCGACCTCGCGGCTCAGCGATCTTTGCAGCGTTATAAGCTCAATGGTGGATCTTACGCGAAGCAGGAGAACATCGGGAACGAAGGGCTTCTTGATGAAGTCCATGGCTCCCAGCGACAGGCAGGTGCTCTCCGCGTCTGAGCTCTCATCGCCGGTCAGGAATATGACCGGTATCTCGGCGATCTCGCGCTCCATTCTCTTAAGGTGCCTCATCGTCTCGAAGCCGTCCATTCCGGGCATATTTATATCGAGCAGTATAAGGTCGGGAATATTGGTCTCAAGATAAGTCAGCAGAGCCTGCCCCGACTTTAGAGCCGCAACATAGAAGCCGCCCTTGCTGAGGATATGTCCCGCCATTTTGAGGTTCGTGGTATCGTCGTCAACGACCACGACCTTAACGCGGCCGCTGCCGGGAGAGTGTTCTCCGCCGCTGCCGACATACTCGGTCTCACAGTTCACTATGATATCGTTGGGATTTTTTTCGTACCATGTTCTTACGATATGATCCAATACCTTTTCCACCGATTCCTCGCGGATATCGACAAGAATGATGAAATAGCTGTTCTCATCAATTCTCATGTAAATATCGGATTTTCTCAGCGAAGAACCGATATGCTCGCCGAAGCTGTCCCGGAGCTCCGCGCACCTGCTCTCATCAGCGCCCTCCGCGTTCGTGAGATTCAGCATGATCTTGGACATCGAACGGCGGTTGCGTATGACACTTCTCATTATATAGCGGTAGACATAGCCGAAAGCCTCTTTGTCGAGACACAGCGCCACGTCGGGTATATAATTCTCCGAGAGCTGTGACGACAGCGCGCGCACAGCGCTGCTGTCTTTTTTTATCACTAAATCATTCATCTGATACACCAGCTTCTAAATTACAGATAGTTAATCGTTTTCCGAGGGAAAGTATTTTATCAGCGTGCCTTGCCGCTGTCGTCAACGTGGGTGTCTTCAACGTACGCGGTGACGGTGAGATCACCGAAGGACTCGGCGATCTTGCGAGCCTCATCCTCGGCGTCAAGGAATGCCTCCGCAACAAGCGGATCGAAGTGCGAGCCCGCTCCCTCGCGGATAATATCGCACGCCTGCTCGAATGAGAACGGCTCCTTGTAGCTGCGCTTGGAAACGAGAGCGTCGAACACGTCCGCGACTGCCATTATCCGCGCGGACAGCGGGATATCCTCGCCCTTTATGCCCTCGGGATAGCCCTTGCCGTTCCATTTCTCGTGGTGGTAGTATGAAACATTCAGGGCTTCATTCATATAGTCAGACTCCGGAACGAGCTGTATGACCTCCTGAATGATATCGCGTCCGAAGGTAGTGTGGGTCTGCATGATCACAAACTCTTCGTCGGTAAGTCGTCCGGGCTTGTTCAGTATCATGTCGGACACCTTTATCTTGCCTATATCGTGCATAGGAGCTATATTGCCGACGCTCTCGATAAACTTGTCTGTGAGCTGATCGGGGTAGAAGCCCTTTTCCTTCATCTTCTTCATTATTATGCGCGTGTAGGCGGCGGTCTTGCGGACATGGTCGCCGGTATTCTTGTCACGGCTCTCTACTATGTCCGCAAGGACGAGTATCAGCGCGTTCTGCATCTTTGTGATCGTCTCGCTCTTGTGACGGATATCCTCAAGCTGCGCGACGCTGGTGGATACCATTTTGACTACGGCGTTGTACAGGTTCTCAATCTCGTCTCCGGTGCGTATGCCGAGAGCCTTTACCTTATCAACGCACTCGTTGAGCTGCTCGTCGTCGTTGGTGAAGGCGAACTTGCTGACGACCATCGACATTGAGTTCGTCGGGGTAACGATATGGTGCTCGACCACCCAGAGGACGATCGCGAATATCACGACAAAGAACAGCAGATACAGCGCGGTCATTCCGGTGATGAAGTTGCGCTGATGATCGCCGATCTCGTTCATCGAGACCTCGGCAACGGCGTATGCGGCGGTTTTCCCGCTGCTGTCATATATGGGATTATAAACCGTCAGCAGCCAGCCGAACTTATCCTCGTCGGAAACGATAGGCTCTATTTTTTCCCCCCCGATAAGAGCGAATTCATAGGGCTTGGCGTAAGTGTCAAGGTTCACGATGTCGCCGGGCTTATCGGCTGGTATCAGCGGATCATCAAGATCGAACACCACGTGGCAGCCGTCCGGCTCTATCCTGTATACAAATATGAAGCGTATATCTTCATCGCTGCCCCGCAGGTCGTACAGGCGTTTTTCCGTCTCGGCGTAGCCCGGAGCCGCTCTTCCCTGCGATATGAACTCGTCTATCCTGTCGCCGTCCACGATGCTCGCGGCGACGTTGGCAACTCCGTTGACGAGCTTCTTCTGCTGCTCGACGGTAACATTGCTGAACAGTATGAAGCTTATCGTTGTAGCGGCTGTACCGATAAGTACAAGAGCTGTGATGATGAGAGTCATTATCTTCGTGCGGACGGACAGGGCACGGCAGCGTACAGCCTTTACCTCAGCGGAGGTCTCCTTGTCCAGCGGAGCCTGAAGCATACCGTCGAACCGGAGGATCTTCTTCACGTTCTTCGGTATCAAAGCCTTCACGATAAGCACCAGAGCGGTAGTGAGCGACTTGTCAAGAAAGTCCATTATCAGATTGCCGAACAGCTGCGATGCCATCTGATTGCGGATACCCGCGTTACGCAGCGCGGAGCCGAACGACTCGCTCTCGAACGAAAGACCGTCCAGCAGCCACGGCAAAAGCGTACCGAGGCCTCCGCCAAGCAGCGTAAGTATCAGTATGTACGAGATCACCATGTGCGGCTTCTTTAACGAAAGCCAGCCCCGGCTCTCAAAAAACGCCGAGACCGCAGCTATCAGGACCGTGATGATGCCGTAGTATATGGACGTCGGCTCGGTCAGCGAATTGACGATGTTCGTCATAAAGCCCGCAAGTATGCCGGGCATATATCCGCCAAGCACCGCTGCGAGCGCCGAGCCCACATTGTCAAGATACAGCGGCAGTCCGAGGCTGCTTACAAGCGTAAAGAGCAGGTAGTTTATCAGAAAACCCGCAAATATCAGTCCGAACATTATCAGCGTGTTGCGTCTGCGCTGTGTTTTGTACTCTCTTAATTGTTCGTTAGTCATGATACCTGTTCAACCTCGGTCCTAAATATTTATACCCATGCTTTTCAGGAAATCCCCGCCGTTCAGCTTTATCTGCTCCTTCATCTCATCGTCGCTGATGACGGTTATTCTTCCCGCGTCGTACTCGGAATCTATCCATTCCTTTATCTTCGCGATGAAGGGCTCCTTCTTGCTGACCGCCTTTTCGGGAGGCAGACGGAAGTAGTTGTTTATCCAGCACGCTATGCCCGCGAGCCCCGACACGTTGCTCACAGCCACAAGCGGAGGTCTGTCAAGTATCTTTTCGGTATCGAATATGTTGTATATCTCGGGATCCTTAAGCAGTCCGTCGGCGTGAATGCCGGCGCGGGTAAGGTTGAAGCTCCTGCCTACAAACGGAGTCATCGGCGGGAGATCGTAGTTCGTTTCCTTCACTATATAGTCCGCTATCTCGGTGATGACGCGGGGCTCCATGCCTCCGAAGTCGCCGCGGAGCTGCGCGTACTCGAATACCATCGCTTCAAGCGGCACATTTCCGGTGCGCTCGCCAATGCCCAGCAGCGAGCAGTTGACCGCCTGCGCTCCGTACAGCCACGCCGTCGAGGCGTTTACCACGCCCTTGTAAAAGTCGTTGTGTCCGTGCCATTCGAGCATCTCACACGGCACATCGGCGTAGTGCTGCAAGCCGTAGATTATTCCCGAAACGCTCCTCGGCAGAGCTACGCCGGGATAAGGCACGCCATAGCCCATGGTATCGCAGGCTCTTATCTTTATCGGGATCCCGCTCTCATGGGACAGCTTCATAAGCTCGGCAGCGAACGGCACCACAAAGCCGTAGAAATCGGCTCTTGTGATATCCTCGAAGTGGCAGCGCGGTCTGAGCCCCGCTTCGATAGCGTCGGAGACTATGCCTATGTACTTGTCGAGAGCCTGCTTGCGGGTAAGCCCCATTTTATTGAATATATGATAGTCCGAGCAGCTGACGAGTATACCCGTTTCCTTTATCCCGATATCACGGACAAGCGCAAAGTCGGACTTTGTGGCGCGTATCCATGTCGTTATCTCGGGGAAATCGTAGCCGAGCTCCATGCACTGTTCGAGGGCTTTTCTGTCCTTTTCGGAATAGACGAAAAATTCCGTCTGTCTGATTATGCCGTTGGGGCCTCCGAGCTTATGGAGCAGCTTGTAGATATGCACCATCTGCTCGGTGCTGTACGGCGCTCTGGACTGCTGACCGTCGCGGAACGATGTATCCGTTATGTAGATATTCTCGGGCATACTCATAGGCACGCGGCGATAGTTATAGGCTATCTTCGGCACCTCGGTATACGGGAACAGCTCGCGGAAAAGCTCGGGCTTTTCGACGTCCTGGAGCTCGTACATATACGGGTCACGTTCAAGCAGGTTACTTTTGTTGCTGAGTTTGATGTCGGACATTGTCTTCTTTCTTCTTTCTTTTGTATTATTGTCTTATTTATTTAATAAAAAGGATCTCTGCCGTTACTGGTTCATTTTCAGCCACATTTCGACGGCGGCGCACACGGTGGAACGCTTATCGCCGTCGGTGGCTCCGGCGTCGAGGGCGCGTCTGCCGACCTCGTATTTTCCGAGATCGGTGCCTCCGAGGCAGGGGGAAGTTATCACTATCGGCATTATTTTCGCGAGCTCGGAGACTACGAGCGTTATCTCGTTGTCCGGTATGCCGCCGGCTCCGTAGGTCTCTATGACTATGCCGGCTCTGTCCTCCGCAAGCGCGGAGATATCGAGCCCGTATGTGAACGGCGTGAGGCGCACCACAGCGGGAAAACGCCCGTTGCGCTTCGGGAAGGCGCACTTCTTTTTTGGCTCGAAGCCCGCGTAGCTGCGGAACGCGTCCTTTTCCATACTGCTGACCTTGACGATATCGGCGCCTCCGATGATACGTCCGGCAAACGCGAGATACACGCCTGTATACTCGCCGGAAGCGGCTGTGCGCACCGCGAACTCTATGTTCGGCTGAGCGTCGCTGTCCGGAGCGTCCGGCGGCAGCATCGAGCCTGTCAGTATGACGGGCTTATCAATCTCCAGCGTGAATGCCAGCACCGCTCCCGTATACGCCATAGTATCCGTGCCGTGCAGTATCACGATGCCGTCATACAGCGGCAGATTCTCATTCAGAGAATTGTACAGCTTGCGCCAGTGAATGGGCATAACATCTGTGCTGTCTATGGAATACAGATCGAGGATAGTCGTATCTATTCCCTCGATATCAGGCTTCAGACTGTCTCCGAGCAGAGCCGGAGCGAGCCCGTAGCCCGAGTTCATACCGGCTATCGTACCGCCCGTTGTTATCATAAGTATCTTTTTCATCTGAACAGCTCCCCGTCAAAGTATTTTTCCTGAAACTCAACTTTTTCAGCTATTTCCTCATCTGAATGGTCCCTGCCGTCCGCGGAGACTATCCATTTATCCTCAACGTCGTTATATCTGTGCCATACGGCTATCACCTTTCCCGTGAAGGTCTCACGGGGCTCGTCGGCTCCAAGCAGGTAGATATCCTGCTCCGCGCCGTCTCCCGCGAACACGCCTTCAACATAGCCGTAATTCACGGTGTACACCATTCCCGGGACACGCGGGTGAGTGCTTCCGAGAGGACGGTCTATCCTGCCGCTGACGGTCTTTCCGATTATCCCCGAAAAGTCCGGCTCCGCGGCTTCCTTCTCCGCGTCAGCCTCGATGAACCAATGCACTCCCGCCCCGTTGTACAGCGCGGTCTTCATCGTGTGTATATGCGAGAGCCTGTTGACGCGGAAGCCCCGCATAAGCTCGTTTATCAGCTCCTCGTCCGCGAAGAAGTGCGGTATGCCGTCCTCCACTCCGCCGACAAAGCGCCGGGTGTTCTTGTCAATCCACGGGAAATCCGACTCGGTGTATACCCAGCCGCTCTTTGAGCAGAGGTCGAAATATATCTCCCCGCCGGGGCGCAGTACGCGCCGTATCTCCGACATCGCCCTGTGTATGCCCTCGGTGTCGGTATGGGAGAGCACATGATACGAATATATGCAGTCGAATGCGTTGTCCGCGAACGGCAGCGACGTCATATCGCCGACCACCGCGCGGAAGTTGGCGCCGTTCTTCTTCTGCCACTCGCGCAGGTGCTTCACGCCGTACTCCGACAGGTCGATAGCGGTGACCTTAAACCCGTGGGCGTCGAAAAATATAGAATGTCTCCCCAGCCCGCAGCCGAGGTCGAGCAGCCTTTTCCTGCCCTCTCCCCGCCATTTCGCGGCGTAGTAATAGCTGTCCTCGGACGGCCGCAGCCATGTTTCCTGCTCGGCCGCCGCCCAGTCCCATTCCTTTGACTCAGTCATTTTTACACCTTATCCGTTCGATTGCCTGTATGTATTCTTCCTCATCGTACAGGGTGTTCAGCGCTTCGAGGAGCCCCTTTGCGGTGATACGCTCCGGGAGACCCAGCAGTCCGCACAACTCACGTCTGAACTCCGAGCTATTCTCGCCTCCCGAGAGCCCGTCGCTCACCAGCCTCTGCTTGTCAGCCCAGGGCTCCCGCGAGCCGCCGCCCGGAGTCACGCCCGCTTCGGCGAACGCTTTCAGAAGCGTTTCGCGGTCTATGCCCTCAACACCGAGCTTGCCCTCCTTCGAGGGCTTGTCCTTGCGGCGCTCCTTGCCGAACACGTCCGGGATATATACATTTATGATCTTAGCCGACTCACCGAGCCTGCTTTTAAGCATATTCCTTATCTGAAAGCCCGCGCCGTCGCTGTCCGTCAGGATTATCACGCCGGTCTCTTTCGCGTATCTGCGGATAAGCGCCATTTTCTGCCTGTTCCGGTATATCGCGAAGCCGCCGGTCGTTATGATTATCCCGTCGATGATGTTCGAGAGCTTTATCTTGTCATACTTGCCCTCGACTATGACCGGCATCGCGAGCTTTATCCTCTCACCCGCACCGCTCACAGCGCGGTACCGTCCTTTAACCCGAATATCCGCACCACACTCTCCTCGATGACCGTCTGAGCGTTCGCAGCGCCGGATTTCAGCCTGATATCCGCCTCGGAGAGTATCTCCACGGACCTCCGCAGATAGCCGATATCAAGGTTCGCAGCCGCGGGATATATCTTGTTCGAGAATACCCACGCCTTGCCGCCGAAGAACCCGAACATCTGCGCGGCGCTCTGGGAATTCACGCCCTCGGCTTTTGCGAGGCGCGCGCAGTACATATCGAGATAAGCGGAGGCGAGAGCTCCCATAATGCTGACCGCCTCAAGCTGCTGCAGAAACAGCTCGTCGATTATACGGAAAGCCTCGGCGCGCCTGCCCTTGTTCACGGCGTCCGCGAGCTCGAATATGCCGGCTGTGAGCTGCTTCGGCACAAGCATCTCTATCTCGGCGCGTGTGATCCTGCCGCCCTTGCCCACGTAGTTCATCAGCTTCGCGGTCTCGTCGCTCGCCGGTGCCATCTGACCTCCGGTGCGCTCGACAAGAAACAGCGCGTCGTCCGGTGATATCACTATCCCCTCGTTTGCCGCCTTCTTCACGCAGAGCTCGGCGATCTTCGGAGGCTTCATCTGCTCTATCACGCAGCGTATCCCGTGAGCGTCCACAGCCTCGACGAACTTCTTCGTCTTCGCCTTCATTCCCTTTTCCTCTATATCGAGAGCGGGACTGTAAAAAACGAGGATCGTTGTATCGGGCACGTCGGACACTATCTCAAGATACCGCTTAGCGGTATCATTGTCGGACTTTTCGGGGTCGAAGTCCTTTACGAGCACCGTCTTTCTGTCGGCGAACACAGGCAGAGCCTCGACGTAATCCGCGAGGATATCGGGCGCGGGAGCCTCGTTCATTCTCTGGAGATTGAAGTCGTCCGCGTCAGCGCCGACGGACTTTTCGACGATACGCTCGGCGTACATAGATATGAGCATCGGCTCCTTGCCGTATATGAAATACAGATTTGCCAGCTTTCCCGCCTTGATGTCGGCGGCGAGCCTGTCCTCTTTTATCTTCATTCGCTTACTGCCATTCTCCTGTGCCCTCGGGTGCCTTTATGTCCGCCATGAGGAAGTTCTCCCACAGGAACCAGAGCCCGCCCTTCTGCCTGAGCTGCACCTGACGCGGGCTGTCCGCGCCAGAGGAGCGTATGTCAAGCTTCACGTAGCCCTCCAGCGAATCCGTGTATGAGTACAGATTGTCCGAGACCGTCACCGTGTACGGAACGGACGGCTTGTAATTGTTCTCCGGCACCGCGCCTTCAAAATACGAGCGCGCGATATATGCCTTGCCCGTCATTCTGTCACGAAGGAACTGTAGATCGTAGGGAGACATATTCCTCGAACCGCGCAAAACGTTGAGCATATCTATCGTGTCCTGCGGGCTGTCATCATAGCGGCAAAGCACCGCGGGAAGCAGCGCCGCCATAGAGAACTGGTCGTGCTGGTCGAACTGCGGCATTCCGCGCAGTTCCTCCGAGTTTTCCGGGAGCTTCTCGAATGTTATCTTTCTTATATCAGCCATTTTAACGTTCCTTTCTTCGGCGTCACAGACGCTGTCCGCCGAGCTTATCTATCATCAGATATCCGACCTTGTACACATCTCCGCAGCCGAGAGTGATGACAAGGTCTCCGCTCTCCGCGTTCTTCACCACATAGTCCGCGACCTCCTCAAAGGTCGGGAACCACACGGCTCCGTTTATCTTCGCGGCAAGATCTTTGGAATATATATTATAAGTGTTCTTTTCGCGGCTGCCCATTATCTCGGTCAGCACTACCCTGTCGGCTATGCTCAGAGCCTCGGCGAACTCGTTCAGCAGGGTCGCCGTGCGCGAGTACGTGAACGGCTGGTGCACAGCCCACACTCGCCCGAAGCTCATACCCTTCGCCGTTTCGAGCAGGGACTTCACCTCTGTCGGGTGGTGGGCGTAATCGTCGACGAACGTGATCCCGTTCACCACGGCAAGCTTCTCGAAGCGCCGCACGGCTCCCCGGAACTCACCGAGCCCCTTCACTGCCGAATCGAACCGGCAGCCGTTCTCCACCGCAGCCGCGATCGCTGCCACGGCGTTCAGCACATTGTGCCGCCCGGGCACTCTTATCGTGACTCTGCCCAGTCTTTCGTCGCCGCGGTAAACGTCGAACTCCGTGTCAAAGTCGTCGAACTTCTCTATATTCGCGGGATACCAGTCGTTGCCGCTGTCCCAGCCGAAGGTCACGAGCTTCGCGCTCGTCTCCGCCGCGCTCACGGCCTCGACGGTATTCGCGTCGCCGCCGTTATAGACTATCAGATTTGTAGTCATGGAGCAGAACTTCGTAAAGGAGCGCTTCATATTCTCCATTGTCTTGAAATAGTCGAGGTGGTCGCAGTCGATATTCAGCACCACAGCCGTGTCGGGATAGAGCTTTAAGAAGGTATCAACAAACTCGCAGGCCTCGCAGACCATGGTATCGCTCGTGCCGCACAGGCCGCTGCCGCCTATCGCTTTGAGCTTTCCGCCTATCACAGCCGAGAGGTCGTTGCCGTCGGCGAGGAAGATGTGCGTCAGCATCGAGGTCGTGGTGGTCTTGCCGTGAGTGCCGCAGACGCAGACCGCGTTGTCATACATACTCGTTATCAGCCCCAGAAGCACCGAGCGCTCGATCACCGGGACTCCGCTCGCCTTTGCCGCGATGAGCTCCGGGTTATCCGCCATGATAGCGGCGGTGTGGACGATGAGATCCGCGCCCTCGATATTCTCCGCGCGCTGTCCCATATATACGGGTATGCTCATGCTCCTGACGGCTTTCAGGGTCTCGGTCTCGTTGTTATCCGAGCCCGTCAGGTAGTAGCCCTGTTTGTGCAGTATCTGCGCCAGCGGGTACATTCCACTGCCGCCTATGCCTATGAAGTGAATGTGTTTCTTGCCTTTGAGAAAATTGTCCATTTCTGTCGTTTCGCTTGAGATGTCGCTTGCGCTTGAGCGGTCGCTTCGCTCGAGTCTTGGGGAAAACTTTTTTGAAAAAAAGTTTTCCCCAAACCCCTTTCAAAAAACTTTGACCGCTTCGCCTTGCAGATCCGTTACGAACTACTCCTTTTGTATTATTTATGTAATGATTATTCACAGAACAGCTTTTCTTATTCCGTATATTTTACCGGATACCGGATAAAATATGATTGACAAGACCGGAAGGAAGGTATCATTATGAACATAAGCGATATTCGGATAAGAAAAGTAATGCCTGACGGCAGACTTAAAGCCGTGGTCTCGATGACCGTTGACAACGCCGTTGCCGTACACGACATCAAGATTGTGCAGGGCGACGAGAGAGTATTCGTCGCAATGCCCAGCCGCCGCGACGAGTCGGGAGTCTTTCGCGATATCATTCACCCTATAAGCCCCGAAGCCCGCAGCGAGATAGAATCCGCCGTGATCTCGGCTTATGAGCGCTATCTGTCAGCCCAGCAGCCTGGCAGCCTTTAATATCGCGAGCTGGGTCTTGGCGTCCTCCAGCTCGCCTCTCATCACCATTTCAACGGCTATATCGAACGGCACCGTGAACGCTTCAAGGAACTCATCCTCGTCGAGCTTCTGCTTATCCTCATGCAGACCCTTGGCGAGATACATATGTATGACCTCGCTGTCATAGGCCGGCGTCGGCAGCAGACAGCCGAGATAGATGAACTCGTCGGCGGTGTTGCCGGTCTCCTCGTGAAGCTCCCGCTTGCCGCATTCGAGGTGGCTCTCGCCCCATTCGAGCTTGCCCGCGGGTATCTCGGTGGTCACCTTCTGATGCGGGTATCTGAACTGCTTTACCATGTAAACTTCATTGTTTTCGGTCAGCGCCACAACGCAGACACCTCCCGAGTGCCTCACCACGTCGCGGCGTGCCGTTTTTCCGTTTTCGAGCAGCGCCGTGTCGCTGTACACGTCGATCACCGTGCCTTGAAATTTCAGCTCGCTGTTTATAGTCTTTTCCGTAAGCTGCATCTTATTGTTCCTTTCTTATTGTCTGTAACTCGGTTCTTCTGCTTTTTATCCTGTGCAGAAAGTACGCCGCTATCATGGTCAGGGGCACGAACGGGACAGCATACACAAAAGCAAGCAGCCCTATGAACACGTCCCAGTTGCGGGCAAACAGTATCACCGCCCAGCATACCGCCGACATTACCGCAATTATTATAATGCCGATAATTGTATGTATCTTTATCAGACTTGCGGGCTTTTTCAGGCTCTTTATTATTATCCACACGATCAGGTCGGGTATGAGCACAGCCGCCGCGCTCCCGATATAGAGGGAGGTGAAAAACCCGAAAGCCGCCCGTGAACCGAAAACGAACAAAGCGCTCATACACCATAGAAATATAAGTATACCTGCGATACCCAGGATAATATCCCAGATAAAGTATTTATTTTTCATTTTCCCAAATAAGCCTTACAGATCTATCCGCGAAGCGGATACCAAAACTATTCACTGTTCATTATTCACCATTCACCATTCACTAATATATCACCGCTCCGTACTTCCCGGCGGTGCGTTTGAGCTCGTCGGGGTCGATGAGGCTTGTGCCGTCGATGAGGGCGCGTCCCTGATAAAGCATGACCGCGAGCTTCATGGCTATCTCGTCGTCGCCGCTGAACATCACCGGCAGGGTCGCCATGTGAGCGTTGTCGGCGAAGTCGAGGGCGTCGTCGGGCGAATTGACCTGTATTTTCAGCACGTCGAAGCCGCCCTGCTCGCAGACCGCGATGAGATCCTCGCCCATGCCGGCGTTGCACTCTATCGGAGCGGAGATCTCGGTGGTGTCGGGCTCAAGGAAGAACGCCGAGCGCTCGTTCGCCAGCATAAGAGAGTCCTCGTATTCTATCTCGGCGGGAGAATACTTCTTTGCCGAGACTATGTTCTGAAAACGTGTATGACAGTCGTCATTCAGCCCTATGAACACATCCGTGCCCGCGTTCAGCAGCGCGAGGATAGTCCCGTCGCTCAGCGTGCCTCCGCGGGGACGCACAGCCAGCGGTATGCGCGCGAAGGGTTTTATGCGCTGTATGCCGTCGACGAGCGTGTCCGGGTCGTCGGAGGAGATACCGAAGCACAATGCCCCGAGGCTCTGCATAACGATGAGCGCCGCGTCTGCGGGGAGCTCATGCTCGGTCTTAAGGTCGCTGTCCACGTCGATCATCGCGTAGACAGGCTTGCCGAGCTTCCTGCACTCCAGCATCGCCGCCCGCAGATCCGCCATCAGCGTCATACCGTCGAGCAGAAAACCCGTGCGGTCGTCGGGCAGTTCGTTTATCCTCTCCTTGTAAGCAGCCTTCAGTTCCGTGAAGGACATATCCCCGTAGGGTATCGTCAGCTCTCCCACAGGAGTCACCGACGCGAAATTACTCATATTCACAGCCACAGGTCGCCAATTGTCGTCTGTCATTTCTTTTCCTTTCAGTTAAAAATTGATCTTCAAGCCGCACAAATCGCGTTACATTTTTTCGGGAGCCTCGACCTTAAGCAGGTCGAGCAGGTTCTTTATGACGGTCTTTACCGCCGTGCAGAGCGCGAGACGCGAGAGCACAACGCTCTCCTCCTCGCCCATTATGCGGCAGTTGTCGTAGAACTTGTGGAAGAGCTGCGCCAGATCGTAACAGTAGCGCGTTATCTTCGACGGGTCGTACGCCTTTGCCGCGTCGTTTACCGTGTCCGGAAGAACGGCAAGCTGCCTTATCACGGCAAGCTCCTCCTCGTCCGTATATGTGAGCTTTTCGGCACTTACCCCGCCCAATACGACTCCCTCGCCGGCAAGCTTCTCAATAAGGCGGCATATACGCGCGTGGGCGTACTGGACATAGAACACGGGATTCTCCGAGCTCTCCTTTATCGCGAGGTCAAGGTCAAAATCAAAGTGCGTATCGGGGTTGCGCAGGTTGAAGAAGAAGCGCGCCGCGTCCATGGGTATCTCGTCGAGCAGCGTGGAAAGAGTTATCGCCTTTCCGGAGCGCTTTGAGAGCTTCACGGTCTCGCCTCCCCGCACAAGGCGCACCATCTGCATTATCACGATGTCGAGCTTGTCGGCGTCAACGCCGAGCGCCGTCATGGCAGCCTTCATTCTGGCGATGTAGCCGTGATGATCGGCTCCGAGAATGTCTATCGCCTTGTCGAAGCCGCGGGTCACGAGCTTATTGTAATGATATGCGATATCAGGCACGAAATATGTCGGAACGCCGTTTGCGCGGACGAGCACCCTGTCCTGGTCGTCGCCGAAGTCGGTCGCTCTGAACCACAGCGCTCCGTCCTGCTCATAGGTCACGCCCTTCGCTTTCAGCATTTCGATCACTTCCGCGACCTTGCCGCTCTCGTGGAGGCTGCTCTCGCGGAACCACGTGTCGTACTTTATGCGGTATTTCAGAAGGTCGGTCTCAAGAGCCTTTATATTTATAGGAAGCGCGTAATCGACAAGAGCCTTCCTGCGCTCCTCCTCGGAGACGTTCATATACTTGTCGCCGTGGATATCGGCAAAAGCCTTTGCGTGGTCGATGATGTCCTGACCGTGGTAGCTGTCCTCGGGCATCTCCTCGGTGCTGCCGAAGAGCTGCTTGTAGCGTATGTCGAGGCTGAGCCCGAACTTGCCGACCTGATTGCCCGCGTCGTTGATGTAGAACTCGCGCTCGGTCTTATAGCCGGCATAGTCAAGCAGCGAAGCGAGGCAGTCGCCTATCGCGCCTCCGCGGGCATTGCCTATGTGCATGGGACCGGTGGGATTCGCGGACACGAATTCCACGAGCACGCGCTTGCCCTGCCCCAGCTCCGTCCTGCCGTAGCGGTCGCCCTGCGCGAGCACGGTCTCTACCGTCTCGCCGAACCAGAGGGGCTTTATGAAGAAGTTGATGAAGCCCGGACCCGCGACCTCCACGCGCTCGAACAGCGTGCCGTCGAGTATGGCGGCTTCCGCGATAAGTCCGGCTGTCTCGCGCGGGTTCCTGCGGAAGGTCTTCGCGGACACCAGCGCGGCGTTGCACGAAAAGTCGCCGTGGGAGCTGTCGGCGGGCTGCTCCACCGTGAAGGGCGGCAGCGGCTCAGCCGGGAGCTTACCCTCCGCGGTAAGCCTTCCGAGAGCGTTCATGACTGTTTCTCTTACTTCGTTCCTTGCTTTTTCCGTCATATTCATAATGTCTGTTTCCTTTGTTCCTTTATTACTGTTTATTGTCCGTGAGCTTTACCGTGATCTCCATTTCGTTCATCGAAAGGAAATCGGAGTTTATGTCTATGCTGTATTTGAAGCGCAGCTTACCGCCCTCGGGGGTTAGCCCGTTCTGTATCTCGAAGGTGTTTATGCCCATGGTCATATCGCCGTAGGGCGTGCTGTACAGGCAATGGTGCTTGACGCCCTTCTCCAGCATCATTATCGCAGCCGCGTCGCCGGTGCGTTCTATCATGACGCTGTCGTCCGAGGCGGTCACCCGCACGGAGCAGTTCTCATAGCCTATGCCCTCGTTCTCGTCATAGGCGAGGCACATTCCTTTTTCAGAAGCTCCGAAGCTCCCCACGGTGAAGAATTCCACCTTATCCTCAGCCTCGTCCGTCCTTGTGACGCTGGTGATGCTGAGGTCGGCAGGCACACCCGTTATTTTCTTGTCATACATCTATATCGGTCGCGAGGCTTATAAGCTTATTCACCGTATCGGAATAAGAACAGCCGCTCTCCTTCATCAGTATCGGCAGCACGCTCTCGTGCGTGTAGCCGGGTATAGTCGCTATCCGGCGCAGCATAACGCGGTTGTCCGCGAGCCTGAACGACATCTTCGCGAAGCCCTTGTAGTTGAGGCAGAGGAATGCCTGCTTCGCGGTCTGCTCGATCATGCGGCGCTGCGTATAGGTGAGCTCGGGGTCGACCCTGAACTCCGCGGTATAGGCGACGGCGGGATTGTCCGACGGCGTGCGCACTATCTCACCGAGGGGAGACACCTCGACGCTGTACATACTGCCCATAACCACGCACTCTATCGAGCGTCCCTCAAGATCCTCCTCGACTATTACGGTATGGTGATGCGAGAAGGCTATCTTGGCGGCCTTTTTCATCTCCTCGGTATTGTTGGCGATATTGGCGCCGATAGACGACGAGCAGCTCGACGCGGACACATAAACGGGATAGCTTATCTGCCGCTCGATTTCCTCTATGCTCCTGTCGAGCTTATCTATCTCGCTGCGCTCAAGCAGCGCGTACTTCGGGACCTCAAGCCCCACGGTGGAGAGTATAAGATGAGTCAGAGCCTTATCCATGCAGTATAACGCTGTCTCGGGGTTGCACTCGACATACGGTATCTTCGAGAGTTTCAGCAGGCCCTGTATCCTGCCGCCCTCGCCGTACTTTCCGTGCAGGACGGACATCACGACATCGACGCGCTTGAACGCGGTCGTACCGTCCGCCATTATTGTGATTATGCCCCCGTGCAGCGGGTCGGGACTGATTATCGCCGAGCAGCAGTCTCCCGACTCCTCCCACGTGCCGTCCAGTATCTCCTCGTAATCACCCGGGAAATAAAGCCAGCGGCCGGCGCGGGTTATGCCTATCGGCGTGATGTCGTACTTTTCGGGAGAGAGCCCCCCGAGCAGACAGTAAGCCGACCTCAGCGATACCTTATGATCCTTTGTGGCGCCTCCGAACAGCACCGCTATCCTTACCTTTGCCATACCAAACCCTCTTTTTAAGAATCGTTATCAGCAGACACGCTGTATTGTGCCTCTTATACCTGAATATACTATATCTATGATATTATATCACAAAAATATCATTATTTCAATAGCAATTTGAAATTTGTTCCGTCACACGGTCACAAAAATCGAAAACGGGCTTCTTCGTGCAATCGTTTATAGTCAAATTGCATAAAAATACCGAAAAGGTATTAACATATCTACGAAAATGTGTTATAATGTATTCTGTATACTTACGCGATAAAGAACCGCTGTCTGATCGGAACGCGGTTTACTTATAAAAAAGGGTGAAAAAATGAACGAGAACACAAGAAAGCTGAAACAAGTAAAAATAAAGGAAGAAAAGCAGTCCGCCGAAAGCTACTATCACCTGCACAGGACATCGGTATGGCACAAGATAGGCGGCGTGATACGCTTCTTCGGCACCATACTGCTGAGCGTCATTATGATCGTGATAATCACGCTGTGCATAGTCGCGGTGGCTCTGACGGTCTATGTAATGCAGTTCGCCGAGAGCAGCTTCGACGTCGACCTCACGAATGTCGAGCTCTCATACTCCAGCTTCGTCTACGCCAAGGACTCGAAGGGCGAGGACGTGCTCCTGAAACAGGTCAGCGGCGACGACAGCCGTATCTGGGTCGATATCGAGGAGATACCCCAGCACACGATAGACGCCTTCACCGCCGTAGAGGATCAGCGCTTTTTCGAGCATAACGGCGTCGACTGGAAGCGTACCCTCAACGTTACCGTCAAGGCGATATTCAGCAGCGGCACGCAGGGCGGCTCCACGATAACCCAGCAGCTCGTCCGCAATATCACGCAGGACGACGAGGTCACCATGGGCAGAAAGCTCCGCGAGATCTTCCGCGCCCTGTCTCTCGAAAACAAGTACACCAAATATGATATACTCGAAAGCTACCTGAACCGCATAGGCTTCGGCGGTACTGCCAACGGCATAGGCACCGCGGCTTACTACTACTTCGGCAAGACCGTCGATCAGCTCACGATAGCCGAGAGCGCGATGCTCGCGGGAGTCGTGCGTTCCCCGCACAATTACAACCCCTACGTGAACCTGCATAACTCCAAGGTGCGTGAGGAATACGCTCTACAATGCATGTACGATCAGGGCTACATCAGCACCGACGAGTATGAGGCGGCTCTCGCGGAGAAGATAAAGTTCCGCAGACCGATAAAAGGCACGTATTACGGCTACACCGATATGCGCTATAACGACTACTACGGCATAATCACCGAGGACAGCAAGAACGAGGGCGATCTTTACTACAAGAACGTGCCTTGGGAGGACGTGCTCGGCGAGGATTCCTCGCTGGCGTACAAGTGGAACGGCTCCTACACCGTTTCGCAGGACTGGTACACCGACGCGGCGCTCGACCAGATAGTGACCGACCTCGCGGCAAAGCTCGGCATCTCGTACAGCGACGCGTTCGACGAGTTCCGCAGCGGCGGATATACCGCGTATCTGAATGTGAATATGGATATGCAGAAGAAGCTCGGCGAGCTCTTCGAGGATCCCTCCACCTGCCTGAAATCCTACAACGCCACTCTGCCCGCCGACAGCAAAAATCTCATCCAGGGCGCGTTCGTCATCATGGACTACCGAGGAAATGTGCTTGCGGTGGCAGGCGGCATCGGCGAAAAGCCCGGCGACAACTGCTTCAACCGCGCCTCCCAGGCGGTCAGCGCCATAGGCTCGACGATCAAGCCCATAGGAAACTACTCCCTCGCTATCGACAAGAACCTGATAACCTACTCGACGCTGCTAAAGGACTCCTCCGGACGTATGCGCGCTTCCTACGCCGGAACGAGCAAGTTCGACGCCGACAGCGGCTACGACGAGGCGACCGACACCTACCGCTGGCCTCACAACTACCAGGAGCTGGGCTTCGGCTCGGGCAACTACTACCCGGCGTGGTACGCGGTGCAGAAGTCTATGAACACCATAGCGGCACGCGTTATGAAGAAGGTGGGACTGGTAGAATCCTACAATCATTTGGTGAATAATCTCGGCTTCAAGCACCTCGACAGCGTGAACGATATCGCCTACGCTCCCCTCGCGACCGGCGCTCTCACCAACGGCGCAACTCTCACCGAGCTCACCGCAGCCTATCAGGTAATGGGCAACGGCGGTATGTACTACAAGCCTTATTATTACTCCCGCGTGTACGACAGCAAGGGAGTCGTCGTGCTCGAACAGGATACCACCGGAAAGCGCGCCATAGGCTCCGATTCCGCGTGGATCACAAACAGAATGATGCTTAAGGTCGTTCAGGACGAATACGGCACCGGTAAGAACGCAAAGCTCGGCGCAGTCGAGGTTGTCGGCAAGACCGGTACCGCGAACGATATGTCGAACCTGCTCTTCGCGGGTCTCACTCCGCAGTATGTCGCCTGCTACCGAATAGCCTACGACGATAACCACGAAATAAAGTCCGACGACGGCTGGCGCACTATGGCTCTCGTATGGCACAATGTCATGGTGAATTTCGTAGATACCGAGACCGAGCAGAAGTTCACCCCCGACCCGAGCACCGTGGAGCTCCCCTACTGCACCGATACGGGGCTCCTTGCGACCTCAAAATGCCCCAGCACTATGATAGGGTATTATAAGAAGGATAATATCCCCGACCCCTGCGATTCCCGCCACGACGGCCTGTACTGGTCGGAGCACGACGAGACCGAAATACCGCTTTATGAGTGATCGGTCGCTTTCCGTCACATATATCATAATTTTGTTTTTCTCTGCGCTTTTGCCCGGGGGCTTTCCGTTCAGCCCCTCCGCTGTGTTCGGGGAGACACACCGGTACCCTTCGGGCTTCGCCGCAAAAATACTCTCATCTGCTCCTTTTGATACCAAAGGAGCAGATGAGAGTGTCAAAGAAGCCGCTTACGCTCGAGTGCCTCCGGTGGCCAGGTCTGTCGGTCAGCCCCTCTGTCACCTGCGGTGACACCTCCCCGCTAACGGGGAGACCACCTTTTAAAAAAGGGGTGGACCCTAAAACAAATCCCGTACCACGGAGATTCG
>JAIKZF010000048.1 GCA_024682455.1 Ruminiclostridium sp. | reverse complement strand
TGCCCTTTGTATGATATCATCGAGCTCCTTTCCGGCATCATCTTTCTTTTTTTCGTAATTCTCCTTATCGGCGATCACGCCGTCACGTATCCTTGTCATCTCGTCGAGCAGCACCGACACCGCGCGTATCTCGTCCTCGATGTCGGAGACCGGAGCCGTGGTGTCGTTCACGTTCACGGAGCTGTCGGCGTTTCCGGCTTCCGTCCAGCCGTCAACGGTGGTGTGGTCGAGCTGAACGGCGTCTATCGTCACGGAAGCGATATTTTCAACGTCTATCGGCTCCGCGCTGTCCGAGAACAGCGATACGCTGCCGGTCATTGCCTCGAAGTTGTACAGATATCCGCCGCTGTAACCGCCTACTCTTTCATGGTCATAGCCTGTACGCTGTCTGCGGTCTGTAAGAACTTTCTCGGTCCCGTCATTATATATTACCGCGACTCTGAACCTGTCGTACTCCGCGTAATTATTCGTGCTCTCGATGAACGCGCCGAACTTTGTGACTGTAACGGTCGTTCCCGGCTCGGTCTCCCCGACATAGGCTATACCTTCTATGTTCATGCCGGTAAGGGTGTAATTTCCGTGCTCCCCGATATCAAAATCGGTCATGTCCTTATGATACTCGGGGCTGCTGAACGAGATCTTCGCGATCTGTCCCGGCTTAAGATCGACATAACAGCCGACAGTACAGCAGCCGGTCTCCTCGTTATAGCTGCTCGTACTGCTCTGGATCAGCACATTGCTGCTGCCGTCCCTGACGCATATTTCTATATTTCCCGGCTCTGCACCTTCCGGGGCTTCGCCGGTAAACTCCGGCTTGCAGGCAACTCTCAGGAACTGCCCGTCGAAGTCCGCTTCCGTTATTGTCACGGTCATATCTCCGAACCTGATGATATCCCCCACAGCCTGCAGAATGTCGCCGCCGGGTTCGGCGATATCCGCCGCGGTGTCATCATGGTACCCCGCGCCGCCCGCGCTCACGCCTATGTTCTCATGCAACCAGTTCACGCCGAGCAGACTGCCTCCCGCCAGCGCGAGTGCCGCCGCAGTTCCCGCCACGGCATAGAACCCGCTGTGAGATCTTGTTTTCTTGTTTTCCATATTTTTCGCCCTTTCTTTAACGCTTCCGATGATCTCGCTGTCGTCGGGAAAAGGGTATCTGTTATGCGTAGCTGATACGGCTTTCTTAAAAAAATCTCTGTAATCCGTCATCGCTCTCATTCCTTTCATCTTCAAGAAGCTTTTTCAGTTGTTCGCGCCCGCGCCGCAGCCTTGACGATACGGCACGTTCGCTTATGCCGAGTATCTTCGCTATCTCCGGCGAGGAATAGCCCTCGTAGTAGTACATATACAGCGTGACGCGGTTGTTCCTGCCGAGCCTGTCCAGCACGCCGAGGAGATTCCGGTCATACGAGGATACGCAGACCTGGTCGTCTGCCGCGTCGAGGGGCTGTGAGAACCTGTACCAATGCGACCGCAGGATATCCTTGCTTCTGTTTATCGCGCACCGGAGCAGCCATGCCTTCACCTGCTCGTCGCTCTCAAAGCTGCCGTCATAGGTGTAGAGCCTGAAGAACACGTCCTGCGCCACGTCCTCGGCGTCTCCGGCATTTTTCAGATAGTAGAGCGCCGCGGTGCAGACGCTTTTCCTGTATAGCAGCACATAGCGCTCGAACTCGCTGTCGTTCATCAGTTCTCACCTCCTTTTCCCTTGAAAGGCCTTTCACTTATAATACGATCGAGACAGGCGAAACCCGCCGTCCGCTCCGAAAAAACGTCATTTTTAACAATATTATACATCATTTTTATGTACAATGCAACAAAGAGGAAACTGAAAGCATAAAAAACTGCTCCTGTCGTCAGAAGCAGTTTTTTTACTATTTAAAGCGTACTACCTATCCCCGCTGCAAGGCGAAGCGCGTGGCCTTTCCCGCGGGAGGGAGGGGAGAGGGAGAGAGGGGGTATGGGGGAGGGAGGGAGAGGGGAGGGAGGGAGCGCCTTTCCTACGGCAGGATGCCGTAATCAGTTGCCCAGAACGCCGCAAGGACGCGGCGATCAAAGGCAACTGGATTGGAACAGGGGCTTCCTCCCTCCCCTCTCTCTTCCTCCCCCGGGAATCTCAAGCGCAGCTCTCTACTTCTTCCCAAACATTTTTTTCTTCTTATCCTTAGCGTCGGCGGCGGCTTCGGCGCGGAGGGATTTTACCTTATCATAGCGTTTGAGGAGGGCTTCATTTTCCTTAAGGGTCTTTCTGTTGATACTTTTATCGAAGAAATGCTCATTAACGAACTCGGCGGTAGGCTCGCGGAAGGACGCAAGCCCGAGAGCCTGATACTCGGGGTGGGTGAGCAGGAGCTCGGCGTCGGCAATGAAGCGGTTGAGCTCGCGCATCATACGGTCATTGTCCATGCCGATATTCTCATAGAACTCCTTGTACGCGTCCTCGTAATACGTGCGGTAAAGTATGCTGCCGCCGCTCCCTATCTTGCAGCGGGTATGGGCAACAAGCGAAAGCAGAAGCTCGGGCTCCTTCTTATTATATATCTGTATCCAGCCGGCAACCGTTTCCTGACTTTCGGGCTTATTGACAAGCTCGTTGAGCTCATACATCAGCGAGAGCTCGCGCTTGCCGGTGATAACGTCGTTAAAGCGCCTGAACAACCTTATCGAGTCCACCATGCCAAGCTCGGGATAGTCGTCCAGAGCGTTCGCGAGCTCGGTGACGGTCTTTCTGTCCGCAGCCATTTTCTTGATATTCTCGTCGGTGAAGCTCTCCATAACAGCCGGCATGAAGAAGCTGCTCTTGAAATGGTCGCAGACTGTATTCGACAGAGGGCTGTCCGGCGAGGCGACCTGAGTGCGCAGATCGTCCAGCAGGACGAATTTGCGCGCAAGCCCTGCGTCCTTGAAGCGCTGAGCTATGCTGCTCTCGAAGTAGCCGAAAAATGCGGTCGAGAAGAGCTGATACTGACTGTTCATATCAATGCCCATTTCGCTGAAGAAGCCGTCGGTCTCCTTGATGAGCAGCTTCAGCACGCTGAACATCCTGCTCTCGTCGGGGTCTGCGGCAGCGGCGCGCACAAAGCCGCGCATCATCTTGTCGTATGCCTCCGCGGACTTGGCGTTGCTGTCCTTACGCCAGATGAAATTCACATACGTGCGCGTGATGTAGCGGAATATTGCCGCGACAAGCCTTGAATCTACGTGCGGAGGCGTTATGATATGCTCGAACAGAGTCTCTGTGCCGTCGGTCACGGTGTAGATAACGAAGAATGACCAGATGCGGCGCGCGTTGAGCTTTTCTTCTCTGGAGAAGTTCGGATAGCGCGCTTCTATGATGTCGAATACGTCCGTGCCCGGAGCGTAGCCTCCGGCGCGGCATTTCGCGAGCTCGTGCTCCCAGTAGCCGTTGATGCGGTTGATGAAAGCCGCCTTGTTGTCGACGATGTCGCAGAAGTCGTAGAACGAGGAGATTATGCTGCACGCGGTCTCGCTGTCAACGTCCTCCTCCGAGCTGTCGGAGAGGAACTTCCACATGAAGTATATCTCGTTGAGCTTGTCGATGCTGTATCTGTCGTCAGGGTCGGTCTTGGGCAGTATGGCGTTGCAGTAGTCGTTGAACGAGGGCTCGTCATAGCCGAGGATGTTCCCCATTATCGTGCGGATAAGATCCGAATACTCCCTCGTTGCCGAGGTGTCGAAGCCGCCGACGTAGGGCTTCCCGACATACAGGTCGAAGCAGTACGCGCCGTTTATGAATTCCTTTGACAGATCAATGCCCGTGACGAAGTATATGCTGATGTCCTCATACATATAGGTGTCCGTCACGTGGGTCATGAAGCCCATCTTCTTCCTGTACTCGGCAGGGAAGGCGGGGATAAGTATGTTCATCAGTCTGACCGCGTTGAACGAAGCCTCGCGCGCGTCGCCGGGCAGCCGTATGAATACCGAGCAGCCGTTCTGTGCGGACAGAAGCAGAGCCAGAACGAACTCCGCGAACTGCTCGACGGTGAAGAGCTTGCTCAGCACGTTTTTGTTATACTCGCGGTCCTTGCAGTTAAGGAAACGGTAATCCACGGCGGGCAGCCTGTCGGAAGCCGGGCGCGGCACCTCGGCGCCTGTTCCGTTCGCGAACATGGCGGGGCTGAACGGGCAGATGTGCTCGTTCAGGATACGGCTGCTCTCGGCCTCGGTGAGCACGAGCGAGTGAGCTATGGAGGAATTTCTGCCCACATAGTCGTGCTCGAAGGACACCGCCGACTGTATGAAGCACTGCTTGTACTCCCTGTAATAGCAGCAGAACTTCACCGGGTGAGCGTCTCCCGATGTGAAGGAATAGTTGTTGATATTGCTCAGCTCGTCGTCGGACATGACGTTGTAGAATTCCTCGGTAGCGGCGAGCGTTTTGTAGCCTGCTCCCGACGAGCCGCCGGAAGCGCTTCCGAACAGATGCTGATATGCCATGGTTTCCTTCCTTTCCGGATCTCAGACAGATACGATGTTTATTTTGAGAATAGCTTTTTGAAGAAGCCGCCGCTCTGCTTTTCGGGGGCGGGCGGGGTATCGGAGATTATGCCGAGCTGTGAGAGTATCCACAGGAACGGCTCCTCGACGCGTATCTCCTGCGGTATGCCGTTCATTATCTTTTTCCTGTCGGTGCCGTCGATGTTCACGGTCTCCGTGGGGCCTCCGAGAGCCGATACCGCGAAGTATTTCACGTTGTTGAACATGAAGTCGACGTTCTTGCGGAACAGCGGGGCGGTAATGCCGAAGAAATTATGCACCTCTGCGTTGACTGTCTCGACCTGGCCGTTATCGAGGAAGCCCTTGTGCTCGCATTGACGGTATATGCTGCTGTCCTTGCTGAAATAGCGCTGCGAGGTCTCAGTGGATTTGAGCAGGTCGCTTTTCGTGAGAACTATCGCGGTGGGCTTATCCTTGAAGTCGATATCCTGCGTGAAGAAGGATTCGAGTATCTTCACCGCGTCGCCTCTGCCGATGATGTAGTCCCCGCAGGCGTTGCTGTTGAGAGCGGCAAGGCGCTGAGCCGCGCCGGTCTGCATGGGGTCGACCATATAAATGAACGCGTCGGCGTATTTCAGGTGCCGGGCGCGCGTGTTGACGTAATCCGCGTTCTTTATGCCGTCTCCCGCGACGTCGTAGAAGGTGAGGGTCACGGTCTGGTCGGCTACGTTATCGCCGTTGATCTTGTTTATGCCGACGCGGAACTCATAGATCAGCGGCTCGACGACCTCGTTCACGTGGGTATGCTCGGGCAGCAGCCCCTCCTTGTACATCGGCGTGAAGTAGTACGTGTCGTACTTCTCGGAGACCGCTCCGGTGAGCGGCATGAGCATCGAGCGGAAGCCGTCGTCCAGGAACTGGAGCCTGTTTATTAGCGTGGTCATGTAGACGGTCTTTCCGACGGCGGTATCCCCCGCGAAGGCTATTGTGTAGCTTCTGTAAAAGCCCGACGAGCGCGGCAGGTCGTTGTGGCAGTAGGGGCAGAGGCGCTTTTCGGTCTCATTGCCGAACTCGTCCTTCACCGAGTACAGCACCCCGTCCTTGTAGCCGAGCGGGTCGCCGCCAGCCGCGGGGCTTATGTACTCGTCCCCCGTGACTCCGCCGTGGGGAGCTATGACGGGAAATCTTCTCGGAGCCTGACGTCCGAACTGGCGGTAGTAGTCGGCGAGACTGCGGTCGATGACGCTGTCCTCTCGGATCGTGCGCTCCTTTGTCTGGGGGTTGGTCGCCCAGTGCTTCGACGATGACGCGCGGAAGTGTACCTCCTCAGCCTCGAATTTTTTGAAGCAGTACGGGCATTTTATCGGGTAAACGCTGACAGCTCCCGGCTCTTTTTTCTTGTTGATAATCACTTTTCGTTTTCCTTTTCCTTACAAGATCACCGCGCTGCTGTTCGGCAGAAGCCCGAGCTTCGCCAGCAGCCACATGAACGAAGCCTCCGCGGCGGCAGGCTCCTTTATATCGGCTGTGCCGTCCCCGTGATCCTCGAAGAATTCCGGAACGGGGAAGTACAGGGTATTTTCCTTTGAGAACAGGCTCTCCGTGACCGAGCTGAACCCCGGAAGCCTTGCCCGTAGCACAGCCGCGGTCTGGTCGCTGAACTTCGCGAACGCCGTCGTCGGGAACACCTTTTTCAGGCTCTCCGAGACCACGGTCTTCTGCGAGGCGAAGGCTTTCAGTATGCCCGGCCACTTCTTGTCGGGTATATTTGCCTTGTCCGCCTTGCTGAGCACTATGGCGGCGGGTCTGTCGAACGACATCGGGCCGAATATCTTCCGCATGGTCTCGGTCAGATAGCCGAGCCACGGGTCGTACAGCGGATCATCGGCAGCAGCCTGAGCCGCCGCGTCGGATATCATTATAAGGGCTCCCGTCTGCGCTATGGCGCTGTACGCGATCATAGGGTAGCGGTCGACAAGATCCCTGTCTATGTTGTATATATAGATGAGCGCGTTGTTGTAGGTGACGTTGTTTCCCTTCCATTCCTCGGTCGCGGAGGCTCCGGCGCGCGCGAACTCGTACACCAGCGGCGTTATGGACATCATAGCCTCCGGCACGGTATGGTCGGCGTAGAGCGGCTCCTCGTACTGCTCGCAGAATACCGAGGCTGTCCTGTAATCGGCGGGTATGAAGGCCGCGCCGTAGTTCGCGAGCATCGTTGAGTTCATTCTGTGCAGAGCCGCCGCGATGTAAAAGCTGCGCTCGGCGTCGTCCGAGCCGATGACCGCGACGGAGAAGCTCTTTACCCGTCCCGCGGACGCCGGCAGCAGATTGTAGCAGTACGGGCAGACGCGGGTGCGGGTGATATCGCCGCTTTCGGTGGCTGCGGCGAAGGGGCTTTCCGTGGGGTCGTTCGGAGCCTTGCGGAAGTACACGGGCGCTTCTCTGCCGCCGAACGGCTCGGTGCCGAGGAAGTGCCGCATATAATCGACCTGTCCCGGATATATCTCGTCCGAGAACCTCCTGTGATCCGCGAAGAGCGCGTTGAAATTCGCGTAGCGCCTGAAGCAGAACGGACACACTATATCATAAGTCGTATCCTGGTTGTTGTTAGCCATATCGTTTGACCTGCTTTATATGATTTAGCCGAAAAGACCGGCGTAGAGTTCGTCGGTGAGACTGCCGCCGAGGTCGGGTCTTGCCGCGGATACGGCGTAGACCTTTACTCCGGAGAAGTATCCCGAAAGCTCCCCGATACTCGGGAAAACCCCGAACACCCGCTCCGACGCCGTTTCGGGGCTCATATCCGCGAGGTCGTACCTCGTCAGCGCGATATCGAGCTCCGGAGGCTTCTCCGCGAACCTGCACGCGCCGAGCATCATGAAGATATCCCTGCGCATGAGTATATCGGGGCGTTCGCCTTCTCCGGGAGCCTCGGCAAGCTTATCGGCGGGCAGACAGTAGACAAAGTGCTCCGCCGACTCCGCGAACGGCAGAGCTGTCAGCAGAGTTTCCTCGTCCGCGGTATCGGCTGCCGACACGTCGTGCAGAACGTCACAGACGGGCTTGCCTCCCTCAGCGGCACGCGGCACGCGGTAGACGGCGGCGGGGCTGCGGAGGTCGGCGGGCTTTTCGCCGGACGCGGCCTTTTCGGCTCCGGCGGCTATGTCCTCGGTGCTGTAAAGTCTGTCGTTGAATATATACCTGTATTTCCCGTCGGGGGAGAACTGCTCCTTTATGCGGCTGTTCGCCAGCGCGAGTATGAGCGACGTTTTTCCGCTGTCCTTCGCTCCGAAGAATACGGCCGAGCATACCGAGGCGCTGTCCGTGTCGCGGAACAGCTCATTGTGGCAGGACGGGCAGATAAGCGTATCGGTGCCGCGCCCGGTCTTTGTGATGAGCACGGGTCTGCCGTTCTCCCAGTCGAGCTTCAGACATTCCGGCGAGCGGCTGCCGCAGACTCCGGGCAGGTCGCTGCGCAGATCCGTGAAGCCCCGGGCTTTCCGGAAATCGGCGTATATGGGATCGTTTGTGCGCGGGTGGTCGGGCGGCAGACGAAAGAGAGCGTCGGTCTCGAGCTCCGTGAGCCTGCCGCAGAATATACATCTGCGGTCTGACATAACTACCTTTCGGAAAAAGTGAATAGTGAATGGTGAATAATGAACAGTGAATAATTGTGGTGCCGGCTTCGCCGGCGATTTTTAAAATATATCAGTTGCCTTTGAGCAGGAATTCTTCCTCGTGACCGACAGCCAGACGCAGAGAGGCTTCGGACTGCGCGGGTATTATGACCGGCGGGAGCTCCGAGGCTCCGGCGGGGATATCGCGGGTCACGGGGTATTCGGCGCCGGAGGGCGTCAGTCGGTAGACCAGCACCTCCGCGGGAACGGGGCAGTCCGCGTTCACGGAGAAGGTCACCTTCTTGTATACCTTGCCGCACTTCTTCACGGCGGTCTTATAGCTTATGTTCAGGGTTATCCCCGTGATATGCACGGTCTCGCCGCACTTGCCGAACTCCGTATGCGCGGGGTCGGTGCAGCAGTAAACGCGGAATTTCAGCAGTCCCGCGTCCTCGGGGCCTATGGGATAAACGTACTTTCCTCCGGCGATCTGGAACTCGTCGGGAAAGCAGAGGTCGGAGACTGCGGAAAGCTCGTCGGGGGTGAGCTTTGTCACGTCCCTTCCGCCGAGCCTGTGCACGAACACGACGCGCACGCAGCCGCAGCCCGTCGGCCAGTTCCACGAGACGGCTATGCTGCCGTCGGAGGTGCGGACTGTCGCGGTATTTGTGATATAACAGCTCATTGCCGTGCTCCTTCCGTGCGGGTACGGTCGATATAAACGATATCGCCGTGCTCGGAGACATACTTCTCATAGACCCTGTCACATTCTCCGGCGCAGACTATGCAGTCCGCGGACGGCACGCCGTAGACGGCGAGCTGGGCGTAGGAGCCGCAGCCTATGCCGCATTCCTTCACCGACTCGAACGCCGGGTCCTCATAGGCGAGCATCTTTTTCACGAAGCCCGAATCGCGGTCCCCGGAGAAGAACAGGCAGTTCGCGGGCTGGAACACGTTGTAGCGCAGATCGGCGCGGCTCGTTTCCCGCAGCCTCTCGACGAGCCTCGCGTCCACCCAGCCGGGGTCCTTGCCGCCCTCGAAGCTCCTGTATCTTTCGTACAGCTCCGTATCGAACGGCCGGGAGAAAATCTCCCTTACCGAGGTGTCGGCGGTCATGCGGCGGAAAATGCCGAACGCTGTCTCCGTCAGTCCGGAGATGTCCCCGCTTCCGCAGCTCATCAGGATATCGTAAAGGCTCCTGTCCCCGGAGATATCGGAGCAGTCTCCCGCGGAGCGTTCGCTCACCGCGGAATAGTGCGCGACGAACGGAGCCGCGTCGGTAAGCGTGCCCTCGTCGTCGTAGAGCTCCCGCAGGATCGTCTCGGTCAGCTCGCCGGAGAAGGCTTTTATCCTGTCCGCGGCCGCGCTGACCTTTGCGGACAGACTTCCGAGCTGTCCGAGTATATTTGTCACGAGGCGCTTTGCGGTGCGCGTCCTGAGTATCTCAAGCAGCTTGCCGTACTTCACCGAGACCGCCGAGGCTATGATATCGCAGCCCGAGGGCTTTGAGAACAGCCCGTGGGGAGGCTCGGGGCAGGGCTGGGCGAGCAGCTCGGCGAGCTGTGAGTTCAGCGCGGCCTCCTCGGAGCCGAGTCTGTCGGTCACCTCGCCGAGGCAGTCCGCGGCGGAGCCGTCGTGTGCCGTGCAGCGTATCACGTCGCTCAGCCGGAGGGTCCCCTTGTCGACGTAGCCGCGGAATATGCTCTCCGCGTCTATGCCGCCGCTGTTGTCCGCCATGCGCTCGCAGGCGGCAACGAAGCGCTCGTTGAAGTATTCCTCGTCGGCGCCTCCGAAGTATTCGAGTATATTGCGCACGTTGGTGTTCTTCACCGCCTCGGGGTCCTTTCCCGCGGCGGCGGGCATTACGGACACTATCGTGCTTATATCGGGCAGAGCCTGCATTATCGTGTCGCAGACCTCCATTACGGCGTCGTAGCCGAAAAGCCTTTCGGCGGGTATCTGCGGAGTTTCGCCTCCGTCCTTTCCCGCAAGCAGGTCTATGACGGACTTATACATAATATGCGAGATCGTCCTTGCCGGGGTGCCGAGTATCGAGATACCCGCCGTGAGGAACGGCGAGGACGGCAGCCGCACGGGCTCCGGGGAATCCAGCAGAGCAGCAATGACTGCCGCGATGCGGGCGTTGTTGTCCTCGTTGCGCGGGCAGAGCTTCATATCGCTGCGGTACATTTCAAGGAAGAACACCTCGTCGAAGACCGCGCCGTCTCTGCGCACGCCTATGTGCTGCCCCTCGCGGAGCATCACGGGACATTCGTATATGAAGCCGTCGCCGCGGCAGACCTCCAGCTCGCGGAAGAACGCTGCGGAGCTTACCAGCCCACCCGAGCCGTCGCCGAGGAGCACGAAAAGGCAGGTATGCACGCGTATGTGCGCGTTCTCGGAGAACAGCATGACAAACTCCGGCAGCAGCGCGCTCGCGGAGCTGTCCGGGTCGGCTATGATGAACAGAAAGCATCTGTCGGTGCGCGGGAAGCCCCGGGACATCATAAGTCTGTCCGCCGCGGTCTTTGCGCCCCCGTTGAACTCCGCGAGAGCCGCGGCGTTCCCGGTGACGAAGGTCACGGACTCTCCGCGGACGGGAGCCTCCGGTATGCTCACGGTATAGTCCGCTCCGGGCACGTCCCCGCCGGACGCCGCCGCGTGCAGTATGCCGCGGCTGTTGAGCAGCAGGCGTTTCAGGTGCTTTTTCACCGCCGGTATGCTTTTCACCGCCCTGTCCCCCGCGTAAAGGAACAAGGCGGGGGACTCGGCGGTGACGGAGGGCTTTCCCTCGGTCTCGCCGGCAAGTCCCGTTATACTGTCGATCCTGTCAAGTAATTCCTTCATCATTCAAGCAGCTCAAGGGAGCTGTCAGCCATTTCTCTTAATTTTCTGTACTTCTTGATGATATCGTGCTCGCGCTCCTCGTCCTCGCCGGAGAACTCCGCGTCGAAGTCGTCTATCGCCTTGATCGACGCGCTCACGTGCTTTTTGAGCGAACGCAGGAACTCGATGTGTTCGTCGGGGATATCGTCGGCGTGAGCGGTCTGCGCCTTTTTGCTTATGTAGGCGCGCTTTGTCTCGTCAAGCTCGCAGTACTTCTCGAACAGCACATAGTAGAAGAAGTATCTCTGCTCGGTGGTATCGCCGATAGACAGCGTATTGAGGATATTCACGCTGTCGCCCGAGGCGTCGGTATATCTGAAGAATGTCTTTTCCTTGAATATCACTCCGGCGAAGAGCGCGTCGAACATACCCTTGAGCAGCTTGTTCGCGCCCTTTTCCTTGTTCAGAACGCCGTCGCACTCTTCGATCGCAGCCATTGCCGCGTCGTAGGCGGCGATCATCTGTTCCGTGTACTTCCACGCTCCGTAGGTGCGGACATAAGCCTCGCGCACCTTATCGGTCTCGGTGGCGTTCATGTAGTTCACGGGGTTGAGCGTGAACAGCACAGGCGCGTTTTTGAGGCTCTCCGCGAAGGCAGTATACTTCTGCTTCGCTTCCTTTATCGCCGAGGGCTTTGTCGGGTCGAAGGAAATGGCCTTAACGGCTTGGGCGGTCAGCTTGTCGTCGTAGTGAACGTTCCCGACCGCGTCGATTATGCCGATTTCCTGAGCCCTGTTGAATACCGCGCGGTTCGCCTCGTTCTGTCTGTGCACCTTTTCGGTATTCTCGGTGACGAACTCCTTGGGGCGCAGAGTATCGTGTATCGGGCTCGCGAGCCTGAACCAGTCGGTATCGCGCAGTCCGCTGAACGTCGAATACAGGTGCTGACCTATCATATTGACGTCCTTTGCTCCGCCCGTTTCGGAGAAGAACGAATAGTAGTCCGACTCGAACAGGTGCACGGTGTTGTGGTGCGCCACCGCGAGACCCGCTCCGAACGTGAATATCGAGATACGGTTGTTGTAGGGGCTGATGATCTTGTGCTTGCAGAGTATCTCGTCCTCGTCCGCGGCAGCCTCGATAGGCCCCGACTGCGAGGGTATGGAGGCGTATAGTATCTCCGAGGTGTCCACCGAGGTCGAGCAGGGGTACATGATATTCGAGCGGGCGCGCAGCTCGTTCAGGAGCTGCCTTGCGGCGTCCGCGCGTGAAGCCGCGCTGGGGTAGCGCGCCTCGAAGAACTCGCTCATCGACTGGCTCAGCGTTTCGGAGAAATGCGCCGCAATGCTGTCGCTGATGAACGAGGAAACGTCGAAGTCGTCCTTCGAGCGGGTGTTCTTGAACGCGTCGAGGAAACGGCGCAGTATATCCGACACCGCGTTGTCGAGATCGACGGCGCTGAGCTCCTCGTTGAGCTTTTCGAGCACGTTCTGCTCGCTCTTGATGTCGTACATCTTCCACTCGTAGGTCTTGCTGAGCACGCCGGAGGTCGCGTTCTCCTGACCGGTGACTATGCTCAGGTTCTTCTCGCAGACATACCGCAGATAGTCGAGTATGCCCACAAGGTTCTCGATAAGGTCGCTGTAATAGTTGCTGATGCGCGCCGTGAGGTCGCTGTACAGCTTTATCGTATAGTCGCAGCGCACGGCGTCGGCCTTGCTCTGGTAATACTGCGAGATGAGGTTGAAGTAGTCCTTTCTCGTGTTCGAGGTGAGGTCGAGAGCCTTGTTGCAGAACGCGCGGTAAGCGAGGTCGGCGGCGTTCTTGCGCTCCATGAGCTTCTGGGCGCTGTATTCGGCCTGTAAGCCGAGCTCCTCGTTTATGCAGGTGCGCAGCTTCTTGATGAGGCAGTATCTGTCCTCGGAGCTTATCAGGCTCGCAATATAGAACGGTCCCTCGGCGGTGTTGCAGAAGCTGAGTTCAGCCGCCTGCACGAACTTGTTGAAGAATGTCTCGGTAGCCTCGGGGAGCATGGCCCTGTATTCCTTCTCCACGCGCAGCAGCCATTCCTCGCCCATATCCTCTACGCTGCGCTTGTTGTTTTTCAGCGCCTGACGCTGGAACACGGGGTTCTCTATGCCGCCCTCGAAGAGTCCGGGACGGCGCGCGTCGAAGTAGGACTGCACCGAGATGTTGTCGAGACCTATCGTCCCGAGGAACACCATTCTCTGCTCGTTTGACGGGGAGTTGTTATGCAGGGTGTTCATGTGGCTGAACACCTTGCCTGTGAGGTATTCGAGCACCTCGGACTTGGGCAGTATCGCCGCCGAGGCTCCCACGGACGAATATACGTTTAGCATCGGGTACTGGGGGATTATGCCCGCGAGAGCCTGACCGAGGTTCACGCGGAACGAGTCTATGCTGAAATCGCCCTGGCTGTCGGAGGAGGATATGAAGTTGCATATACCCTCGGCGGCGATAGAGAGGCTGAATTTATACTGCTCGGCGGGGTTTTTCAGGACAAAGCCGTCCTTACCGCTGGCGGAGACGAACAGGCAGGTGTCGTAGGGTCTCTCGGTGCTTATGACCTCGAAGCTCTCGGAATATCTCTGCCTGAACGGGTCGAACATATGCGAGTGCATATCCATGAGATATTCGAGCTCCTGCAGAGCCGCGAATCCGTTGCGCCTTATGTAGCGCTGAATGTTGAGGTCGTCGACTCTCGACAGATTGACGTCGGGAGTGAACAGGAATCCCATTATGTCGAAGTTGGTCTTGCCCTGGCGGTTGATTATCTCGCGCACTATGTAGGGGATATCTATGAAGGTGCCGCTTCCGGTGCCTCCGCTTATGCCGGACAGGATGAACACCTGGAGCCTCTGCTCGGGCATCATTCCGGTCAGGAGCTTCTGGACGTTGGCGGTTATCGCCTTGACCACGGCGTTTATGGAGTTGAACAGCAGTATGCGGCCCGACTGGCGGATACCGTTCGCGCCGTCGTCGCCGCTGCCCTTGACCTTGGCGTAGATGCGCTTCGGGTCGTCGAGCCATTCGCGCACGTAAGGCGGGATAAGATGCTCGTTGGCGAGAAAGCGCTCAACGGACGCGGAAATGGACACATACTCGCCCACCGAGAAGCGCATCTCGCCGTCCTTCTTGTCGGTCTTTTTGCGGAAGTAGGTGTTGTCCGAGTCTATACCGAGCACGCGGATATTGTTCGGTATCGCGAGTGCCTTGTTCGGAGCGTCGTCGGGGAGCTTGAAGCGTTTGTTTATGAGCTGCTTTGCGTACAGCAGCGCGTCCATGCCCGTTCCTCCCAGTCCGATTATCAGGACGGGGTTGCCCTTTGATTCGACTCTTATCTGCGCGCTCGACATCGAGCCGCCGAGGTCTACGCTCATCAGCGATATGTTTTCCTTCTGTGATTCCGATATCCTTGCCATTTTTCCCTCCGATGAAGCTGGTTTTCCGTTATCTCTCCGCTTTGCCTGCGGGGGAGTGTAACGGTCATATTTTTATGTTCTGAAATACTGTATTATCACGCTGCTCGTGCCGCCCGACTTTGGTGTGTAGCGGAGAGTGACCCTGTACGCGTTCGAGAGTATCACGTTCTTGCCGAGGGTAACGCCGCCGTTGTATTCGAGCTGTCCGATCTTCAGCACGCGCAGGTCTCCGGTCTCGTTCATCGTGATCTTTACCGCCGAGGCTATGCCGTGCGGCAGGGCGTTTTCCGCCTCTGTCCCGGCGAACAGCTCCTTCATCACCGCCGCGAGAGTCACGATGCGCTTGCCGGGTATCTTCTTCGCGAACTCATAATGCGCGGGCGGGGTAGGCATACCGTCCGCCGTCACGGTAAGGACGATCTTGCCCGACCACATACGGTGGTTTTTCTTTATGGATTTTACCGTTACAATGATGATAACGATGAGAGCCAGAGCCGCTCCGGCGCATATCAGTATGAGCTTCAGCGGACCCTCGGGTTCCTTGAAGTCCTCGCTGCCCGGTTCCAGGCGGGCTATGTCGCTTCTTATATCTATGCTGTTATTATAGAGGCTTGCCTGTATCGTGTAGGGGCTGCCGGTCGGGAGGATATATTCGCCTCCGAACACGCCCTCTTCGAGTACAAGAGCGACCTCGTTCTCCTCATCGGTATCGGCGTTTCTTACGGTGATCCTGCCCGAGAGCCTGGCCATTACGCTCTCGTCGCTTATCGGCTGACCGTCGAGGTCATTGAGCACGGCGAAGAACCTGACTCTTGTGCCCTCGCCCACGGCCTTGTCGGTCGAGTAGGTCAGCGCGAGCGTGTAGTCCATCGTGAGGATATAGTTCACATTGACCTTGGTGTCTCTGTCGGACTTCACCGAGAGCCTCCAGTCGCCCTTGCGGGGGTAGTATATCTTCACCAGCGAGTAATTCTCGTTGCGGGATATTGCGGCGGTCTTATCGTCGTAGGGGGCCTCGGCTCCCGTCTCGTCGTAGAGTCTTATGTCCGCAACGCCGCCGTGGTGCATTACCACGAGGTTTGCCTCTACCACGGTGGTATCGGCTATTGTGAATATGACATCGTGAGCCTCGCCGTCGGAGACGAAGTTTTCGAGCTCGGCGGTCTGGGCTCCGGTATGGCGTACGTAGATATCGCTCAGTATCTCCGACAGGTCGGAGGCGCTGTCGGTCATATAGGTATCGTCTGCGTAGGTGTAGTATGATATGCGTCCGAGCTCGTCCTCGTCGACATCGCCGTTGGCGTTGAGGCCTATGGTATATATCGGTATCCCGGCGTTCTGCGCGGCGAGGATTGCGTCGTCGAGATCCTGCTGCGAGGCTTCGAGAGTTCTTTCTTTATTTCCGGTTATAACGGTCTTTCCGTCGGACAGGAAGACTATGAGCTTGCCCTTGCCTTCGTACTCGTCCTGCGCCAGCATCTCCACCGCGTACTTCACCGCTTTTCCTATATCGGTGGAGCCGTGCATCTCCGTGAAGCCGGAGACATCGTTTTTCAGCTTATCTCTGTCCGCTTCGGTGTTTATCGCGGTCGGTGCCTGCGAGTAGTTTATTTCGCTCCCGAACAGCACGAAGCCTATTTTTGTATTGCCGAGGCTGCATAGATCGGCGAACAGTTTTATTGCCTCAAGGCGTATGAATTCGGGGTCGCTTTTTGCCATGGACATACTGGAGTCGACCAGGAACACGACATCTACCTCGTCGGTCGTTGCCCCGACAGCTCCTGCCGTCACTCCGCACAGACCGAGCGCGGCTATAACGACCGAAAGTAATATTGATACGATTTTTTTCATTGTGTATTCTCCGCTCTTATAGTAAAGCATTATCTATTATATTATACATCATTTGCCTCCGATTGTAAAGTATTTTCTTACATTTTGACCAATTTCTTTTTGGCTTGTGAAAATAAGGACGGTACCGTACGGCGCCGCCCTTGTTTTATATAAAAAGCGGAAAAGTCGGTTAACACTCCCGGGATAATGACCGCGACCGGGCTATTCTGGAACGCGAATGCGCTACCCCGTCGTTCTCCGCTTTTTTACATTATATGCGGTGAGATATCAAGTGTGAGGCGTCCGGGGGAATATGGCAAAAGACGGTTTTAATGCTAATTCTTTATCAAACGATCGATAATACAGTATCGCGAAATCCTTTCCGAGAGCTTTCCGGTCGCCCCCGGACCCCTTCGGTGCTGCGCTTTTTGTTTTCAATGTTTTGAAATGGGATAAGTATTAAAGTCACTTCTCCCATTGATTTTTTCATCTGAATGTGATATAATATAACAAGGTATGATTTTTCGCAGAAGGAGTGGAAAGTATTGACATTTTCCGAAAAGCTCGAAATAGCAAAAACCGGCAGCAAGGCGGCGTATGAGTCGCTGTGCGCTGCCTTTGTAGACAGCCTGTATACCGCCGCGCTGATATCCCTTAAGGACGGGCAGGCAGCTAAAAACTCGGTCATCATCGCGATAGCGGAGGGCTATGCGGGGATATCGAGGATAAAGGACGAAAAGCATCTGTGCTCGTGGCTGGTACATGAGCTGACAAAGAATGTGGTGGATACGCTGAAGGAGTTCAGGGCTCAGGGCGTGGAGAGCGGAGCAGGCGGGATATTTGCCGTCACAGCCGATATGCCCGATGTGGAGAGGCTCATATTCGCCGTTTCTGCGGTGTTCGGATATGGCTCGCGCGAGATCTCCGTGCTCACAGGTATGAGTGAGAACGCGGTCGACAGCAAGCTCCGCTCCGCGAGAGCTCACCTCGGCAGAGACTATGATGCTGTCGCGGCTGCGGCTGCGGCGTACCTTGCTCCCGAGTCCCTGAAAGCGCGGTACCCGGAATTCGATGAATCGAAGGTCATACATAAAGACGAGAACGATGAGGCTTCCACGGAGGTCAGCCCCGCAGGCGCGGCGGAGCCCGCGCCTGCGGAAGAGCCGGCTGTGTCCGCATCCGCGGACACAGCCGGCTACCCC